>NZ_JBHWWF010000051.1:0-17404 GCF_042736455.1 Streptomyces sp. NPDC060064
GGGCTCGACGCCGGTTATCCGGGGTCGGGCGCCGCGGGTGGGGGGGGGGTTGTGGCCCCCCGGGTTGGTGCCTATTATGTCCTCACCCGGTTGCTGAAAACGGCGCCCGCCCCCGGGGGGGGGTGGGGCGGCCTTCTGCTTGGGCGGGATCAGACGGTGGTGACGACCTCGTCGTAGGACAGCCGCGGCGAGCGCGGGAACGAGGCGTCCTCGCCGGGCTTGCCGATGTTGACGATCATCAGCGGGGTGTGGTCGCCGTCCAGGAACTCCTTCTGGACGCCGGCGAAGTCGAAGCCGGTCATCGGGCCCGCGGCCAGGCCGGCGGCGCGGACGCCGACGATGAAGTACGCGGCCTGCAGCGCGGCGTTGAGGGCGGCGGCCTGCTCACGGACCGGGCGCTCGGCGAAGAACATGTCCTTGGCCTGCGGGAAGTGCGGGAACAGGGTCGGGAGCTCCTCGTGGAACTCGTTGTCGGCGGCGAGGATCGCGACCAGCGGGGCGGTGGCGGTCTTCGGCTGGTTGCCCTCGGCCATGTGCGTGACCAGACGCTCACGGGCCTCGTCGGAGCGGACCAGGACGACGCGCAGCGGGCTCTGGTTGAAGGCGGTCGGGCCGAATTTGACCAGGTCGTAGATCGCCTGGACCTGCTCCTCGGTCACCGGCTCGTCGGTGAACGTGTTGGCGGTGCGGGCCTCACGGAAGAGGAGGTCCTGGGCGGCGGAGTCAAGGGCGAGGGTCATGCTGGCGTACCTTCCGGGGGGCGTGCAGAGGATCTTTACGACCGCTCCAACCGCACCCCGGTGGATTAAATTTCAACTACATGCCCATCGTGACCTGACTCACACCCGGGAGCCCCCCGGACCTGCTCAGTCTTCGGCGGCCTCGGCGGCCTTGCCCTCTCTCGTGCCCTCGCCCTTCCCCTCGGAAAGCGCCGCGTCGAGCCGCGCGCGGGCGCCCTCCAGCCAGTGGCGGCAGACCTTTGCCAGCTCCTCGCCGCGCTCCCACAGAGCCAGCGACTCCTCGAGCGTCGTGCCGCCGGCCTCCAGGCGGCGTACGACCTCGATCAGCTCGTCCCGCGCCTGCTCGTAACCGAGCGCGGCCTCGTCCGTCTTGGCAGCCATGCGATCCACCCTATGTGTGAGGTAGGACAACGACCGTCACCTGCTCACGGTTCGCCTGTTCACGACGCGCCGGCCGCTGTTCCCGACGCGCCGGCCGCGCTCACTCCGCGACCCGTACGGCGAACTCGCCCTCGGAGACCCGCGCCCGCAGCTCGTCACCCACCGCGACCTCCTCCGGCGAGCGGACCACCGATCCGTCCGCCCGCTGCAGCACCGCGTACCCCCGCTCCAGCGTCGCCGCCGGGGACAGCGAGACCACCCGCGCCCGGGTGTGCGCCAGCTCCGAGTCCGCCCGGTCCAGCAGATGCCCCAGCACCCGCCGACTGCGGGCGACCAGCGCGTCGGCCTCCGCCTCGCGCTCGTCCACCATCCGGTGCGGGTGCTCCATCGACGGCCGGGCCAGCGCATGGGCCAGACCCCGCTCCTCCCGGTCCAGCAGCCCCCGGACGGTGCGCAGCGCACGGTCCCGCAGCTGCCGCACCCGGTCCAGCTCCTCGCCGACGTCAGGGACGACCTTCTTCGCCGCGTCCGTCGGCGTCGACGCCCGCAGATCGGCCACCAGGTCGAGCAGCGGCGCGTCCGGCTCGTGCCCGATCGCCGACACCACCGGCGTACGGCACTCGGACACCGCACGCACCAGCTGCTCGTCCGAGAACGGCAGCAGATCCTCCACGCTGCCGCCGCCGCGCGCCACGATGATCACGTCCACGTCCGGGAGCGTGTCCAACTCCTTCACCGCCTGGACGACCTGGGCCACCGCGTGCACGCCCTGCACCGCCACATTGCGCACCTCGAAGCGGACGGCCGGCCACCGCCGCCGGGCGTTCTCCAGGACGTCGCGTTCGGCAGCGGACGCACGCCCGCACACCAGCCCCACCCGGTGCGGCAGGAACGGCAGCGCCTTCTTCCGCTCGACGGCGAACAGCCCCTCCGCGCCCAGCGTCCGCTTCAGCTGCTCGAGCCGGGCGAGCAGTTCACCGATGCCCACCGGCCTTATCTCCACGGCCCGCAGTGACAGCTGCCCCCGCGGCGCGTACCACTCCGGCTTGGCGTGCACCACGACCCGCGCGCCCTCCGCCACCACATCCGCGACCGCGTCGAAGACCTGCCGGAAGCAGGTGACACCCACCGAGATGTCGTACGACGGGTCGCGCAGCGTCATGAAGACGACCCCGGCGCCCGGCCGCCGCGACAGCTGGGTGATCTGCCCCTCCACCCAGACCGCCCCGAGCCGGTCGATCCACCCTCCGATGAGCCGTGACACCTCGCCGACCGGCAGCGGCGCTTCCGCGGACGTGTTGAGAGCCATACGGGCGAGCGTATCGGCCGCGTACGACAACATCCCTCAGCGCGAGCTACACCGCGGAACCGTGCCGCTCCCACTGCACCGCGAGCACGATCAGCCCCACCCCCAGCCACAGCACACCCACCACCTGCGCCGCCCCGGACGCCGCCACGATCACCGCGACCGTCACCGCCGCGCCCAGCGCCGGCATCACCAGATGCCGCAACCAGTCGGGGGTGCCATCACTCCGCTTCACCACGAACCAGCCGATCACCGACGCGTGCAGCAGCGTGAAGGCGGTCAGGGCGCCGATGTCGACCACCGACACCAAATGATCCAGACCGTCGCCGCGCCGCGCCGCCCACACCGCGGCCACCATCGTCACGGCCGCGGCCATTAGCAGCGCAAGCCGTGGCACACCCGAATCCGTACGCGAAAGCACGCGCGGCAGCCGACGGTCCCGCGCCATCGCGAAGAGCAGCCGGCCCGCCGCCGCCTGCCCGGCCAGCGCCGCGAACGCCGCCCCGATCGCCTTGCTCGCCGCGACCAGGTCGTGCAGCCACCCCCCGACCGAGGCGTCCACCGCGTCGTAGAAGGCCGAACCCTGTTTGACCGGCTCGGCCGCCAGCTCCGCCGACGACAGCGGCTCGAGCAGCGCCACCAGATACGTCTGCGCCACGAACAGCCCACCCGCCAGCGCCAGACAGAACAGCACCGCCCTGGCCACCTTCGGCGAGCCGCCCGTCGCCTCCTCCGCGAACGAGGCGATCGCGTCGAAGCCGAGATACGACAGCACCGCCACCGACACCGCGCTGAACACCGCCATCATCGAGAAGCCTGCGTCACCGGTCAGCGGCGACAGCCAGTCGCGCCGCGCCCCGTCCTGCCCGAGCGTCACGACGGCCGACACCATGAACACCAGCAGCACCACGATCTCCATGGCCAGCACCGCGAAGCCGACCCGGGCCGCCGCCCGTACACCCCATAGATTCAGCAGCGTGGTGACCACCACGGCGATCCCGGTCCACACCCACCGGTCCACCTCCGGGACCAGCGTCTCCATCGCGATCCCGGAGAAGAGATACGCGACGGCCGGGATCAGCAGATAGTCGAGCATCGCCATCCAGCCGGCGATGAACCCCGGCGCATCGCCGAGCCCCTTGCGCGCATACGTGTAGACGGAGCCGGCCTGCGGCGCGACCCGCACCATCAGCGCGTAACTGAAGGCGGTGAACGCCATGGCGATCGTCGCGACCACATAGACGAGCGCCACGGCCCCGTGCGACTTCGCGTCGAGCGTGCCGAACACGCCGACCGGCGCCATGGGTGCGATGAAGAGCAGACCGTAGACGAGGAGATCCCGGAATCCGAGCGTGCGCCGCAGCCCGCCGTCGGTGCCGTCCCCCGTGTCGGACCCTTCAGCTGCCGCCATCGCGTCCCTCCGTCGCTCGCGTCCCGCCTCAGTCTTCCCCCTGAGGGTGATCTCTGGCCTTCTCGACGCGGCCTTACGATGGGGGGCATGACTGCTACGACTCCTGCCCGACGCGTCCTGCTCGCCGCTCCCCGTGGCTACTGCGCGGGCGTGGACCGTGCCGTGATCGCCGTGGAGAAGGCCCTGGAGCAGTACGGGTCGCCGATCTACGTCCGCCACGAGATCGTCCACAACAAGTACGTCGTACAGACCCTTGAGAAAAAGGGCGCGATCTTCGTCGAGGAGACGGCGGAGGTCCCCGAGGGGTCGATCGTCATGTTCTCGGCGCACGGCGTGGCCCCGGTCGTCCACGAGGAGGCCGCCGAGCGCAGGCTCGCGACCATCGACGCGACCTGCCCGCTGGTGACCAAGGTCCACAAGGAAGCCGTCCGGTTCGCCAACGAGGACTACGACATCCTGCTGATCGGGCACGACGGCCACGAGGAAGTCATCGGTACGTCCGGCGAGGCCCCCGAACACATCACGCTCGTGGACGGCCCCGAGGATGTCGCGAACGTCTCCGTACGGGACGAGTCGAAGGTCGTCTGGCTCTCCCAGACCACGCTTTCGGTCGACGAGACGATGGAGACGGTCGACGCACTCAAGACGAAGTTCCCGCAGCTGATCTCCCCGCCGAGCGACGACATCTGCTACGCCACGCAGAACCGCCAGATCGCGGTCAAGCAGATGGGCGCCGAGGCGGACCTGGTCATCGTCGTCGGCTCCAAGAACTCCTCGAACTCCGTCCGGCTGGTCGAGGTGGCGCTGGGCGCGGGCGCGCGCGACGCGCATCTGGTGGACTACGCCTCCGAGATCGAAGAGGCCTGGCTGGACGGCGTCTCGACGGTCGGCGTCACTTCCGGTGCCTCGGTGCCCGAGGTCCTGGTCGAGGGCGTACTGGAGTGGCTGTCGCAGCGCGGTTTCGAGGATGTCGAGATCGTCAAGGCGGCCGAGGAGTCGATCACCTTCTCGCTGCCGAAGGAGCTCCGCCGCGATCTGCGCGCGGAGGCGGCGGAGCTGTCGGGAAAGTAGTCCGAGCAGCGACCCGAGCAGCGACCCGATCAGTGGCCCGAGCAGCGGCCCGATCAGCAGTCCGACAAGTGACCGTCAGCCGCTGCCCGTAACGTTGTGTCCATGAACGTGTTCGGAGTGGACATCGGCGGATCCGGCATCAAGGGCGCACCTGTGGACCTTGAGCGCGGCGATCTGGCGCAGGAGCGCCACAAAGTCCTGACCCCACACCCATCGACGCCCGCAGCCGTGGCGGACGGCGTCGCCGAGGTGATCGCGAATTTCGGCTGGTCGGGCCCGGTAGGCATCACCTTCCCCGGCGTCGTCACGAGCGGCGTCACCCGCACTGCGGCCAATGTGGACAAGGGCTGGGTCGACGTGGACGCCTCGAAGCTGCTCGGCGAGCGCCTCGGTGGCCTGCCGGTGACGATCCTGAACGACGCGGACGCGGCGGGCGTCGCGGAGATGACGTTCGGGGCGGGCCGCGGCCGCAAGGGGACGGTGATCCTGCTGACCTTCGGTACGGGCATCGGCAGCGCGGTCTTCATCGACGGCCGGCTGGTCCCGAACACCGAACTGGGCCACCTCGAGCTGCACGGCCACGACGCCGAGAAGCACGCCTCCACGAAGGTCAAGGAGGACGAGGGCCTGAGCTGGCAGCGCTGGGCGC
Organism: Streptomyces sp. NPDC060064; assembly: GCF_042736455.1. Classification (NCBI taxonomy): domain Bacteria; kingdom Bacillati; phylum Actinomycetota; class Actinomycetes; order Kitasatosporales; family Streptomycetaceae; genus Streptomyces; species Streptomyces sp. NPDC060064. The sequence continues at coordinate 5,559 of NZ_JBHWWF010000051.1, forward strand.
ACCGGGTGCAGAAGTATCTGGCCCATGTGGAGATGCTGTTCTCGCCGGAGCTGATCATCGTCGGCGGCGGTGTGAGCCGTAAGGCGGACAAATTCGTGCCGCTGATCGAGGGCATCAGGGCGGAGATCGTCCCGGCGGAACTGCAGAACAACGCGGGGATCGTGGGCGCGGCGATGGCGGCGGCGGGCAGGTAGCGGGGCGGCGGCCTCAGCCGGTACGGGCGGGAGCCCGCCGGGCCGGGGCACCTCAGCCGGTACGGGCGCGCAGACACGCACCTCGTACGCGGGGCTCAGCGGGTCCAGGCGGGAGCCGCGCACCCCGTACGCGGGACTCGGTCGGCCCAGGCGAGAGCGCACCCCGTCCTCGCGGCTCATCCGGTACGGGCGATGGGCCTCCGCGCACACCCCGTCCTCGCGGCTCAGCCGCGCCGGACGGGGCCGCCGCCCGGCCGCCCGCGCCGCTGTCGGCGCCCCATCATCCGCACCTTCCGTACGCAGGTGATGAGCCCGGCGACCAGCGTGCCGCCGTACAGCCAGCCGGCGTGCACCGCGAGCGCGGTGACCAGGGCCATCGTCTGCCCGCCGAAGCCCCCGGTCCCGCCGGAGATCGGCACGATGCCGACCGCGAAGGCGATCGGCACGCTGATCGGCGCGGTGACCAGGTCGGCCTCCCGCACCCAGAGCGCGGTCAGCGCGCTGACGGGCAGGAACAGCAGCCCGAACACCACGGCGGAGCCGTCGAAGAGCAGCCAGTCCAGAAAGCCGAGCGCAAACATCGTCGCGGCGGCGAACAGCCCGCCGCCGAGCCCGGTCAGCCGGGGCTTGGGCAGTCTGCGCAGCGCGAGCACAACCGGAGGCACGGGCCGCGCGGGCCGTGCCGCCACCCGGTACACGGCGGGGGCGCCCTCGGCGAGCGCGCCCTGTGGGGAGAGAGGGGCTTGCTGGGAAAGAGGGGCCTGCGGGCGCTGTCGGCGCTGAGGGTGACCTGTCCTGTGCTGCTCCACCCGGACAACGTAGGTCGCGATGTGGGAGGAATCAGGCACGGGACACGCCCTTTGGCCGACCTTGGCGTTGAGTTCGACTCCCGACTGCCGTCGCTGCCCGGCTCGACCCGCCCGTAAACTGGGGAATCGGCCCGCCTCCGGGCCGTACGGCCATCTGCCAGTCCTTACTCCAGGAAGTCGCCAACGTGTCGCTCACGATCGGAATCGTCGGTCTGCCGAATGTCGGCAAGTCGACCCTGTTCAACGCCCTGACCAAGAACGACGTGCTGGCGGCCAACTACCCGTTCGCCACGATCGAGCCGAACGTCGGCGTCGTCGGCGTCCCGGACGCCCGCCTCGCCAAGCTCGCCGAGATCTTCGGCTCGCAGCGGATCCTCCCGGCCACGGTCGACTTCGTCGACATCGCCGGCATCGTGCGCGGCGCGAGCGAGGGAGAGGGCCTGGGCAACAAGTTCCTGGCGAACATCCGTGAGTCCGACGCGATCTGCCAGGTCATCCGCGCCTTCAAGGACGAGAACGTCGTGCACGTCGACGGCAAGGTCTCGCCGAAGGACGACATCGAGACGATCAACACCGAGCTGATCCTCGCCGACCTGCAGTCCGTCGAGAAGGCTGTGCCGCGTCTGACGAAGGAGTCCCGCCTCCAGAAGGAGAAGGTCGCGGTCCTGGCGGCGGTCGAGGAGGCGCAGAAGCTCCTCGAGGCGGGCACGACGCTCTTCGCCGCGGGCATCACGGCGGGCACGGAGAAGGGCCGCCTCCTGCACGAGCTGCACCTCCTCACCACCAAGCCGTTCCTCTACGTCTTCAACGTGGACGAGGACGAGCTGGTCGACGAGGACTTCAAGAACGAGCAGCGCGCGCTGGTCGCCCCGGCCGAGGCGATCTTCCTCAACGCCAAGATCGAGTCCGAGCTGATCGAGCTCGACGACGACGAGGCGCTGGAGCTCCTCCAGTCGATGGGCCAGGAGGAGCCGGGCCTGGCGGTGCTGGGTCGCGTCGGCTTCGACACGCTCGGCCTGCAGACGTATCTGACGGCGGGCCCGAAGGAGACCCGCGCCTGGACGATCAAGAAGGGCGCGACGGCTCCCGAGGCGGCCGGTGTGATCCACACCGACTTCCAGAAGGGCTTCATCAAGGCCGAGGTCATCTCCTTCGAGGACCTGGTCGAGACGGGCTCGGTGGCGGAGTCCCGCGCGAAGGGCAAGGCGCGCATGGAGGGCAAGGACTACGTGATGCAGGACGGCGACGTGGTGGAGTTCCGCTTCAACGTGTGATCGGTCAGAAAGGGCCGGGCTCCGTTGAGCCCGACCCTTTCCGCATTCCCGTGCTGATCGGCCTGACAACGCACATCCGTCTCGTCCGACCGGTCAGGAAGGCGCGCCGGTCAGGACTTCCACCTTGCCGGTGTCGAGCGAGTAGTAGGCGCCGACCACGGCAAGGGCGCCCTTTCCCACGAGCGGGGCCAGGTCCTCGTTGGAGCGCAGGTCGTCCGCGGTCAGCCTGACCTGGGCACGGGCCATGGTCTCGACCGGGTCGGCACCGCCTTCCCGGACTGTCTGCTCGTACGCCGGCCGCAGAGCCTTGGCGATCGCCTCCAGGTTGCCGGGCAGCGGTTTGCCGTCACGGATGGACTTGTACGCCGCCTCGACGGCGCCGCAACGCTGATGCCCGAGGACCACGATGAGCGGAGTGCCACTCGTCATGGGCCCGTACTCCACGGAACCCGTGACCACCGGGCCGACCGCCTCCCCTCCCGTGCGCATCACGTAAAGGTCGCCCAGCCCGGTGTCGAAGAGGAGTTCAGGCGGCACCCGGGAGTCGATGCAGGAGAGGATCGCCCCGAAGGGTTCCTGCTTCCCGGATACGAACTGGCGCCGGTTCGGATCCCGGTCGGGGTGTTGAAGATCTCCGCTCACCCAGCGCTTGTTGCCCTCCATCAGTCTCGCGAATGCCGCGGCGGGCGTGGCCGGCCGCGCTTCCGGCGGAGCGCTGGTCGCCGACGGAGCGGCGCTCGTCGACGAGCACCCCGCAAGCGTGACCGTGGCGACCCCGAGTCCGCCGACGAGCAGAGCTCTGCGATCCGGATGTCCCGCTCTGTCCATCGGTCGTTCCCCTCAGTCCACTGATACGCGTCCATACGCCTTGACCATGGCGATTGTTCAGCGCGGTGTGGGAGTCCGACGGCAGGCGCAAGGGGGCGTGGGCCGCTTTGCCACCGACGGCCCACAGAACGGGGGCTGTCCACATAGGCGGCAGGCTCTTCGCCGGCAGGCTCTTTGGAATGCTTCGCGTTCCTAGGGGCCGCCGGTCTCGTCCGCCAGTTCCGCGATGACCTCGGCGTGGCAGCGTTCCGGTGCGCACCAGCAGCCGAGTCTGTGGCCGCGCAGGGCGGGGAGGAGCGCGAGGAGGTCCGGGCGGGACAGCAGGTGGGTGCGGTACTTCTCGAGGACCTCTTGGCGGGTGCCGTCGGGGCCGGGGCGGAACGGGCTCGCCAGGGGGAGCCGTCGAGGTGCCGGCCGCCGCGGTGCATGGCGCGGCCCACGTACACGACGTCCGCGTAGTCGGGGTCGTCGCGATGGCCCTTGAGGTTGACGACCGTCGTCCGCTTCATGTGCTGGATCCTCCGCGTTCAGGCCGTGTCCCGCCAGGTGAAGACCGCGCAGGTCGTGGTGGCATGCGCGTACAGCTTGGCGTCCGTGGCGCCGACCACCCGTGCCTCGGCGGTCGCCGTCGTACGGCCGACGTGGAGGACAGCGCCTTCACAGCGCAGGGTCTGCGTGTCGGCGAACACCGGGCGCACAAGATTCACCCCGAGCTGGATGGTGGTGTACGCGCGGCCGGGCGGCAGCGTCGTCATGACCGCGCTGCCGAGGGCCGAGTCGAGCAGTGTGGCCAGAAAACCGCCGTGGACGCTGCCCATCGGGTTGAGCAGGTGCTCCCCGGGCTCGCCCTCGAAGACGGCGCGGCCCTCGTCGGCCTCCACGAGGCGGAAGCCGAGAGTCCCGCAGATCGGCGCTTGCGGGTAGTGGCCATCGAGGCTGCGCCGGAGCAGTTCGAGGCCTGAGTGCGGGCCGGCGTCGGCGTAGCTGGTCGGCGGTGCCCAGGTGTGGGTACGTGAGTGGCGCGCGGCAGTGGCGTCTGCGGACGGTGGGCTGGTGGGCCGGGTCATCCTCGGTCTCCTCGGTGGTGGTGTGGGCAAGGTGCCCGCGGGCCGCGCATCACGTGGTCCGCGGGCACCGTGCGTTGCGGGTCAGGGGAGCTTGGCTGCCAGCAGGTCCACAGGGCGGATGTCAGGGGCCGAGCTCAGCATCGTCTCCGCCGCTTCCATCAGCGCCGCGGCGATCCGGCCCTGCAGATGTCCGGCCCGTCCCTCCTCGCTCTCGAACGTGTCGAAGACCCCGAAGACCGTGGCGCTCTCCCGGAACGCGAACCAGGTGACCGTGTTCTCCTCGTCGCGGGCGAGCTGCAGCGCCCCGCGCAACAGGGCCTCGACCTCGTCGGCGTACTCCGGCTTGGCTTCGATCCTGGCCAGCAGTCCGATGTTCATCGCGTGTCACTCCGTACGTCGTCGTCGGCGTCCCGATCAAGCGGGACGTCCGCAAAGCTATGGCCGCGATCAGGGCCTTTCCAGTGGCGTAAACGGCGTGTCCGATACTGTTTCCGCCATGGATGTGGCAGTGCTGGCGTACGACGGCGTATTCGACTCGGGGCTCTCGGCGATCCTCGATGTGCTCGACGGGGCCAACGCGATGCGGGACGAACTTCCCCTGCCGCCGCCCGCCTGGCGGGTGAGGACCGTCGGTTTCCGCCGCCGGGTCCGCACCGGCGCGGGCCACCTCGTCACCACCGAGCCGGCGGCCGGGGCGGAGCGGGCGGACCTGCTGATCGTGCCGGCCCTCGCCGAGCGGCGGCCCGATGTGCTTCTCGCTCATGTCTCGGGACCCGCATCGGCAGCCGTACGGAGTCTCGTGGCCGATGCGCGCGGGCGCGGCACACCCGTCGCCTCGGCCTGTACGGGCACCTTTCTGCTGGCCGAGGCGGGCGTGCTCGACGGGCGGAAGGCGACCACCAGCTGGTGGCTGGCGCCGGTCTTCCGGAAGCGTTATCCGGCGGTCACCGTCGACGAGACCCGGATGGTGACCGCGTCGGACGGCGTGACGACGGCCGGCGCGGCCTTCGGGCACGTCGACCTCGCGCTGGCGGTCGTCCGGATGAGCAGCCCGGCGCTGGCCGATCTTGTCGCCCGCTATCTGGTCGTCGACGAACGGCCGTCCCAGTCGGCGTACACCATCCCGAGCGCGCTCGCCCAGAGCGATCCGGTCGTCGCCGCCTTCGAACGCTGGGCCAGGCTGCATCTGGAGGAGCCGATCAGCGTCAGTGCTGCGGCGCGTTCGGTGGGGGTGAGCGAACGCACTCTCCAGCGGACCGTACGCCGCGTACTCGGCACGTCCCCCGTGCGCTTCGTCCAGGACCTGCGGGTCGAACAGGCCTCGCACCTGCTGCGGACGACCGACATGTCTCTGGACTCCATCGCCCGCAAGGTCGGCTACGAGCACGCGAACACCCTGCGGATCCTGCTGCGTGAGCGGACGGGCAGCACGGCGGGCGCTCTGCGCAGTCGCTGAACAGCCGTACGGCGACGACAGCAATCATCAGTTGGAATTGACAACCCTCTCCTCGCGCGGCAGGGTTGGGTTAGTCGGTTTGAAAATCAGACTGACGCCGGAACTGGGGAGGCTGTCGTGATGCGGGACGCGGTGATCGCCGAGGCGGTTCGTACGCCCATGGGCAAGGGCAAGCCGGGAGGAGCGCTGCACGACGAGCGCCCCGTGGACCTGCTCGCCCGCACACTCGCGGCGCTCGTCGAGCGGGCCGGGATCGATCCCGTACTCGTCGACGACGTCATCGGCGGCTGCGTGACCCAGGTCGGGGACCAGTCGCTCAACATCACCCGCCATGCGGTGCTGGCCGCCGGCTTCCCCGAGAGCGTGCCGGGCATGACCGTGGACCGGCAGTGCGGCTCGTCCCAGCAGGCCGCGCACATCGCGGCGCAGGGTGTGATCAGCGGGGCCTACGACATCGCGATCGCCTGCGGCGTCGAGTCGATGTCCCGGGTGCCGATGGGCTCCAATGTGCTGCCGGGCAGCGACCCGTTCGGGCGGCGGCTCGGCGAGCGGTATCCGCAGGGGCTGGTCGGCCAGGGGATCAGCGCGGAGCTGATCGCGGCGCGCTGGAAGATCTCGCGGGAAGAGCTGGACGCCTTCGCGCTGGAGTCGCACCGGCGTGCCGCGGGTGCCTGGGAGCGCGGGGAGTTCGACCGGGAGGTCGCCTGGACCGGGCAGCGGGACGAGAACGTACGGCCCGGCACATCGACCGAGGCGCTCGCGGCGCTCAAGCCCGCGTACTACGACCCGGCCATGGAAGAGCGGTTCCCTGAGATCGGCTGGCGCGTCACGGCGGGCAACAGCTCGCCGGTCAACGACGGCGCGGCGGCACTGCTGATCATGGGTGCCGATGTGGCGGAGCGGCTCGGGCTGCGGCCACGCGCGCGGTTCCACTCGTTCGCGGTTGCCGGGGACGATCCGCTGCTGATGCTCACGGCGATCATGCCGGCCACCGAGAAGGTACTGGCCAGGGCGGGGCTGACCACTGGCGACATCGATCTGTACGAGGTGAACGAGGCGTTCGCGTCGGTGGTGCTCGCCTGGCAGCGGGAGACCGGCGTCGAGGCGGACCGGCTCAATGTGCGCGGCGGCGCGATCTCCATCGGCCATCCGCTGGGAGGCAGCGGGGCGCGCATCATGACGACCCTGCTGCACAACCTGGAGGACCGCGGCGGGCGGTACGGGCTGCAGACGATGTGCGAGGCGGGAGGGCTGGCCAACGCCACGATCATCGAGCGCCTCTGACAGCGATGGCGGCGGTGGTCGCGCTCTTGTCCGGAACGATTGAATACGCAACTTACCGCTCTAGGATGAGCCGCATGTCGAAGAGCATCCATCCCAGAGAGTGCTCCATCGCCGACGCGCTCGACCTGGTCGGCGAGCGCTGGACGCTGCTCGCCGTACGTGAACTCAGCCATGGCGTCCGCCGCTTCGACCAGATCGTCCGCAACACCGGGGCGTCCCGCGACATCCTCACGGCCCGGCTGCGCAAGCTGGAGGCGGCGGGCGCCGTCCGGCGCGAGCAGTACAACGCACACCCGGCGCGCTACGAGTACCACCTGACCCCCGCCGGCCAGGAGCTCGGCGACGTACTCCTCACGCTCATGAAGTGGGGCGACCGGCACCTCAACCCCGAGGATCCGCCGGTGACCTGGCAGCACTCGTGCGGCGAGACCCTCGATCCGGTGGTCATCTGCGCGCACTGCGGCGAGCCGGCACGCAAGGGCGCGCACTCGCCGACCGGCCGCGGAGCCCTGACCGCGGACTGAACCCTCTGCTCGTCGGATCAGCTCGCGGGCAGTGCCTGTGGATAGCCGATGGACGCGATGTCCTCGGCGAGATCGGCCGGTGCGAGGCCCGGACTCAGCCTCGGATTCAGCGCCGAGATCACCTCGGACGTCAGCGGACGCAGCGCGTACACATGGCGTACGGCCGCCAGATCGACCGGCGCCTCGTAGAAGTCCTCGGCGAACCGCTGATACGCCTCGGCCGTCCCCGCGGCCAGGACGGAGAACAACTCCCGTGCGCCGTCAGGGTCTTCGTAGCCGTCCGGGAACTCGATCGTCCCCGACCGCCACCCGTCGTCCGCGGCCTCGCGCCACAGGCAGACGGTCACTGCCGGCATACCGTCCTCGTCCGAGAACGCCGGCTCCTGCACGCACGGCCGGAAGACCTCAGGCACCTCGTCGAGCACGCCCGGCCAGGGGCCGTCATAGGCGTACGGGCTCATCGGGGACTCGTGGGCGAAGCCGCGTACGTAGGCGCCTGCCGCCGAGAAGACGATGGAGTACTCGTCCCCGGAGCCGTTCCGCATCGAGGCCATTTCCTCCGACGCGGACCAGTGCGCGTCGAACGAGTAGAAACGGTCGGCCCATTCGGGGCTCAGGATCGCCTCCAGCATCGCCATCGAACGGCACAGGTCGCGGACGGCGGATATCCCGGGCAGCTGCCGGGCAACATCGTGTACGGTCACGCGCTCATCCAACCCCACGGCGCAGGGAACCGGCCATGCCGTACGAATACGGCTGGGAAGTGTGACCAGGCAGGATGGTCAGGCACGTGTGGCTTGCGCGAGAGACTCGTCCGAGGGCCGTATGTGCGGCCGGGCCGAGCGGCGCAGGACGTGCGGGGTGAACGGCCGGCAGCGAACGGCCGGCAGCGAGGAGAGGGAGAGCGGCATGTCGTACCCGGACCCGAAGTACCTGGACGGCAAGGGCGAGATCACCGCGGAGTTCCGGCCGGCGGACACGCCCGCGAATCTGCGGTCGAGGAACGGGAGCCGTACGCACTATCTGGCCACCACCCGGTCAACCGGCGGGGAGTTCGGGCTCTACCGGATGGACATGGCCCCGAAGGCGGGCGGCCCGAAGACGCACTTCCACAAGTCGATCTCGGAGTCGTTCTTCATCATCGAGGGGACGGTCCGGCTCTACAACGGCGACAGCTGGATCGACGGAACGGCAGGCGACTTCCTCTACGTGCCGCAGGGCGGGCTGCATGCCTTCCGCAACGACTCGGACGCGCCCGCCTCGATGCTGCTGCTGTTCACGCCGGGCGCGCCGCGCGAGGAGTACTTCGAGAAGGTCGCCGAGGTCGCCACCGAGTGGTCGCCACAGGACCGGGCGGAGTTCTTCATCAAGCACGACACCTACTGGACGGACTGACCGGGCGCGAGGCCGGTCTTGAGGCCCGCGCCGCAGAGCGGGACGACGGCGGTGCGGTCGGTCCAGCCACCCGCGGCGGCCCAGCAGGCCACCCCGGTCGACTCGACGAACAGACCGCGGGCGGCCAGATCGAGCTGCGCGGCGCGGATCTGATCCTCCGTCACCGTGAGGAAGGTCCCGCCGGTTTCGCGTACGGCCCGCAGGATCTGGCGGGCGCGCGGCGGACGCGGGATGGCGATGCCCTCGGCGAGCGTGGGCTTGAACTCCACCTCCTCGTCGAGGAGTTCTTCGGCGCCGGCGTGGAAGGCCGTTGCCAGCGGGGAGACGGCCTCGGCCTGGACGGCGATCAGGGCGGGGCGCTCGGAGATCAGTCCGTGCGTGTGGAGTTCGGCGAGGGCGAGGGACGCGCCGAGGAGGAGAGTGCCGTTGCCGACGGGGACGACGATCGCCTCGGGGAGCCGGCCGCCGAGCTCCTCCCACAGCTCGTAGACGTAGGTCTTCGTGCCGTGCAGGAAGTACGGGTTGTAGACGTGGCTCGCGTAGAAGGTGCCGGGTGCTCCGGCGGCGGCGCGGGCGGCCACGGCGGTGGCTTCGCGGTCGCCCGGGACGAGTTCGAGGTGCGCGCCGTGCGCCCGGATCTGCTCCACCTTCTTGGCGGAGGTGGCCTCGGGGACGTACACCGTGCAGTCGAGACCCGCCCGTGCGCAGTACGCGGCGACAGCCGTGCCCGCGTTACCGCTGCTGTCCGCGATCACGCGCCGGGGAGAGAGCCCCCGGGCGAGCTCCGCCAGCATCACCGCGCCGCGGTCCTTGAAGGAGAGCGTCGGCATCAGGAAGTCGAGCTTGGCGGAGACGGTGGCGGTGAGCGGGACGAGTGGGGTGCGGCCCTCGCCGAGTGAGGTGGCGGCGGGCGCGGAGAGCGGCAGCGCCTCCTCGTACCGCCACAGTGAATTGACCCGGCCCGGAAGGGAGTTCAGGTCGACGGGCGAGGCGGTGAAGTCCAGGTCCCACGGGCCGCGGCAGTCGGGGCAGCACCAGCCGGCCGCCTCGACGGGGGAGACGGTATCGCAGTCGGGGCAGTGATACGAGGTCATGATTCGTCAGCATGGCAGTTGTGTTGCGCAAGTGCTAAGTCGCCCTCCTGACTCTTGTGGGATTCCTATGGATCGGCCAATCTTTCGCTCGGCAGGCGAGACGAGGACACTGCGGATTCAGCTGCGATTCGTTGTCATGCTCCTGTCGCAATCCCCCACAGCAGCGCACCACCAATGAGGAGGACCCCTCACATGTCTGTGATGCGTAACTCGCGGCGAAGACTCGCTGCGGCAAGCGCCATGGCCGTCGCCGCGCTCGCGCTCGGCACGGCGTCCGCTCTCCCCGCCATCGCGGTCGAGGCGGCTCCGGAAGGCGTTGTCCAGAACGCCGGCGCTCCCGGAGCCATCGCGGGCAGCTACATCGTCACCCTCGACGAGTCCGCGCCCGACGCAGGCTCCAAGGCGGGCAAGGCACTTGCGCAGGAGTACGGCGCGAAGATCAAGAAGACGTACGACGCCGCGCTGAACGGCTACGCCGTCGAGCTGTCCGAGGCGCAGGCCAAGAAGTTCGCCGCGGACCCGGCTGTTGAGTCCGTGGTGCAGAACCGCGTCTTCAAGGCGACCGGCACCCAGCCCAGCCCGCCGTCCTGGGGCCTGGACCGGATCGACCAGAAGGCCCTCCCGCTGAACCAGAGTTACACCTACCCGGACACCGCGGGCGAGGGCGTCACGGCGTACATCATCGACACCGGTGTACGGATCACGCACAGTGACTTCGGCGGCCGGGCGTCGTACGGCTATGACGCCATCGACAACGACAACACCGCGCAGGACGGCAACGGCCACGGCACGCATGTCGCCGCCAATGTCGCAGGATCCTCGTACGGCGTGGCCAAGAAGGCCAAGGTCGTCGGCGTCCGTGTGCTCGACAACTCGGGCTCGGGCACGACCGCGCAGGTCGTCGCCGGCATCGACTGGGTGACGCAGAACGCCGTCAAGCCGGCCGTCGCCAATATGAGCCTGGGCGGCGGCATCGACACCGCCCTCGACACCGCGGTGCGCAACTCCATCGCCTCCGGCGTCACCTACGCGGTCGCGGCGGGCAACGACGGAGCGAACGCCTCCAACTACTCGCCCGCGCGCGTGGCCGAGGCCATCACCGTCGGCTCCACGACCAGCACCGACGCCCGCTCCAGCTTCTCCAACTACGGCAGTGCGCTGGACATCTTCGCGCCGGGCTCGTCGATCACCTCGGCCTGGAACACCAGCGACACCGCGACCAACACCATCTCGGGCACCTCGATGGCGACGCCGCACGTCACCGGCGCGGCCGCGCTCTACCTGGCGGCCAACAACACGGCGACCCCGGCCCAGGTCTCCGCGGCCCTGGCCTCCGCCGCCACGAGCGGCGTGGTCGGCAGCCCGGGCACCGGCTCGCCGAACCGCCTGCTGTACGTCGGCACCGGCGACACCCCGCCGCCCGGCAAGAAGTTCGAGAACACCGCGGACTACGCGATCAGCGACAACGCCACTACCGAGTCGCCGGTCACCGTCAGCGGGGTCACCGGGAACGCGTCGGCGAACCTGAGCGTGCCGGTCGACATCAAGCACACGTACATCGGTGACCTGAAGATAGACCTGGTCGCTCCGGACGGAACGGTCTACAACCTGAAGGCGTACGGGACCGGCGGCAGCGCGGACAACGTGATCACCACGTACACGGTGAACGCGTCGTCGGAGGTCGCGAACGGCACCTGGAAGCTGCGGGTCAGTGACAACGCGGCGCAGGACGTTGGCAAGATCGACTCCTGGGCTCTGCAGTTCTGAGCTCCCTCAGGTCCGGTCTCTGAGTGAGCGGGAGGGGGGGGGGGGCCCCGGGGCCCCCCCCCCCCACCCGTAACCCCCCCCCCCCGGGGGGGGACAAGAACAAAACGAACCCCCCCCGCGAACCCGAATAAACCCCGCCCCGGTAGTAAGAAAA
>NZ_JBHWWF010000051.1:17414-41065 GCF_042736455.1 Streptomyces sp. NPDC060064
GAGGTTGGAATTATCGACTCCTGGGCTCTGCTGTTCTGAGCTCCCACAGGTCCGTTCTCTGTGTGTGGGGGTGGGGGGGGTCGCCGCGGCCACCGCCCCCTTCACCGTTTCCGCCCGGCCGCTCGTGCTGCGAAGTCCACATTCCGTCCCCGTCGTGCTACGCGTATGATCCGCGCGCCTGTTCGTACGATCCCGACGAGGAGTACCGTACCTGTGGACCCATCCACCCAAAGCTGGCAGCCGTATCCGCAGTACGCCCGCAGACCGTCCGTGAACGGCATGTCCATCGCTTCCCTCGTGCTCGGCATCGTGTGCTGTCTGCCACCGCTCGGCCTGGTGTTCGGGCTGATAGCCCTCTCGCAGATCAAGAGGAAGGGCGAGCGCGGCAAGGGCATGGCGGTCGCGGGCATCGTGCTCTCCTCGATCAGCACGCTCCTGGTGCTCGTCGCACTCGCCACCGGCGGGATCGGCGACGCCTGGGACGGCTTCCGGAAGGGCATGGACGAGGCGTCGCGCTCGCGCAGCACGCTCGACCTGCACAAGGGCGACTGCTTCAACGTCCCCGGCGACGAGCTGGAGAGGGAGACCGCGACCGTCAGGGTCGTCGACTGCGCAAAGGAGCACGACGCCGAGGTCACCGGGGCCTTCAAGCTCGAGAAGTCCGACGCCTGGCCCGGCGAGGCGGCGGTCGAACCGGTGGCCGAGAAGCGCTGCACGGAGATCAACAACGCCTATGCGGCGGACGCGTCGGCCGTGCCGGACAGGGCGGAGATGTACTACTACATGCCGAGCGCACGCAGTTGGCGCCTGGGTGACCGGTCGGTGACCTGCGCCTTCGCCGTCACGGAAGGAAAGCTCAAGGGCTCCGTACGGTCCGGAGGCATCCCGTCGGCGGATGAGACCGGCTCCTGAGCCAACGACAGCCCGGGCACCGGTCCCATCCGAATCCCGCGCGCGCTAGCGGCGGGAGAGCCCGCGGTCGACGGCGGTCATCAGCTCGCCGTCGGCCGTGTCCCCGTCCAGGGACCAGAACATCGCGCCGCCCAGGCCCCGGTCACGGATGTACGAGGTCTTGGTGCGCAGCACCTGCGGGTCGTCGTACGTCCACAGGGTGGTGCCGTCGAAGAGCCAGGCATGGCCGTTCCGCCGGTCGCGGTGGAGCGTGTACGTCCCCGAGTCGGCGAGCTTCCTGAGGGCCTTGTAGTCCTCGTAGCCGGCCGCCCAGGTCGCGGGTGCGGGCGCCGCGGCGGGCTGGTTCAGGCCGTCGCCGCCGCCGGTCACGCCCGTCCAGCCCTGGCCGTAGAAGGGCATGCCCATCACCAGCTTGCGGGCGGGGGCGCCGCGGTCGCGCCAGGCGTCGACGGTCTGGTCCACGCTGAAGTCGTTCTTTGCGTAGAGCGCGGACTGCTGGGCGGTGGTCGACTCCCAGGAGCCGTGGAAGTCGTAGCCCTGGAGGTTGACGAAGTCGAGATCGCGCATGATCCTGCGGACCTCGAAGCCCGCGTCGATCTTGGCGGGTGCGGTCGGGACGAAGGCGCTCAGCTCGTAGTGCCTGCGCTTCTGGAGGGACCTGCCGTACGCGTCCAGCTGCGTCCTGAACTCCCGTACCAGAGCGGTGAAGTTCTGTTTGTCCTCGGGGCGGAAGACGGTGTCGGTGTCGCCCGCCGAGCCCGGCCACTCCCAGTCGATGTCGACGCCGTCGAAGAGTCCGGCCGCGGCGCCCGCTCCGCCGCGCGCTCCGTCGACCGGCAGATTGCCCTTGAGGTAGAGGTCGATGCAGGAGGAGACGAAGGCCTTGCGGGAGGCGGGGGTGCGGGCCGCGTCCGAGAAGTGGGTGGACCAGCTCCAGCCGCCCAGGGAGATGAGCACCTTGAGGCCGGGGTGCTTGGCCTTGAGCTCGCGCAGTTGGTTGAAGTTGCCGGCGAGCGGCTGGTCGGCGGTGTCGGCGACGCCGTCCACGGAGTCGGCGGCGTCCAGCGGCCGGGCGTAGTCGGCCCAGGCGTCGGCCTCACCGGGGACATTGCCGGTGAAGCATCTACCGTCGGAACCGACGTTGCCGAAGGCGTAGTTGATGTGGGTGAGCTTGGCCGCCTGGCCGCTGGTGTCCATGTCCTTGACCTGGAAGTCCCGGCCGTAGACGCCCCATTGGGTGAAGTAGCCGACGCGTTTGTACGAGGGCCTCGCGTGCTGCTCGCCCTGGGTGGAGACGTCGGCGGAGTCGGAGGCACGGGCGGAGCCGGTGGCGGTGGCGGAGGCGGAGGCGCTGGGTGCGAGGGCGGCGAGGAGCGAGAGGGAGCAGGCGGCAACGGCCGCCCTGGCAAGGGATCTTCGGCAGTTTCGGCGCATGGCCAGGAAACGTATTGGTCTGGACCATTGAGGTCAAGGGTGCGGGCGCCAAATGGTGGGCATATTCGTGGCTAACCCCTGCGTAAAGGCAAATCATCACTTCGAGTGAAACCTTGGCCCATGCTTGCGGTCAGCAACCCAGGGTTGCCACGCTGTTGCTGTCTGTCAACCTGTTGGGAGTGGCCAGTGACATTCGGTGAGCAGCCCGCCTATCTGCGCGTTGCGAGCGATCTCCGCGAGAAGATCGTCAACGGCTCGCTGCCGCCGCATACCCGTCTCCCTTCGCAGGCGCGGATCCGCGAGGAGTACGGCGTCTCGGACACCGTCGCCCTCGAGGCGCGCAAGGTCCTGATGGCGGAGGGCCTGGTCGAGGGCCGTTCCGGCTCCGGTACGTATGTCCGTGAACGGCCTGTCCCGCGCCCTGTCTCCCGCTCCGGCTACCGACCGCCGTCCGGCGCCAACCCCTTTCGGCAGGAGCAGGCGGAGGAGGGGGCCCGGGGCACCTGGGAGTCCAGCAGCGAGCAGGAGAGGGCGAGCGCTGAGATCGCGGCCCGGCTCGGCATCCAGCTCGGCGATCGGGTGATGCGTACGCGCTATGTCTTCCGGGACGCGGGCGAGGCGATGATGCTCTCCACCTCCTGGGAGCCCCTCGAAGTCACCGGGCGTACACCGGTGATGCTGCCGGAGGAGGGCCCGCTGGGCGGCTGCGGGGTGGTCGAGCGGATGGCCGCCATCGACATCGTCGTGGACAACGTGGCGGAGGAGGTCGGCGCGCGGCCGGGGCTCGCGGAGGAGCTCCTGGCACTCGGCGGCGTACCGGGCCATGTGGTGATGGTCGTCGAGCGGACGTACTACGCCTCGGGGCGGGCGGTCGAGACGGCGGACGTGGTCGTCCCGGCGGACCGCTACCGGATCGCATACCACCTGCCGGTGAAGTGACCCTCGAGGCGGGTTGGGAGGCGGGTTGGGAGGCGGGTTGGGAGGCGGCCCGCAGGCGACTCGCGATGGAGCCGACGATGTGGCCAGTGAGGTGACCCGGGAGGTTACCGCTACCCGGACAGTGTGTCCGGCCTCCGTGACCGCGAGTTAACGCACGCTCCGCGCCCGTAACGCCCGGGCAATCGCCCACTGCGACGGACTGTCATGTCCGGCTCCTACCTTCCCGTCCGTACCCGCAACCCGCACACGGACCGACGAACGGGAAGTCACCGATGACGGACACCGCCACATCTGTCACCAGGGCGCCGGAGCCGGGGGAGCATCAGTCGCCGCCCCGGCGCAGTTACGCGAAACTCGCCGCCGACGAGAGCCGCGAGGACTACTCCCTCCGCTATGCGCCGCACTCCTTCCGCCGCTGGTCGCCCTCGATGGTCGCGGGCACCGCACTCGGCGGCATCGCCTATCTCGCGGACTTCGCGATCGGCGCTTCGATCGTCTTCACCTACGGCTTCACCAGCGGTCTCGCCTCGATCCTCACCGCCGCGGTGATCATCTTCCTCACCGGGATACCGATCGCGCGGGCCTGCGCCAAGTACGGCCTCGACATGGATCTGGTCACGCGCGGCGCCGGCTTCGGCTACTTCGGCTCGACGCTGACCTCACTCATCTACGCCTCGTTCACCTTCATCTTCTTCGCGCTCGAAGGCTCGATCATGGCGCAGGCCATGCACCAGGCCGTTGGACTGCCGGTCGAGATCGGCTATCTGCTCACCACGCTGATCGTCATCCCGATCGTCTTCCGGGGGATGGGCGCGCTGGCGAAGGTGCAGGCATGGACCCAGCCTGTCTGGATCATCGGCATGGTGCTGCCCTTTGTGGTGCTGGCCTTCGAAGCCCCGGACGCCTGGGGCGCGTTCGGGTCCTTCGGCGGTACGGAAGGAGCCGGTTCCGGCTTCTCCTGGATCAGCTTCGGCCTCGGTACGGGCGTCGCGCTCTCGCTCATCGCCCAGATCGGCGAACAGGCCGACTATCTGCGCTTCATGCCGGCCAAGACCGAGGCGAACAAGCGCCGCTGGAACCTCGCCGTGCTCGCCGCCGGACCCGGCTGGGTCATCATCGGGGCGGCCAAGCAGCTCGGCGGCGCCTTTCTCGCCTTCGTGGCGCTGGAGGCCGTCGGCAAGACGCATGCCCTGGAGCCGATCGCCCCGCAGATCGAAGCGCTCAAGCCGTGGCTCGGCTCGGTCGCCCTGCCCGCCGCCGCGCTCTTTGTGATCGTGTCGCAGGTCAAGATCAATGTGACCAATGCCTACAGCGGCTCGCTCTCCTGGTCGAATTTCTTCTCCCGCATCACGCACAAGCACCCGGGCCGCGTCTGGTACATCTTCCTCAACCTCGCCATCGCGCTGACGTTGATGGAGATGAACATGTTCGCGGCCCTCAACAAGCTGCTGGGCTTCTACTCGAACGTGGGCATCGCCTGGATCGCGGCGGTAGCGGCGGATCTTGTCATCAATAAGCGGATCGGACTCAGCCCCAAGTACATCGAGTTCAAGCGGGCCTATCTGTACGCGGTGAATCCGGCCGGCTTCGGTGCGATGGTGATCGCCTCAACCGTCTCGATCCTCGCCTTCTTCGGACTCTTCGGCCGGTACGCCGAGGCCTTCTCGACCTTTATCGCGGCCGGACTCTCCCTGGTGCTCTGCCCGTTGATCGCCTGGGCGACGAAAGGCAAGTACTACCTGGCCAGGCCGAACCCGGTGAACGGACCCGAGGCCGAGATCGAGGACATCACCGCCACCCACACCTGCTCCGTGTGCGAGACGGCGTACGAGCTCCCGGACATCGCCGACTGCCCGGTCCAGTCAGGACCGATCTGCTCACTGTGCTGCTCGCTGGACTCCGAGTGCGGGGATGTCTGCCGCAAGGATCCGGCGGCCAGTGGTCCGGTGCTGATGCCGGTGCCCACGGTGCGTGCGATGCCCCTATTGAGTGTGGTGCCCACGGTGCCCACGGAGCCCACGGACTGAGCAGAGTCGAGGCGACGGGCAGTGAGAGGGGGGCGTATCCGGCCGGATACGCCCCCCTCTCATATCTCTTTGTGAAAACACGTATCCGCTCAGTAAAGGTCAGGCGTAGGCTCGGGCATATGCGTAGTGCGGTTTCCTGGCGATCGTTACAGACCTGCAGGCCGACCCGGGGAGGGGCGCGATGAACGACAATGGCCCTGTGCTCCCCTGGCTCGTCATACGGCAGGACGACAACGGGAACCGCTATCGCGTCGGCAGGTACGCCACCAGGGACGAGGCGCAGCAGATCGCGGACACCCTCGACGGTCGCGGGCACAAGCAGCTCTACTGGGTCGAGCGTATAGGTCAGACCACTCGCTAGCCGTGGTGTGGCGGCCCATTCCACTGCCCTCTTCAGCCGGACTTCGTGCGGGTAGGGTCCAGTGATCAGGTTCCGTATGAGTGAGGGCAGAGGATGTCGGTCTTGATCGACACGGTGGCGTGGGTGCGGGTGGAGAACGGCAGGATCCTCTGTGCGCGCTCCCGGGGTAAGGACGTCTACTACATCCCCGGCGGGAAGCGGGAAGGTGGCGAGAGTGATCTGCAGACCCTGCTCCGTGAGGTCGAAGAGGAACTGGCCGTGGCCGTCCTTCCGGCGACCGTGTCACATGTGGGCACCTACGAAGCCCAGGCTCACGGTCATTCGGACGGTGTCGTTGTGCGCATGAGCTGCTATGCCGGTGACTACCGGGGCACGCTGACGGCCAGCAGTGAGATCGAAGAGATCGCCTGGCTGTCCTACCTCGACCGGACCCAGGTCCCTCCGGTCGATCAACTGCTCTTCGATGAGCTCAAGGCGTCGGGTGAACTGGACTGAGCCTCGTCGGCCGAGGGCTGAGGGCTGAGGGCTGACGTGTTTTCGGCTCGGCATGTCAGCTTCGTGGAAACCGGCTGAGCCAAGGCCCGGCCCGACCATGACGGACCACCAGTTCGTCGACTGATCCGGACCGACCGGCTCTCCAGGCGCGGAGGTGGGCGCACGCGGCCGACTCGTACGCCCGTTCGTGCCACGGTGCGCCCATTGATGCTGCGACGGGGATACCTTGCACCAAATATCGGGTATGTGCTGATTAAACCCCCGAAATAGGGCATGAGTCTGCTGGGTCTGCTGGGTCTGCTGCTGGTCCGGGAAGTGGGCGGCGTGATCGACACTGAAGGCGAATGCGCCGAGTGGACCTTTCCTGCCGAGGCCGACGCCGTGCGCACCGCCCGCCACGTTGTCCGCGACACTCTTCGCGCCTGGGGACTGGATTCGGTGATCGGTGATGTGACCGTGCTGCTGGTCAGTGAGCTGGTGACCAACTCCCTGCGGTACGCATCGGGCCCGATCGGCGTCCGGCTGGTCCGGCCGGAACCGGGCGCCAGTGCCCCCACCCTGCGTGTGGAAGTCTCCGACCCGCTTCCGGATCCCCCCACCGAACGCAGTGCGGAGCTCGATGAGGAGGGCGGTCGCGGTCTGCAACTGGTGGCTTGTACGGCCCGCCGCTGGGGAACGCGGCGGGGCAGAAGCGGCAAGACCGTGTGGTTCGAGCTGGCCCTCACTGGTTAGAAGTGTGAGGGGACAACGATCACGTCGGAGACGGTTCCGGCCGGTTCGGACTCGGCCGAAAATGAACGAGACCGTGCTGTGATCGTGAACGCCGTGTCGGTCGGAGCCGTAGTGCTGAATACTGCGGTCATGGCCGGTCCGGTGCGGTGAGCTGGAGGGGACGGTCGCGTGAGCGAGATACCTGAGACGGCGAGTGGTGTCGTATGGCAGAGCAGCCCGCCTGGCTCGATCTATGACTACATCAAGGTTGCCTCTTTCTCGATCGGCCCCGACGGGCTGGTCGACCAGTGGAGTCGGCGTGCCGTCGACCTCTTCGGCATCACCCCTGACGAGGTCAGGGGCAAGGACCCGATCGAGGTCTTCATGCCGGCAGAGCTGCGCCCGCGCGGCCACCGGAAGGTGGCCGAGATACTCGACGGCAAGGAGTGGACCGGCCTGGTCCCTTTCCGTATGCCGGGTCGGGGCGGCGCGCACGGCATAGCCGAGGTCTATGTGATGCCGAGCGAGACGGAGCGTGGCGACAGGGCTGCACTCTGCATCGTCGTCGACGTCCGCGCGCTGCGCCGGATCGAAACTGATCTCGCCGCTTCGCAGGCCATTTTCGGCCAATCTCCTTTTGGCTTCCTCCTCTTCGGTACGGATCTCACGGTGCAGCGCGCCAACCAGCGCTTCGCCACCGTGTTCGGGGGCTCCGCCGACGACCACCGCGGGCGCACCGTCCATGACTATCTCTCCCGCCCCGAGGCGGAGCGGATGAACGCCTCCCTGCGCCGCGTACTGGAGACCGGCGAATCCGCCATCGACCTCCAGATTGTCGGGAGCCCCCCGGGCAGCGCGGACCGCAGGCACTGGTCGATCAATCTCTACCGGGTGCACAGCGGATCCGGTCACCCCATCGGTGTCGCCGGACTGGGCACCGATGTCACCCGCCGCCAAATCGCCGCCCGCGAGGCCGCGAGCGCCCGGCGCAATCTCGCGCTCCTCAATGAGGCGAGCGCCCGCATCGGCAACTCCCTCGACCTGGAGACCACCGCCCGCGAACTGCTCGACGTCGCCGTCCCCGGCTTCTGCGACCTCGCCTCGGTCGACCTCTACCTGGGACTCCTCACCGGCGACGAGGCCCCGCCCGGACGGGCCGACGGCAGTGCCGAGCTGCGCCGGGTCGCCTTCGCCAGCGCCGTCTCCGACGCCCCGCTGGTGACCACCCCCGGCTGCAGGTCCGAGGGCAGCACCCCGACCGCCGTCGGCGAGGTCCACCGCTATCCCTTCAACTCGCCCTGCGCGAGCGCACTGCGCACCGCCCGGGTCCAGTCGATCCCGGGCGAGGAAGGCACCCTCGTCCAATCCACGCTCGCGGTGCCGATGGTGGCGCACGACACCGTCGTCGGGCTTGTGCAGTTCTCCCGTACGAAGGGCAGCGAGCCCTTCGGTGAACGGGACCGGGCGCTCGCCACCGAGCTCGCCGCCCGCGCCGCGGTCTGTATCGACAACGCCCGGCTCTACCGCAGGGAGCACGAGCGGGCGCTCATCCTCCAGCGCAGCCTGCTCCCGCCCGGCGACCCGGAGGCCGCAGGACTCGACATCGCCTGCCGCTATCTCCCGGGCAATACGGCCACCGAGGTCGGCGGAGACTGGTTCGACGTCATTGAACTGCCCGGCCACCGCACCGCCCTGGTCGTGGGCGATGTGATGGGCCGCGGTCTGCGGGCCGCCGTCGCCATGGGTGAACTGCGCACTGCGGTACGGACCTTGGCGCTGCTGGACCTGGAGCCCGCGGAAGTACTCTCCGCGCTCGACGAGATCGCCCGCGGCCTCGGCAGCCCCAGCGGCGCCCAGCAGGCCTCCCGTGTCGCCCACAAGTCCCGCGACGCCGACCTCTCCGAGGTCTATCTCGCGACCTGTGTCTACGCCGTCTACGACCCGGTCACCCGACGCTGCACCTTCGCCAACGCCGGCCATCTGCCGCCCGTCCTCGTCGAACCGGGGGAGGAGGCGCTGCTGCTCGACGTGCCGCCGGGGATGCCGCTCGGCGTGGGCGGCGAGCCCTTCGAGGAGGTGGAGGTCGAGCTTCCGGAGGGCGCCCTCCTCGCGCTCTACACCGACGGGCTCGTCGAATCCCGGGACCACCCGCTCGACGAGGGCCTGCGCGCCTTCCGGACCGCGCTCACCGATCCCTCCCGCCCGGCGCCCGGCCACCACCCCTCGACGACAGCGCTGCGCGCCGACCCCTCGCGTTCCCTGGAAGACGTCTGTGACCATGTGCTGAACACTCTCGACACCCGGCACGGCGAGGACGACATCGCCCTGCTCATGGCCCGCGTCCAGGGGCTGCCCACGGAGGCGGTCGGCGACTGGCGGCTGCCGCGTGAGCCCCGCTCTGTGGGGCGGGCCCGCGAGCTGGCCCGCGCCCAGCTGATCACCTGGGGCCTCGAAGGGCTGGTGGACACGGTCGAGCTGCTCGTCAGCGAACTGGTCACCAACGCCCTGCGGTACGGCGAGGACGAAATTCGGCTGCGCCTGCTGCGCGACCGCACCCTTGTCTGCGAAGTGTGGGACGCCGGCCTCGTGCAGCCCAGGCGCCGACGGGCCCGCGACACCGACGAGGGCGGCCGAGGACTGCAGCTCGTCGGACTGCTGAGCGCGGCCTGGGGCTCGCGCCGGACCCCACGTGGCAAGACGGTCTGGTTCGAACTCCCCTTGCCCGACGGTGACTCGATGGCCGAGCCCACCGTCGAGCAGCTGCTCAGCATGTTCTGACAGGGCGGACAGTAAGGCGAACAGCAGAGCGGTCAGCAAGCCGGGCAGTAAGCCGGGTAGTAAGGAGGACGGTGCGGCTGCCCCGGCTGGGAGGCGCCCGTCGCGCCCGTCGCGCGTATGGGGAGTCGTGTCAGAAGCGGCCGTCCCCGAGGCGGCCGCGGGTGCCCCCGCCGCCGAAACGGGCGGGCCCGCCGCCGAAGCCGCCGCCTCCGGAGCCCCCTCCACCTTCCCCTCCCGAACCCCCGCCATAACCCCCGCTCCTTCCTCCGCCGTCGGACAGTCCGCCGAGGATGATCCCGCCGAGCACCGCGCCCCCGAGACCGCCCCTCGCATTTCCTGCTCCTTGTACACCGCCCGGCCCGAAGGGGTTCCCATATGCCCGCACGTCTTCTTCGGCCAGGTTCTGCGCCCGCCGCGCCTGAGCGTCCGCCTGCTGCGCCTCGGCCAGCGCGCCCCGCGGATCACCGGAACCACCCGAGCCGCCCGAGTCCCCGGAACCACCCGACCCGGCCGGCTCAACCGCCCGCTCCAGCCGCCGCTCCGCCTCCGCCAGCCGCGTCCGTGCCTCGCTGCCGACCACTCCGCGATGCGTGGTGATGTAGTCGGCGGCCGCACCGATCGTGGAACGCGCGCCGAGCATCGCCTGATCGAGCAGTGCACGGGCCCGCCGCGCCCCCTGCTCGTTCTCGCGCGCCCCCGCCAGTGCCTCGTCGAGCGCGGCATCCGCCTCCTCGACCCGGCGCAGCGCGTCGATCGGGTCGTACGAACCCGCCTCCTGCTCCCCGCGTATCTCCGCGGCCACCTTCGCGGCCCGCGCGATACGCCCCTGGAGGTCGCCCGTCGAGACCCCTTCCGAGGTGCCCTTCAGCAGCCCACGCGCCTCGGCCAGCTCCGTGTCCGTCCCGATGAGCGCGCCGGGCAGCTTGCCGGCCGCCTCCGCGAGCTCCTGCGCGCGCCGGTCCACGGACTCGATGAGCCTCCTCGCCTGCGCGACGGCACCCTCCGCGGCCCGTATCTGCACGGCGGCCGCGCCCATGTCGGACGCGTCGACCGCCTGGCCTGCCCGGTCGAGACCGGTCTTCGCGAAGACCAGCCGGTCCGTGGCCTGCTCGACATTGCTCGCGACGGGCGCGGCGGCGGAGGCGGCGTACCGCTCACGCATCATGCCGAGCGTGGCCTCCGCCGTGACGGCGCGTCCGCTGAGATCGGTGTAGGCGGCTCCGGCGGTGGCGAGAGCCTGCTGCGCGTTCTGCTCCAGGGCGCGCAGCCGGTCGAAGTCCTCGGACTCCGCGTCCAGTCGCCGGTTGGCGGCCGTACACCGCGCGACGATTTCGTCGAGCATCCGCCGGCGGGTCGCGGCGTTCTCCGGGCGGGCGTCGTCCAGCTGCTGACGCAGCCGGAAAGCCGCCGCCAGCTCGCTCTTCGCGTACTCCACCGCGTCGTTGAAGGGCTTGGCAGCCGCCTCGCCGAACTGGGCGGTGGCGAAGCCGAGTTCCTCCTGGCTGGTGCGCAGCGCGTCGTCGGTGTCGACAAGAGTCTGCTTGGCCTGGGCGTCGAGTTCGGGCAGCGGCGGCTGCGGATGCTGCGGCGTGCCCCAGCCCTCCTGGCCGCCCTGCGGTGTGGTGCGGGTCGCGCTCCGCTTCCTGCGCTTGGCGTAGCTGTAGGCCGCGATCCCGACGGCCCCGCCGACGACCGCGATCGGCAGCACCAGATCTGCCCCCGTCCCGGCAGCGTCGCTTCCACCCGGATCGGCCTCGCCCGGGGTGCCGGCCGCAGCGGGCACGGGCTGCGCGACCTGCGGCTTCCGGTCGCCCAGACCCCCGACCCGATCGATGATCCGACCCTCGCGGGACAGGCCGACGGGGTCGTCGGCGAGGGCGCATCGAGCGGCGGGCACAACCAGCCAGCACGCCGCCACCAGTACGGCGAGCAGGAGCCTGGCGGCTATTCGCGTCACATTTGGGAGGCTATGTCGACCGTTGGGCCTGCGCGACCGGACGGGTGCCCGACCCGGATTGTCAGAGCCGTGATCTAGCCTTGCGGCGCATGGGGACCAAAGAGCAGGTGGGGATGCGTGAGCGCGTACGGGCGCTGCGTGGAGCTTTGGGTGCGCGTGCGCTCCTACGAAGGTGGCGCAGCCCCCGCCTGAGGTGGCCCAAGCGGATCGCGCTCAGCCTTGCCCTCCTCCTCCTTGTCCCCGCTCTCACCGGCGCGATCGCGCTGCGCGCCAACTACGCGGGTGACATCCAAGAAGGCACGAGGACGCGTGGCAAGGACGCCATCTGGCTCGGTCACGCCTGGGTGGACGGCCGAAAGAAGAACGCCGACCTGGACGCTTTTGCCCGGCGCGTACGGGGGACCGGGATACGGGACCTGTACGTCCACGCCGGGCCGCTCGAGCATGACGGGACGCTGCCCACCGACCGCTATGCACGTGCGCGGTGGCTGATCGACGCCGTACACCGGAAGATCCCTGGTATACGCGTGCAGGCCTGGCTCGGCGACAAGCTGGCGAGCGAGGGGCCCGTCGGACTGCGGCTGCCCGACGCCGGCACCCGGGCCGCCGTCGTGCGCTCCACCACGCAGATCCTCGACGCGGGCTTCGAAGGCGTCCACTACGACCTGGAGCCACTGCACTCCGGCGACCGCGACTATCTGTCCCTGCTGGACGATCTGCGCGAGCTGACGCGTGCCCGAAAGGTCCCGCTCTCGATAGCGGCCCACCAGATCGACCCGCTGCCCGCACTCCACTCCGTCGCCGGCGGGCTCACAGGGCACCCCAAGTGGTGGTCGCAGGAGTTCTTCGGCCAGGTCGCCCGCCGGGTCGACCAGATCGCCGTGATGTCCTACGACACCTCCATGCCGCTGAAGAGTCTGTACGGCGGCTATGTCGCCCAGCAGACCAGCCTCGCCCTCGAAGTCACGCCCGAGGACACCGACTTGCTGATGGGGCTGCCCTTTTTCCACGAGGACGACATCGGGCACCGCGAGTCCGCGGAGACGGTCGCGGCCGCGATCCGTGGCACCCGGCTGGGCCTGGGGCGCACGGACCGCGGCCGTGAGCGGTTCGGGGTTGCGCTGTATGTCGACTTCGCGGCGGAGGAGGGCGACTGGACGGCGTACCGAGAAGGATGGGGGAGCCCCGCCGCCGATCCCGGACAGCCAGTCCCAGCTACGCAGGCGCCGCCGGCCAGTCCACGCCAGGCAGCCCCATGAGTCGGCTCCCGCCTGCCGTCCCTCGCTAGTCAGCCGCCCCGCGGCGCTTGATCTTGCTGCCCAGCCACACCAGCGGGTCGTACTTACGGTCCACCGCCCGTTCCTTCAGCGGGATCAGCGCATTGTCCGTGATCTTGATGCCCTCGGGGCACACCTCCGTACAGCACTTCGTGATGTTGCAGTACCCGAGCCCGTGCTCGTCCTGTGCGGACTTCTTGCGGTCCAGGCCCGCTTCGGCCGCCGCGTCCAGCGGATGCATGTCCAGCTCCGCCACCCGCATCAGGAAACGCGGACCAGCGAACGCGGCCTTGTTCTCCTCGTGGTCGCGCACCACATGACAGGTGTCCTGGCACAGGAAGCACTCGATGCACTTGCGGAACTCCTGCGAGCGGTCCACATCCATCTGCTGCATCCGGTAGTCACCCGCCTTCACCCCCGGCGGCGGCACGAAGGAGGGCACCTCCCGTGCCTTCGCGTAGTTGAAGGACACATCTGTGACCAGGTCCCGCACCACAGGGAACGCCCGCAGCGGCGTCACCGTGATCGTCTCCTCCCGCGAGAAGACCGACATCCGGGTCATGCACAACAGCCGCGGCCGGCCGTTGATCTCGGCGCTGCACGAACCGCACTTGCCCGCCTTGCAGTTCCAGCGGACCGCGAGGTCGGAGGCCTGGGTGGCCTGGAGGCGGTGGATGATGTCGAGGACGACCTCCCCGTCGTTCACCTCGACGGCGAAGTCCTCCAGCGCCCCGCCGTCCGCATCACCGCGCCAGACCCTGAAGGCCGCTTTGTAGCTGCTCACTCGTAGAGCTCCTCTTCGGCGAGGTACTTGACCAGCTCCTCCTTCTCGAAGAGAGCGAGCAGGTCGGGTCGGATGGGCTCGGTCGTCTTCCGAGCGAGCGAGACCTGGCCGCGCACCGGATCGGTGGCCGCCAACCCTCCAGTCGGATCGATCAGTTGGCACAGCAGATTGACCCGCCGCCACTCGCGCTCCATGGTGGGGCAGTCCTCGCGAGTGTGCCCGCCGCGGCTCTCCGTGCGCTCCAGTGCAGCCCGCGCGATGCACTCGCTGACCATCAGCATGTTGCGCAGGTCCAGCGACAGGTGCCAGCCGGGGTTGAACTGCCGATGGCCCTCGACTCCGGCCCGCCGGGCCCGTACCCGCAGGTCGGCCAGTTTCTCCAGGGCCTGCCGCATCTCTGCCTCGCGGCGGATGATGCCGACCAGGTCGTTCATCGTCTGCTGGAGCTCCTGGTGGAGGGTGTACGGATTCTCGGGCGGCCGCCCGTTCTCCTCACCCGGCTGCGGGCCCTCGGCGCTGAACGGACGCAGTGCCTCCGCCGCGGCCTCGTCGATCTGGACCTCCTCCACCGCCGGGCGTTCGCCGAGCCCCTGCGCGTACTCGGCGGCGTGCAGCCCCGCCCGTCGGCCGAAGACCAGCAGGTCGGACAGGGAATTCCCACCGAGCCGGTTGGAGCCGTGCATCCCGCCCGCGACCTCGCCCGCCGCGAACAGGCCGGGGACCCCGACCGCCGCCGCGGTGTCGGACTCGACGGCGATGCCGCCCATCACGTAGTGGCAGGTCGGGCCGACCTCCATCGCCTCTGCCGTGATGTCGACATCCGCCAGCTCCTTGAACTGGTGGTACATCGACGGCAGCCGGCGCCGGATCACCTCGGCCGGCATACGGGTGGAGACATCCAGGAACACCCCGCCGTGCGGGGAGCCGCGGCCCGCCTTCACCTCGGAGTTGATGGCGCGGGCCACCTCGTCGCGCGGCAGCAGCTCGGGAGGACGCCGGTTGTGGTCCGGGTCCTCGTACCAGCGGTCGCCCTCCTCCTCCGACTGCGCGTACTTCTCCTTGAAGACGTCCGGGACGTAGTCGAACATGAACCGCTTGCCCTCGGAATTGCGCAGCACCCCTCCGTCGCCACGCACCGATTCGGTGACCAGGATCCCCTTCACCGAAGGCGGCCAGACCATGCCGGTCGGATGGAACTGCACAAACTCCATGTTGAGCAGCGGCGCGCCGGCCAGCAGCGCGAGCGCGTGCCCGTCGCCGGTGTACTCCCAGGAGTTCGACGTCACCTTGAAGGACTTGCCGATGCCGCCGGTGGACAGCACCACGGACGGCGCCTCGAGAACGAAGAAGCGCCCGGACTCGCGCTCGTAGCAGAAGGTACCGGAGACCCTGTCCCCGTCCTTCAGCACACGCGTGACCGTGCACTCCTGGAAGACCTTCAACCGGGCTTCGTAGTCCCCGAATTCTTCCTTGTCCTCCTGCTGCAGCGAGACGATCTTCTGCTGCAGGGTGCGGATCAGCTCCAGGCCGGTACGGTCGCCGACATGCGCCAGGCGCGGGTATTCGTGCCCGCCGAAGTTGCGCTGGGAGATCTTCCCGTCGGCCGTACGGTCGAAGAGCGCGCCCCAGGTCTCCAGCTCCCAGACCCGGTCGGGCGCCTCGCGCGCGTGCAGCTCCGCCATCCGCCACTGGTTGAGGAACTTTCCGCCGCGCATGGTGTCGCGGAAGTGCACCTTCCAGTTGTCGCCGGCGTTCACATTGCCCATGGAGGCGGCGATGCCGCCCTCGGCCATCACTGTGTGGGCCTTGCCGAAGAGGGACTTGCAGATCACCGCAGTACGGGCGCCCCGCTCGCGCGCCTCGATGGCGGCGCGCAGGCCCGCGCCGCCCGCACCCACCACCACGACGTCCCACTGCTGTCGTTCGAGTTGCGTCATGTCAGAAGAACCTCGGATCGTCGAAGGCACCGGACGCGACGAGATAGACGTAGAAGTCGGCGAGCGCGACGCTGATCAACGACGCCCATGCGAGCAGCGCGTGGCGTTCGTTCAGCGTGCCGACCCAGCCCCACAGGCGGTAGCGCACCGGATGTTTGGAGAAATGCTTCAGCCGGCCGCCGATGATGTGCCGGCAGGAGTGGCAGGAGAAGGTGTACGCCCAGATCAGCACGATGTTGATCAGGAAGACGAGGGTGCCGAGGCCCATATGGCCCCATTCGTAGTGCTCGTCGCGGAAGGCGAGCACGGTGTCGTACGTGAGGATTCCGGCGACCGGGATCGCGGCGTAGAAGAAGTACCGGTGGATGTTCTGCAGGATCAGCGGGAAGCGGGTCTCCCCGGTGTACTTCTTGTGCGGCTCGGCGACCGCGCAGGCCGGGGGCGAGGCCCAGAAGCCCCGGTAGTAGGCCTTGCGGTAGTAGTAGCAGGTCAGCCGGAAGCCCAGCGGGAAGATCAGGATCAGCAGCGCGGGGGACAGGCCCCACCAGCTGCCGAAGATCTCCCAGTTGGGGCCGTTGCGCATGGGTGCGCAGTTCTCGGCGAGGCAGGGCGAGTAGAACGGCGAGACATACGGCGCTGCGTAGTAGTCGGCGTTCGAGAAGGCGCGCCACGTCGAGTAGACGATGAAGGCGAGCAGCCCGGCGGCGGTCAGAGCGGGCGTGAGCCACCAGCGGTCCGTCCGCAGATGGCGGGGACCGATGGCGGCGCGCGTGGCGCTCTGTACGCCTGTATTGATTTGTGGTGGTTCGGTACCAGTGGCCAACGAAGGCTCCGTATGGAGTGGGATCGGGTGTGGGCTCCGGTGTGCCTACGGGCCGGGGCCGGTCAGGGTGCGTGCCGGTCGCGCGCTCCGAGCCCCTCGTCGTCCGTGTCCGTCCACAGCGCGCTGTTGTACGGGGTGTCGGGGATGGTGACCAGCTCGGGGCGACCCGGTGATTTCGACGGGGCGGGCGCCGGCGTGGCCGGGCCGGCGGCCCGCAGCTGGTCAACGGTGCTCTCCAGCTGCCCGACGCGCTGGAGCAGCTCGTCGAGACGGTGCTGAATCGCCGTCAGTTCTTCCTGCTCGGACATGACTTGCCCTCACTTCCGCAGGGTGCGGTGGCATCGCTCATGCGCCTGCGAGTGTCGCGCGTCACGTCCCCGCTTGTGAAGGGACGTGCAGGGATTCCCGGCGCATGCGCTTCCGGCGCGCCCCTCATGGTTCGTATTTTGCTCCCCATTTTCTACCTTTCTAAAGCGATATGTCGGATTCTGCATTGGGCCGCACGGGTGGCCTTGAGGGGGAGGCCGCCGTGTCTCCGTCATCTGTCCGGTTCCGTCCACTTCAGTGGACGGGAATCGGTGTGATCATCTCTAAATTCCATAAACCAGGACGAAGAGGTACAAGTCATGTCCCAGGTCGACGCCCCACGCGGGAGGACATGCTCCCGAACGCTCCGCTCCGTCGCGCTTCTGACCAGCGGGGTGCTCGCTCTGTCGGTCCTGACCGCCTGCAGCTCGGGCGAGGACGAGAGCGATGCTCCGGCGGCAGCCCAGGACATCGCCCCCGCCGCACGGGACCTGGTCGCCGACGGAGGGACGCTGCGCTGGGCGGTCGACGCGTTGCCCACCACCCTCAACGCCTTCCAGGCCGATGCCGACGCCGCCACGACGCGTATCACCGGGGCCGTGCTTCCCTCCCTCTTCAGGCTCGACGGGCGCGGCCGTCCGCAGCTCAACCCCGACTACCTCGAGTCCGCCGAGATCGTCGAGCGCGAGCCCAAGCAGGTCGTGCTCTACAAGCTCAATCAGCAGGCGGTGTGGAGCGACGGCAGGGAGATCGGGGCGCCCGACTTCGTCGCCCAGTGGCACGCGCTGAGCGGCAGGGACTCCGCGTACTGGACCGCGCACAATTCCGGCTACGAGCGGATCGAGAAGATCGAGAAAGGTGCCAGCGACCTTCAGGTCAAAATCACCTTCAACAAGCCGTACGCGGACTGGCGGTCCCTTTTCACCCCGCTCTACCCCAAGGAAGTGACGGGGACCCCGGACTCCTTCAACGACGGAGCCCGCAGCACGCTCAAGGGGATGGCCGGCCCCTTTCAGCTGGAGTCGACCGACATCAAGGCCGGCACGGCCACGCTCGTACGCAATCCCCGCTGGTGGGGGCAGGCGGCCAAGCTGGAGCGGATGGTGCTGACCGCGGTGCCGCGCGACAAGCGCGCCGCCGCGCTCGCCGCCGGCAGCCTCGACATCGCGGAGATCGACCGGCACGCCGCGGACCGTATCTCTCTCGCGCTACGGGACAAGGGCGCGGGCGGCCAGGCACTCACTCACGGCCCGGGCGCCGAGACCACCCCCTCTGCCGCGCTCAAGTCCTGGGCGCTGGCGAACGGCTCCGACGACGGGAAGGCCCGGGCCGCCCAGCAGGCCCGCAGGCAGAGTGCCGATGCGGCCGAGGCGTACGCCAATGAGCAGACCGCCCTCCGCGGTTTCGTGCTCCGCAAGTCGCTGGAGCCCGCGTACACGCAGCTCGCGCTGAACGGTGAGTCCGGCCCGCTCTCCGACGACCGGGTGCGCCGCGCAGTGGGCCGGGCGCTGAACCGCAAGGAGCTCGCGGCGGCCGTACTGACCCCGCTCGGGCTGCCGGCCCATCCGCCCGGCAGCCATCTGGCGCTGGCCGGGCAGCGGGCGTACGCCGACAACAGCGGTGCGCTCGGTGAGCAGAGCACCAAGGAGGCGCAGGCGCTGTTGGCCGACGCCGGCTGGACGCCCGGCGGAGCGCTCGAGAAGCCCCACCCGGCCAAGGCGGGCGGTGAGGGCGGCAGCAGCAAGAAAGCGGAACCCGGCCGGCAGGCAGCGCCGAGCGCAAAGGCAGCACCGAGCGTAAAAGCAGCGCCGAGCGTAAAGGCAGCCCCGGGCCAGGCGTCGCTCAGGACGAAGACGGAGGAAGAGCAGGAGGACAGGCCGTCCAACGAGGGGATGTACATCGTCGGTGACGACAAGCCCGCGAATGCCGGCCACGGCGCCGAGACCGGCACCGGCGGTACGCGCATTCTCGCCCCCGCCCCCGGGGCGGCCATCCAGGGCGATGCTCTGCGGCAGCGGGCCGAGGCGCTGGACGACGACACCGAGAACAAGGCCGGGTCCAAGGTCAAGGGGCGGAAGGGCGGGGTGGCCGGAGCGTACGCCCCGCGCGGGACCGCGGCACCGGCCCGCGTCGCCCGCCCGCTCGGCAAGGACGGCAAGCCGCTCACGCTGCGCTTCGTCCTCCCCGCGGGGCCCGGCTCCGAGACGCTGCGCACCGTCGGCGACAAGATCTCCAAGATGCTCGACCGCATCGGCGTCCACACCGAGATCACCAAGGTCGGCGACGATGCCTTCTTCAGGGACCACATCGCCTCGGGCGCCTACGACCTGGCCCTCTACTCCTGGCCCGCCACCGCCTTCCCGGCGACCGACGCCCGGCCGATCTTCGCCAAGCCCCAGCCCGCCAGTGACGGCTCGCTCCTGGTGGAACAGAACTACACCCGCGTCGGCAGCGACTACATCGACCAGCTCTTCGACCAGGCCGCCGCCGAGCTGGACGAGGACAAGGCCCGCGATCTGGTGCGCCGGGCGGATGCCCGGATCTGGGCAGCGGCCGGATCCATTCCGCTCTACCAGCGTCCAGAGCTGGTGGCGGCCAAGCCTCAGGTGGTCAATGCCGGAGCCTTCGGCTTCGCGGCACCCCGGTACCAGGACATTGGGTTCAAGAAGGCCGAAAGTTCGAAGACTACTAAGAAGTAGCAGGTCAGAACCTCAGAACTGGCTCAAGTCCCTTGCCCGCCGGCAGCGCCGGCGGGCAAGCTCGTACCAACCCTTGACCCAGGCTTTTTTCGCACCCCCAGCGCACCAGAACCCCCTCCCGATCGGCCCGGGAAGCCCCGGACGCGACGGCCCCGTACCATGGGGATTAGCCGTGGCCTGTCCGCCCGGCGGGCGTACGAGGAAAACAACGCCGCATCCCACGATCGAGAGAAGCGCCAGCCAGCATGCCCACGCGCCACGACATCCGTAACGTTGCCATCGTCGCCCACGTCGACCATGGCAAGACCACCCTGGTCGACGCCATGCTGAAGCAGGCCGGCGCCTTCGCCGCGCACGCCGCCGAGCACCTCGACGACCGCATGATGGACTCGAACGACCTGGAGCGTGAGAAGGGCATCACGATCCTGGCGAAGAACACCGCCGTGAAGTACCACCCCAAGGCCGGCGGGGCCCCGATCACCATCAACATCATCGACACCCCCGGCCACGCCGACTTCGGCGGCGAGGTGGAGCGCGGTCTGTCGATGGTGGACGCGGTCGTCCTTCTCGTCGACGCCTCGGAGGGCCCGCTCCCGCAGACCCGCTTCGTGCTCCGCAAGGCCCTCCAGGCCCGGATGCCCGTCATCCTCTGCATCAACAAGACGGACCGCCCGGACTCCCGGATCGACGAGGTCGTCAATGAGACCTACGACCTGTTCCTGGACCTGGACGCGGACGAGGAGCAGATCGAGTTCCCGATCGTCTACGCCTGTGCCCGTGACGGCGTCGCCTCGCTGACCAAGCCGGAGGACGGCACCGTCCCGGCCGACAGCGAGAACCTCGAGCCGTTCTTCAACACGATCCTCGAGCACGTCCCGGCCCCGGAGTACGACGAGGCCGCGCCGCTCCAGGCCCATGTCACCAACCTGGACGCCGACAACTTCCTCGGCCGTATCGCCCTCTGCCGCGTCGAGCAGGGTGAGCTGAAGAAGGGCCAGACCGTCACCTGGATCAAGCGTGACGGCTCGATGTCCAACGTCCGCATCACCGAGCTGCTGATGACCGAGGCGCTCACCCGCAAGCCGGCCGAGAAGGCGGGCCCGGGCGACATCTGCGCCATCGCCGGTATCCCGGACATCATGATCGGTGAGACCCTCGCCGACACCGAGAACCCGATCGCGCTTCCGCTGATCACGGTCGACGAGCCCGCGATCTCGATGACCATCGGTACGAACACCTCGCCGCTGGTCGGCAAGGGCGGCAAGGGCCACAAGGTCACCGCCCGCCAGGTGAAGGACCGCCTGGACAAGGAGCTCGTCGGTAACGTCTCGCTCCGCGTCCTGGACACCGAGCGCCCCGACGCCTGGGAGGTCCAGGGCCGCGGTGAGCTCGCGCTGGCCATCCTGGTCGAGCAGATGCGCCGTGAGGGCTTCGAGCTGACCGTCGGCAAGCCCGAGGTGGTCACCAAGCAGGTCGACGGCAAGACGTACGAGCCGATCGAGCGCATGACGATCGACTCTCCCGAGGAGCACCTCGGCGCCATCACCCAGCTGATGGCGACGCGCAAGGGCCGTATGGAGACCATGACCAACCATGGCTCGGGCTGGATCCGCATGGAGTGGATCGTCCCGTCCCGCGGTCTGATCGGCTTCCGTACGGAGTTCCTGACCCAGACCCGTGGCACGGGCATCGCGCACTCCATCTTCGAGGGCCACGAGCCGTGGTTCGGCGAGCTGCGCACCCGTAACAACGGCTCGCTGGTGGCGGACCGTTCGGGCTCGGTGACGCCGTTCGCGATGATCAACCTTCAGGAGCGCGGTGTCATCTTCACGGAGGCCGGCACCGAGGTCTACGAGGGCATGATCATCGGTGAGAACTCGCGCTCCGACGACATGGACGTGAACATCACCAAGGAGAAGAAGCTCACCAACATGCGTGCCGCGTCCGCGGACACCACCGAGAACGTGGTGCCGCCGCGCAAGCTGTCGCTGGAGCAGTCCCTGGAGTTCTGCCGCGACGACGAGTGCATCGAGGTGACCCCGGAGACGGTCCGTATCCGCAAGGTCGTCCTGGACCAGAAGGAGCGCGGCCGTACCGCCTCCCGCGCCAAGCGCAACTGACGTCGCGTCAGCACTGCGCCGTAGCGACGGCCCGGCCCCCCGCAGACACTGTGGGGGGCCGGGCCGTTCGTCAACTCGTTTTCATGGCCCATGTGTCCGGATATCGAGCGTAGCTCTCCGGAACATGTGTTAACGGTCCGTTTCGCGGGTGTCTGTCTGTGATCGCTTTGTCCGGATTTCGGGCACGCAGAGCCTGGTGATGTTGTCAAAACGAGACCCTTTAAGTGTGGTTTACGGCTCGGGCGTACTTAATAGTTGGCTCCATTGAGCTCGGGTCAATGGGTCATGCGCTGTGGGGAGCGCCGACTCACGAGCACACTCGGGGTACGTGACGTGTCCGCTGTCAGGGGTGTCAGCGCGCGTAGATGTCCCCTTCTTGTAGTGACAAAGTGGACTCATGAGGAGGAACCCATGCGCGGTGCCAAGAGCGCCAAGTGGGTAGCGGGTGCGATAGTTGTCGCCCTGGCAGCGACCGCCTGTGGCGGCGGCAGTGACAGCGGCGACGACATGAACGCTGGTAAGGCCGACCCCAACGGGATTCTGGTCGCCCAGCTGAGCGAGCCGCAGAACCCGCTGCAGCCGGCGAACGCCAAGGAGAGCCAGGGCAGCCGTGTCCTGCGCACGATTTTCTCCGGGCTCGTCGACTACGAGCCGGGCACCGGCAAGCTCACCTACATCAACGCCGAGTCGGTCACGCCGAACGCCGACTCGTCCGTGTGGACCGTCAAGCTCAAGCAGGGCTGGAAGTTCCACGACGGCACCCCGGTGACCTCGAAGTCCTACGTGGACTCCTGGAACTGGTCTGCCAACGTCAAGAACAACCAGACCAACTCCAGCTGGTTCCAGGACATCAAGGGCTACGCCGACGTCCACCCCGAGAAGGGTGACCCGAAGGCGACCACGATGTCCGGTCTGAAGGTCGTCGACGACACCACCTTCACCATCACCCTGTCCGGCTCGGTCTCGTACTTCGCGTACAAGCTCGGCTACGACGTCTGGGCGCCGCTGCCCGAGGGCTTCTTCAAGGACCCGAAGGGCTACGGCGAGAAGCCGATCGGCAACGGTCCCTACAAGTTCGAGTCCTGGGACCACAAGAAGCTGATCAAGGTTCGCAAGTTCGACGGTTACACCGGGCCCAACAAGGCCAAGAACGGTGGCATCGACTTCAAGAACTACACGACCGCCGAGGCCGCGTACTCGGCCCTGCGCTCCGACCAGCTCGACTGGATCGAGCAGGTCCCGGTCACCGCGCTGAAGAACTACAAGCAGGACCTCGGCGACCGCGCGATCGACCAGGAGTACTCCGCGGTCCAGTCGCTCGTCCCGGCGTTCTACACGCCGCAGTTCAAGAACATCAACCCCAAGGTCATCCAGGGCCTGTCGATGGCGATCGACCGCCCGACGATCACCAAGACGGTTCTGAACGGCACCCGTGAGCCGGCCGACTCCTACGTCGCCCGTGGTGTGCTCGGCTACAAGGCCGGTGCCCTCGGTGACGTCGTGAAGTTCGACCCGGCCAAGGCCAAGGCCCTCATCAAGGAGGGTGGCGGCGTCCCGGGCAACAAGATCTCGATCCAGTTCAACGCGGACCAGCCGCACAAGGCCTGGGTCGACGCGGTCTGCAACAGCATCCGTCAGTCCACCGGCGTGGAGTGCGTCGGCGACTCGAAGCCGGACTTCCAGACCGATCTGAACGCCCGTGACGGCAAGAAGGTCAAGTCCATGTACCGCGGTGGCTGGGTGCTCGACTACCCGGTCAACTCCAACTTCATGCGCGACCTGTACGGCACCACGGCCGCCGGTAACACCAGCGGCTACTCGAACAAGGCGTTCGACGAGCTGACCGCCAAGGCGGACAAGGCCAAGACGCTCGACGAGACGGTGAAGATGTACCAGGAGGCCGAGCAGATGCTCAAGGCCAACATGCCGTCGATCCCGCTCTGGTTCTACAAGACCAACTCGGGTCAGTCCAAGAACGTCTTCGGCAAGATCGTCTACGGCCAGGACGGCGACCCGATCTTCGACGAAGTCCAGGTCAAGGCCAAGAAGTAAGCATCGGGAACCGAAGGCCGGTGCCGCCGCTCCGAGAGG
>NZ_JBHWWF010000052.1:0-38433 GCF_042736455.1 Streptomyces sp. NPDC060064
GGCGCACGCCGGGCAGCCTACCCGGTCAGCCCGTGACCGGTTTCAGGCGTTGGGGCGCAGCGTCCAGACAACGGTCATCTCACCGGTCACCGCGCCGTCCTCGCGCTGGATGGCGATGCCGACCGGGAACTCGGGGCGTTCACCCGCGTCCAGCTCCGCGACGACGTCCGCGATGGGGCGGCCGAGGGTGGCGGTCGCCGTGACGACGCCCATCGCCAGCTTCCTGTAGCCGATCTCCGCTTTGACAGCGAGCGGTACGGCGCGGGACATCTGATCGCCGAAGGCGGCGATGACGATGGCTCCGCTCGCCGTCTCGGCGAGCGTGAACATCGCTCCGGCGTGCGGTCCGCCGACGTGGTTGTGGAAGTCGGCCTGGTCCGGCATACGGACGACGGCACGCTCGGCGGTGGTTTCGAGGAACTCCAGGTTCAGGGTCCTGGCCATGGGAACGGTGGCGGCGAGCATCTCGCCGACGGACATCTGATCAGCGCTCATGGAACGCGATGTTACCCACGAGTAGCGCGGCTTGGCCATCCCCAGTCGGGGGTGGACGTGGCAGCGGTGCGGCGGCACCTCTATCGTTGCTCGCCATGTGGCCAGGACAGCAGCCGCCCGGGGGCGAGCAGAACCCGCAGGACCAGAACCCGTACCAGCAGCCGGGGTACCAACAGCCGAATCCGTATCAGCAGCCGGGGTACCAGCAGCCGGGATACCAGCAGCCCAACCCGTATCAGCAGCCGACCGCGCCGCAGTACGCCGTGCCCGGGCAGCCGCCCGGTGGGCCACAGCCGCCGCAGGACAACAAGAAGACGACGACGATCGTCGCGATCGTCGCGGCCACCGCCGTTGTCGCAGCCGCGGTGATCACCGGTGTCTTCGTGCTGAACGACGAGGACAAGGGCACGACCGACGAGAGCGGCAAGGAGGCCGGCGCCTCCAAGACGCCGGCGTCGCAGAAGCCCAGCCAGGCTCCCGCTTCGCCGACCGAGAATCCGCGCGGCGGCGAGGACGCCAAGCCCACCATCGCGGGCTGGAAGGTCGTCACCAACCCGACGCGCGGTACGCAGTTCGACGTCCCGCCCACCTGGGAGGTCGCCGGGTCGGGCACGAGCACGTTCTTCGAGGACGAGAAGAAGAAGGACGGCTCTCCCGTCGTCGTCATGTCGTCCCCGGCGCACTACAAGAGCAAGTGGTGCACGTTCGACACGGACAAGGACGGCAAGCTCGAGCAGTGGGGCCTGGGTACCGTCGGCACCAAGGGCGGCAAGGGTGCCACCGACAGCGCCACGGCTGCCTACAACGAGGCCGGCAACTGGGTGTGGGCCGGCTATGCGCAGACGGAGCCCAAGGGCACGGTCAAGATCACCAAGGCCAAGCCCTACACCTCCAAGTCCGGACTCTCCGGCAGTGTCGCGACGGCCACCGCCCTGGGCGTCAAGAAGGACAACAAGTGCGAGACGGACGGCAAGTCGATCGCCTTCAGCTTCAAGAACAGCAAGGGTGACTTCACCAGCTGGGTCCTCTACGCCAACAAGGGCGTCCCGGACGAGGTACCGGACGCGACCATCGCGCAGATTCTGAGCACCGTGCGGCTGGCGGGCACTCCTACCGGATAAGTCGTCCGGAGCCGGTGTCGGCCTGAGTTCCGAACGGGCGCGGGGGGCGCGGGACTTTTCCCGCACCACCCGCGCCCGACCCGGCCCTGCCCGACCCGGCCCGGCCCGACCAGTCAGTCCCGACCGGTCCGGCTCTCCGCCCTCAGCCGTCTTCCGGCATGGGTGCCGGCCGGGCCTCCTTCGTCCGTTCCGGCGTCCAGTAGTCACGTACCTCGTCGGGCCTCTGCCCCACATCGCTGCCGGTGGTCCCGGAGTCCGGCTGCGGCTCGGGGTCCGGGACGGCCGCGGCGGTACGCCATGCGGCCACCGCCACGACAACGGCGAGCAGAGCAGCGGCGGTTCCCCATCGGGTCAAGCTACTGCGACGCATCGGACTGCTCCTGTCGGGTTGTCAGGTGACGCCGCCCTGAGCGTCGAACATCGCCTTGACCGCGTCATCGAAGTACGAGCTCCGGTTCCAGCCGCCTGCGGCGAGCGTGCTCATCGCCCCGTTGACGGACCCCAGGCCGGTGGCATCGTTGAACTCCCGCAGCCACGGCCCGCCACTTGATCCGCCGCCGAAGTCACACTGAATTTCAATACGGCCGTCGCTGACCGCTCGCGTGGTGCCCTGGCAGGCCCACTGGAGTTCGCCGTTGTCGCGGTTGCCCGGGTAGCCCATCACAGTCACGGCCTGGGTGCGCGAGAAGTTCCAGCTCAGTCCGTGACCGCCGGTGACATTGACGATCTTGTTGCCGTTGAGCGGCCAGGTGGTCACCATCGCCACGTCCCGGCCGAGGTCGCTGCTGCTGATCCAGGTGTTGAAGGTGCGGAACTGCTTGGCGGCGAAGGTGCCGAAGGGACGGGCACCGGAGCGGTAGCGCGGCGCATAGGTCCAGTTTGTCATCCACGTGCCACCGCTGCCCCCGTGCACACAGTGCCCGGCGGTGATCAGCAACTGCTTGGAGGCGCTGTTGAGGGCACTGGCCGAGCAGGTGTAGTTGAGGCCGTTGCTGGGATTGGTGAAGAACACCTTGCCCACCGCGGCGGATTCATTGATCAGCGGCCTGACCGTGTCCGATCTTCCTTGGGCGGGCGGCGTCGATCCCTGCCGACCGGTGGGTCCGGCCTTGCTCTGGGCGGCGCGCGGCGACCCGGCCACCCGGTCGAGCGAGATGGCTGTCCTCATCCGCTCCGGTGTCCAGTAGCGAGCCAGCGCGGTGGCGGCGGCCGGCGAGTCGACCGGCGCACCGCCGGCGAGCCGCGCGGTGGCGGTGGCGGTCGTCGCGGCTGCGGCGGGGACGGCGGCGGATCCGGGCCCGGTGGGGGCGGGTTCCGCCATGGTGGGACCCGCCCCGGCCAATGCCAGCAATGCGGCAGTGGCCAGCGGTAGAAGTGCGTGTCTCAGACTGCGCACGAGTGATACCCCCAATGGTCGATTCGGACGCACATTGCTGGAATTCGCCAGTCAACGCGCGGAGCAGTAGCGACCGTAGGTCTGGCAAGTACCCAAGGGATAGTCAGAAATCAGTCCCTCCGCTATTCGTAGCCGTGCCGCGCATTTCAGTCAGTCCCGGTCCACCGCTTGTTTGCCGAATACTTGTGTGCGGGGTATTGACGAGTGCAGGTGCCGTATGGCGCCTTGACACGGCATCAGCAGACGGGACGGGCAAACACGCCTGCCTTCACCTCACCTTGTGAAATTCGGCAGCCGTGCGGGGGGGCATTCCTGTGATGAGCCGCCGGGGCACCGCGGCCGGCTGGACGCAGAAATTTGCTGCATCTCCGCCGGAAAGCGAGACACTTTTCCGGCGGAGTGATCAGGGCATCGCGCGGCCTTTCATCAGCCCCGTGCCATTCGCCCTTGAGCCACTTAACTGATCGTCGTCGCGGGCCCGGCCGCGCCGTGCCCAGGTGCGGCTCTGGACGGCCCTTGGGGGCTTCATGCCCCGGCATGCCTCATCGTCGAAGCATGGTCGCAGCGGCAGCCCCGACGCCCTCAGCCGATACTGAAGGCGCCGTCGGGCGGCTCGGGTGAAGCCACCGCCTCGGCGTCCCGTACCGCCGTCGCGTCCCCGATGAGCCGCTTCAGCGACTGGCCGTGCTCGACCCGGGCCGGGAAGGCGTCGGAGGCGGTGCGGCGCGCCAGGTCCGCCGTGTCGATGGGGGCGTGCGAGGCGAGCAGCACAGCGTTGCCGAAGCGGCGGCCGCGAAGTACGGCCGGTTCGGCGATCAGCGCGAGCTCCTCGAACACGGCCGCGAAGGTGGCCAGTTGGGAGCGGAGGAAGGCAAAGGGCGCGCCGTCGGCGAGGTTGGCGGCGTAGATACCGTCCGGCCGCAGCACCCGTTCCGCCGCGCGCGCGTACTCGACCGAGGTGAGATGGGCGGGCACCCGGGAACCGCCGAAGACATCGGCGATCAGCACGTCCGCCGAGTCCTCAGGAGCCGCTTCGACCCAGGTGCGGGCGTCCGCCCCGTGCACCTCGATCCCCGATCCTTCCGGCAGCGGAAGCCTCTCTGCGACCAGCGCCAGCAGCCCATGGTCGGCCTCCACCACGTGCTGGCGCGAGCCGGGCCGGGCCCCGGCCACATAGCGGGGCAGGGTCAGTGCCCCGCCTCCCAGGTGGAGCAGATCGAGCGGAACGCCGTCGTCCGCGACGGAGTCGACGACATGGGCGAGCCGCCGTACGTACTCGAACTCCAGATGCGTGGGCGCGTCCAGGTCGACGTAGGACTGGGGCGCGCCGTCGACGGTCAGCAGCCAGGCCCGTTCCCGGTCCACATCGGGCATGAGCCTGGCGGTGCCTCCGTCGACATCGCGGATGACGGGTATCTGCTCGTTCACACTCTCATTGTGCCCAGAGTGCGGCGACGGCCTCGACGTGCGCGGCGGCCTGGGCCAGCCCCGCGCGGGCGGCGGGCGCCCGGAGAGCGGGGTCGCTCAGGTGACGCCCGAAGACCTTCCTGGCAGCCGCGTCCGGGGTGACGACCTCGACACGGGCGCCGGCGGCGGCGAGCCGGGCGGCCTGGGCGCGGGGCGAGACGACCACCTTGTTGCCGGAGGCGATGGGCGCGATGACGACGACCCGCTCGTATCCGGCGGCGAGATGCGCGTTCGCCGTGGAATGCACTCCCCCGTCGATCCACGTGCGGCCGTCGATGGTCACGGGCGGCCAGACACCGGGGATGGCGCAGCTGGCGGCAACAGCGTCCACCAGCGGCACACCGCTCTCCTTGTCGTAGGCCCTCAGCTCGCCCGTGACGGCATCGACCGCGGTCACGAGCAGTCGGCGCTCGGGCCATGTGTGCGAGACGAGACGCCCGGCGATCACCTCGCGCCGCACGGCTTCGTCGACGGTGTCGGCGGCGAGCGCCATCCGGCCGAGCTTTCGGCCGTACGCCTCGGGCGTACGGGAGGTGAGGATGGCCAGGACGTACGTGAGCAGCGGCAGAGCGAGCCGGCTGCCGATCTCCCCGGCAGGGGCGGCGAGTTGACGCTCGTACAGCTCGGCGATGCCCAGTTTCCCGGACCTGAGCTGCGCGCCGACGACCGAACCGGCCGAGCTGCCGATGACGAGGTCGGCGGTGGAGAGGTCCACTCCCGCCTCGGCGAGTCCGTGCAGAATCCCGAACTCCCAGCCCACGCCGGTGATTCCGCCCGCTCCGAGTACCAGTGCCGTGTCTGCCATCCGGTCAGTCTGGCGCACAGCACCGTGCCCGCCTCCCGTGGGTTACGGGAGGCGGGCACGGCAGGTCAGACCAGCTCGGTCACCGTGCCGGCGCCGACAGTGCGGCCGCCCTCGCGGATCGCGAAGCCGAGCCCGGCCTCCAGCGGCACGTCACGGCCCAGCTCGACGGTCACGGTGACCGTGTCGCCGGGGCGCGCGACGGCCGTCTCGCCGAGGTCGACATCGCCGACGACGTCCGCCGTGCGGATGTAGAACTGCGGCCGGTAGCCGGTGGAGACCGGCGTGGTGCGGCCGCCTTCCCGCGCCGACAGGACGTACACCTGCGCGGTGAAGCGGCGGCTCGGTACGACGCTGCCGGGCGCGGCCACCACATGGCCGCGGCGCACCGCGTCCCGTGGCATCCCGCGCAGCAGCAGCGCGACGTTGTCGCCTGCCTCCGCCGACTCCATCGGCTTGCCGAAGGTCTCGAGCCCGGTGACCACCGTCTCCGTGTCCGCGCCGAGTACCTGTACACGGTCGCCGACGCGGACGGTGCCGCGCTCGACGGCGCCGGTGACGACCGTGCCTCGCCCGGTGATGGTGAGGACGTTCTCCACCGGGAGCAGGAACGGCGCGTCCGTGTACCTGACGGGCATCGGCACGTAGGTGTCGACGGCGTCGAGCAGCGCCTCGACGGCGGCGGTCCAGCGGGGGTCGCCCTCCAGCGCCTTCAGCCCGGAGACCCTGACGACCGGTGCGGCGTCACCTCCGTAGCCATTGGCCGTCAGCAGCTCGCGGACCTCCAGCTCCACCAGGTCGGTGAGCTCGTCGTCGCCCGCGTCCGCCTTGTTGAGGGCGACGACGATGTGGTCGACGCCCACCTGGCGGGCGAGCAGGACATGCTCGGCGGTCTGCGGCATGACGCCGTCGAGCGCGGAGACGACGAGGATCGCCCCGTCCAGCTGGGCGGCTCCCGTCACCATGTTCTTGACGTAGTCGGCATGGCCGGGCATGTCCACATGCGCGTAGTGCCGGGTGTCGGTCTCGTACTCGACGTGCGCGATGTTGATGGTGATGCCGCGCAGGGCCTCCTCGGGGGCCCGGTCGATCCGGTCGAAGGGCACGAAGGTGCCGGTCCCGCGCTCGGCGAGGACCTTGGTGATGGCGGCGGTCAGCGTGGTCTTGCCGTGGTCGACGTGGCCCATGGTGCCGATGTTGAGGTGCGGCTTGGTGCGTACGTATGCCGTCTTGGGCATGGCTGATTCCCTCGGTCTTCCTCGGAACTCGAAGCGTGATGGGACCCCTGGGCCTTGCCGACCCTCCCCCTGTGGGGTCCGCCGGACAATCCGGGAAGGGTCAGCTTCGGGCGCCGTCGAGGGGCGCTGCGGCAGCGGCTGCGACCGCTGCGGGGAATGCGGCAGCCTTCGGCGCGTCCGCGACTGCGGACGGCGCTGCGAGGAAGGCGTACCGGAACATGTGGTTGATATTCGCCTACGGCCGTGGCCGCGTCGAATGGTTTTCCGCGTACGGGAGTTCAGCAGGTCACAGGTGCTTCGTGGCTTCTCGGACGGACAGGGCGAGAGCCTCTCGCGGGCGCCGTCGACGAAGTCGCTCACCGCGTCCGGATCGCCAGTGGGCCGACGACGGGCGAGGCGAGCGTGTCGACGGTGTCCCACCGGGTGACTGTGACGACGGGCCGGTGGACGACCGGCAGCAAGCCGGACGAGCAGCCCGGGCTCATCAGGCTCACATTACGGCGATCACATCCCTGTGTCGGTTAGTCTCCCCGGATGCTCGACCCCGTCCCCAGGCCGTCCGCCGGCCTCGCCATCCGCTGTACCAGGGCGCTGTTCTCGCCGTGGTCGCGGCTGTCGCTGCTCGTGGCCGTGCTGGCCGCGGCGGCGGTGACGGTGGTGCTGTACGAGCCGCAGCGGCTGCTCTCGGCGGGCTGGCCGCCGCAGTTGAGCGGCGGCGCCGCGGTCGTGATGTTCGGTGTCGCGTACGGGGCATGCACGGCGGCGTTCGTACCGAGGCCGCTGCTGAACCTGGCGGCGGGAGCGCTCTTCGGCTCGCAGGCCGGTTTCGTCTCGGCGCTGGCCGGGACGGTGCTGGGGGCAGGTATCGCGTTCACGCTCGGCCGGGTGCTGGGCCAGGACGCGCTGCGGCCGCTGCTGCGGGGCCGCTGGCTGAAGGCCGCCGACAGTCAGCTGAGCCGGCACGGCTTCCGTTCGATGCTGGCGCTGAGGCTCTTCCCGGGTGTGCCGTTCGCCGCGGCCAACTACTGCGCGGCCGTGTCCCGCATGGGCTACCTGCCTTTCCTGCTGGCGACGGGCC
The DNA here is from genome assembly GCF_042736455.1 of Streptomyces sp. NPDC060064. Taxonomy (NCBI): domain Bacteria; kingdom Bacillati; phylum Actinomycetota; class Actinomycetes; order Kitasatosporales; family Streptomycetaceae; genus Streptomyces; species Streptomyces sp. NPDC060064. The sequence goes on from NZ_JBHWWF010000052.1 coordinate 7,598, forward strand.
TGGGCTCGGTCCCGAACACAGCGGCGTATGTGGTGGCGGGCAGCCGGGCGGGTTCGCCGACGTCACCGGCGTTCCTGATCGCGATGGGTTTCATCGTGCTGACCGGGGCGGGTGCGGCCGTGGTCGCCTGGCGCAAGCGTGACGGGCTGCGCGGCGCGGCTACCGCTGAAGACCACCGAGCCACGGCCGCAGCCGCCACGGCAGCGTCGCGGCGGACGGGGCCGGGCGCCAACTGAGGGCGCCCCCACTGGGGTCCCACAGGGGCTGCGGCATTCGGGTTCACCCAAGGACGCTACGCTGCCTCAGAACTGGCGCATGATCGGGAACGCTACGCGCCGTCAGACCGTGATCATTTCTTGGGTGGCGTAGTTTTCGATGTCTTGGTTCGAATCATTCATCCTCGGGCTCGTCCAGGGGCTGACCGAGTTCCTTCCGATCTCCTCCAGCGCGCATCTGCGGCTCACGGCCGCGTTCGCCGGCTGGAACGACCCGGGCGCGGCGTTCACGGCCATCACCCAGATCGGCACGGAGACCGCTGTCCTCATCTACTTCCGCAAGGACATCGTCCGGATCATCTCCGCCTGGTCCCGTTCGCTGATGAACAAAGAGATGCGCAGCGATCACGACGCCCAGATGGGCTGGCTCGTCATCGTCGGCTCGATCCCGATCGGTGTGCTCGGCGTCACATTCAAGGACCAGATCGAGGGCCCTTTCCGTGATCTGCGGCTGATCGCAACGACCCTGATCGTGATGGGCATCGTCCTCGGCATCGCCGACCGTCTGGCCGCCCGTGACGAGGCGGGCGGCAAGCACCGCGCCAGCAAGGAGCGCAAGACCCTCCAGGAGCTGAGCGTCAAGGACGGTCTGATCTACGGCGTCTGCCAGGCGATGGCGCTGATTCCCGGCGTCTCCCGCTCGGGCGCCACGATCAGCGGTGGTCTGCTGATGGGCTACACCCGTGAGGCGGCGGCACGCTATTCGTTCCTGCTGGCCATCCCGGCCGTCCTGGCCTCCGGTGTCTTCGAACTGAAGGACGCGAGCCAGAGCGGGCATGTGTCCTGGCCGCAGACGATCTTCGCGACGATCATTGCCTTCGCGGTGGGCTACGCGGTGATCGCGTGGTTCATGAAGTTCATCACTACGAAGAGTTTCATGCCGTTCGTGATCTACCGGATCCTGCTGGGAATCGCACTGTTCATCCTGGTCGGCACGGATGCGCTGAGCCCGCACGCGGGTGAGTCGGCCGGTTGACGCTTCCGGCCGCGGTGAAGACGGCTGACATACCGAGGCCGTACCTTGGTGGGCATGTCCCCCTCTCCCCGCGAGTCGGAAACTGCGTTGTCCGCGACCGAGCTGAACACCCGGATCCGTGAGCTGTGGGCGGACGGGGAGCTCCCCGACGACCGGCGGCAGGAGTACGAGGCGCTCGTGGTGGAGTGGGCCACGGCGGCGCTCGAGGACGTCCAGCCCGCCGCCTGAATGCGGACCCGTACCCCTCGACCTGCGGTCCCGGCGGCACCGGGGCACTCTGGGGACATGGCCTGGCAGGCACCGATCGTCGTGGATCCGCCCTCTCCCGGAGGCGGGCGGCGTGTCACCGTGCGCGGAGAGATCGTCGGCCTCGCGCACAGCGACAAGGACCTCATCGAGTTCCTGCGGCGGGCCGGGCTCGAGGACGCGGACATGATCCTCGATGACCCCCACCTCGTCGAATGGCGCGGCGGCCGCGCGCACCAGGGGTACGCGGCTTGAGTAATCACTCGGCTAGCCTGAGCGCACAATGAACCGTTTGACGACGTCATGGGGCGAGTTCGACCTCGCCCGCTTCCCCGAGGATCCTCGCGACCAGCTCCGGGCCTGGTCCGCGGCCGATGAGTACCTTCTCCGGCGGCTCAAGGGGATCGACGACGCCGGGCCCACGGACCTCTCCGGCACCGTGGTCGTCGTCGGCGACCGGTGGGGCGCCCTGGTCACCTCGCTCGCGGAGCACCGTCCCATACAGATCACCGACTCCTTCCTCGGCCAGCAGGCGACCCGGGCGAATCTTGCGCGCAACGGCATCGACCCGGACTCGGTGCGGCTGCTGTCGGTCAGGGAGCTGCCGCCGGAGCGGATCGACGTACTGCTGATCCGGGTGCCCAAGAGTCTCGCGCTGCTGGAGGACCAGCTGCACCGTCTCGCACCCGCCGTCCACCCGGACACCGTCGTCATCGGTACGGGGATGGTCGCGGAGATCCACACCTCCACACTGAAGCTCTTCGAGCGGATCCTCGGTCCGACCCGGACCTCACTGGCGGTGAAGAAGGCGCGGCTGATCTTCTGTACGCCCGATCCGCAGCTCGCCCGGGTCCCCAGCCCCTGGCCGCTGCAGTACGCGCTGCCCGCCGATGTCGGCGCGCTCGCGGGCCGGAAGGTCACCAACCACGCGGGCATCTTCTGCGCCGAGCGTCTCGACATCGGTACGAGATTCTTCCTCCGCAGCCTTCCGGAGCGCCGCGGCGCCGAGCGAATTGTGGATCTGGGCTGCGGCAACGGGGTGATCGGCACGGCCGCCGCGCTGGCCAATCCGGAGGCCGCGGTGACGTTCGTCGACGAGTCGTTCTCCGCGGTGGCCTCGGCCGAGGCCACCTACCGGGAGAACGTCGCTTCGGACGCCAGGGCGGAGTTCCTGGTGGGCGACGGACTCTCCGGCGTGCCGGACGGGACCGTGGACCTGGTGCTGAACAATCCGCCGTTCCACTCGCACCAGGCGACGACGGACGCGACGGCCCGCCGGATGTTCGGCGGATCGCGCCGTGTGCTGCGTCCCGGAGGGGAGCTGTGGGTCATCGGCAACCGCCACCTCGGCTACCACGCCAAGCTGCGCCGCCTCTTCGGCAACTGCGAAGTCGTCGCGAGCGACCCGAAGTTCGTCGTCCTGCGAGCGGTCAAACGCTGACGGACACGGTCGGCCCGGTCATCGGGCGGCGTCCTCCTGCCACTGCTCGTAGGGGACACGGGCGATCTCGCGTACGCCGCCGAACGTGCCCCACTCGTTCTTGCCCAGCCGGGTGAGCGGCGCGAGCCTCGTCACCTCCGGGTGCCCGTGCGCCATGACCTCCTCGCTGATCGCCGCGTGCACCACCCGGCCGAAGACGACGGTCGAGTCGCCCAGCAGTACGGTGCTGTGCAACTCGCACTCGAGCGCCACCGGTGAGGCCGCGACGCGCGGCGGCTTCACGCGCAGGCTCGCCTCCCGGGCGACGCCGACCGCATCGAACTCGCTGATACCGCGCGGGAAGTCGGTGGCCGTCGCATTGATCTGCTCGAAGAGCGGTTCGGGCGCGAAGTTGACCACGAAGGCGCCGGTGTCCTCGATATTGCGCAGCGAGTCCTTACGGCCGACCGAGGTGAACTGCACGACCGGCGGCGACACGCAGGAGATGGTGAAGAACGAGTGCGGGGCGAGGTTGTCGGTTCCCTCCGCGGACGTGGTGGAGACCCAGGCGATCGGCCTGGGGACGACGGTGGCGGTGAGCAGCCGGTAGAAGGTGTCGCGGTCGCACTGGGCGGGGTCGTAATCGATGCGCATGGGGGCAGTATGGCGGCCGACGCGCGGATCCGTGGGTCCGCGAGGTTCCGCCGAACTGACGGAGATCGACCGTTTGCTGACCAAGAGCGGGTGACTGGCGTGCACAGCCCTTGGCGTAAGGCCCGCGCTGCCCGAAACTGACCGGATGACGCAGCGCGTGGATCTCGCGACCGTGATGGACCGGCTGACCATCGATGAATTGATCACCAGTTACGCGGTGGCCGTGGACGATGCCGACTGGGGTGCCTACCGGGCTCTGTTCACGCAGGAAGGGCGCGCGGACTACCGCAGCTCGGGCGGTATCGAGGGCCCGGCCGCCGAGGTCGCCGACTGGATGGCGGAAACAATGCGGCTCTTTCCCGTACGCCAGCACCTCATCGTCAACCGGCGGCTGCACATCCAGGACCTGGGCGGCTATCCGGGCGACCGTGCCGAGGTGCAGGCCGACTATGTGAACCCGATGCGGCTGGAGTCGGGCGACGACTTCGTCTCCGGCGGACGGTACGCCTTCAGCCTGCTGCGTACGGACGCAGGCTGGCGGCTGCGCACCGTGGTGATCCACGAGAAGTGGCGGCGGGCCGTCGGGGCACTCGCCGGGAGCTGACACACCGGGGCGCACTGTCGGTGCCGGTCCCGCTCCCGCACACTGGAGGGGACACTGCCCGCGGGCCCTTCGAGGCAGGACGAGGAGGCGCGGCATGCGGATTCCGGGCGCCCGGCGGGAGCTGGGCGACGGGCGCGATCGGTGGGAGCGCTCGCGGCAGAAGCTGTCGTCTCGCTGGTGGCGCGGCGCAGCCGCGGTGGCGGCCGGGGCACTGCCAGTGCTCGCCTTCCCGGAGCCGTCCCTGTGGTGGTTCGCGTATATCGCGCTGGTGCCGTGGATGCTCCTCGTCCGGTCCGCGCCCACAGCTCGCCGTGCGGCGGTCGACGGCTGGCTGGGCGGCATCGGTTTCATGATTGCCGTGCACCACTGGCTGGTGCCGAGTCTGCATGTGTTCATCGTGGTGCTGGCGGCGCTGCTCGGGCTGATGTGGGCGCCGTGGGGGTGGCTGGTGCGGTGGCTGCTCGGCGGGACGCCGTCGCCGGCCCGCGCAGCCGTTGCCCTCGCCGCTGTCCCCTCGGGCTGGCTCATGATCGAACTGGCCCGGTCCTGGGAGGGTTTGGGCGGCCCCTGGGGTCTGCTCGGAGCCAGTCAGTGGGAGGTATCTCCTGCTCTACGGCTCGCGTCGGTGGGTGGCGTGTGGCTGGTGAGCCTGTTGGTGCTCGCGGTGAATACGGCGTTCACCGTGCTGGTGGCGGTGCCGAAGGCCCGAACGGCGGCGGTGGGCGGCGGCCTCGTCTGCGCGCTCACCACAACCGCGGTCTGGATGTGGGCCCCGCACCCGCACCAGTCGGGCCGGGCCCGGATCGCGATCGTGCAGCCGGGGGTCGTCGACGGCATCGGCAGCGTCGACCGACGCTTCGCCCGCAGCGAGGAGCTCACCCGTCAACTGGCGGGCCAGGACGTCGATCTGGTGGTCTGGGGCGAGAGCAGTGTCGGCGCGGATCTGCGCGAACGCCCCGATCTCGCGGCACGGATCGCCGTACTCTCGCGCGCCGTCGGCGCCGACGTGCTGGTCAATGTGGACGCCCGGCGCGAGGACCCCTCGGGACGCGCCGGAATCTTCAAGAGCTCTGTCCTGGTCGGTCCGCAGGGTCCGACGGGCGACCGCTACGACAAGATGCGGCTGGTGCCCTTCGGTGAGTACATACCGGCCCGTACGCTGCTGGGCTGGGCGACCTCGGTGGGCAAGGCCGCGGGCGAGGACCGGCTGCGGGGCAGCCGCCCGGTGGTGATGGTGCTGCCGGGCGCCGGGGAGGGCGGACTGCGGCTCGGGCCGCTGGTCTGCTTCGAGTCGGCGTTCCCCGATATGAGCCGGCGGCTCACCCGGGACGGCGCGCAGCTGCTGATCGCGCAGTCGGCGACCTCGTCGTTCCAGGGGAGTTGGGCGCCGGAGCAGCACGCCTCGCTGGCGGCGCTGCGGGCGGCGGAGAGCGGGCGTCCGATGGTCCATGCGACGCTCACCGGCGTCAGTGCGGTGTACGGTCCCGGCGGCGACCGGGTCGGCGGCCTCCTCGGTACGGACAGCAGCACCAGCGCCTTCTACGACGTCCCGCTGGCCGGCGGCACGACGCTGTATGTCAGGTTCGGCGACTGGCCGGTCTACGCGGCGCTCGCCGTCCTCGCGGCCGTGTGTGCCACCGAGGGCACGCGGGCTCTCAGGCGGCCTGCTCCAGGGCTTGCCGCACCACCCGTTCACACAGCTCATGAGTCCGCAGCGCATCATGCGCGGTGAGCAGTTTTCCGGCCCGTACGGCGTCGAGGAAGGAGAACACCGACTGCTCGATGCCGCGCTGCCTGGCGACGGGCACCCAGTCGCCGCGCCGCCGTACGCTCGGCTGACCCTTGTGGTCGACGATCTCCGCGAGGTTGCGGACCTCCCGCTTGCTGTCCTGTCCCGACACCTCGAGGATCTCCTCGGTGGAGCCGCTCTTACGGTTCATCGTCCCGATGGCGGTGAATCCGTCGCCGGACAGCTGCAGCACGACATGGTGCATCAGTCCGTCGACGATCCGCGCCCTTACGTCGGTGTGGTCGACCGGTCCCGGGACCAGGAAGCGCAATGTGTCGACGACATGGATGAAGTCGTCGAGGACGAGGGTGCGCGGGTCCTCCGCGAGGCCGACACGGTTCTTCTGCATCAGGATCAGCTCGCGCGGGTGCTCCAGGCACTGGGCGTAGCCGGGCGCGAGACGGCGGTTGAAGCCGACGGCCAGGCTGGTGCCGCGCTCCTCGGCGAGGCCCACCAGCCGCTCGGAGTCGGCCAGTTCGTACGCGAGCGGTTTGTCGACGTACGTCGCCACTCCGGCCTCCAGGAGCCGGGTGACGATCTCGGCGTGGGTGGAGGTCGGAGCGTGCACGAAGGCGGCGTCCAGGTCCTCGGCGAGGAGGGCGCCGAGGTCCGTGTGGCACCGCTCGGCGGGGATGTGATGGGTCTCGGCGACCCGTGACAGGGTGGCCGGTGTGCGGGTCTGCAGATGCAGTTCCACCCCGGGCAGGGTGGTGAGCACCGGCAGATAGGCCTTCTGCGCGATGTCGCCGAGCCCGATGCAGCCGACCTTCACAGGGGCCTCCCTTGGCGCTGTGCCGATTGTGCTTCTGGTACGTCCTGTGCTCCGGCAGCATACGTGCGCTGCGGCGGCTGCCAGTCGGCGATGCCGTCGAAAGTCCGCAGGACGAGGCCGGGGCCGAGCCGGGAAACCGCGGACATCAGGGTGTTGCGCACCGCGACGGCCGGAGTGCTGGTCAGGGACATCAGCCTGGCGATCTGCGCGGACTTGCGGACGACGGCGGCGGTGCGCGGCAGCCGCTCGGCGCTGTATGCGGCGAGGCCGGCGGCCAGGTCGCCGCCGGGCGCCGCGTGGTGGGCGAGGACGATGCCGTCCTCGATGGCCTGGTTGCCGCCCTGACCGAGGGTGGGGGCCATGGCGTGGGCGGCGTCGCCCAGGAGCACGGTGCGGCCCCGGTGGAAGGCCGGCAACGGCTCGATGAGGTGGTGGACATCGTTGCGCAGTACGAGGCCGGGTTCGGCGGCCGTGAGGATCGCGGGGATCGGGTCGTGCCAGGAGCCGAAGCGGCGCAGCAGTTCGGCCTTCTCGTCGTCCACCGCGCGGGCTCCGGCAGGGGCGACAGCCGCCGCGTACGCGTAGATCCGGCCGTCCTTGAGCGGCTGGGTGCCCCAGAGTGCGCCGGATCCCCAGGTCTCGTGGGGTGCGAAGGGCAGGTCGGGCGCGGGGACGACCACGCGCCAGGTGGTGAATCCGGAGTAGGAAGGTCCGGGGTGCTCGGGGAAGAGGACCCGGCGTACGGCGGAGTTGATGCCCTCCGCACCGACGACCAGGTCGGCCTCGATCTCGCCACCTGGCGTGGTGACCCGGGCCGGGCGGCCGCCGACGACTCCCGGGTCGGCGAGCGTGGCGGGACTGCCGGTGCGCACGGCGTCGGCGGGCAATCGGGAGGCGATCCGGTCGATCAGGGTGGCGCGGTGGACCAGGACCAGTGGTCCGCCGAAGCGTTCGGCCGCGGCGGCGCTGTTCGTACGCGAGAGCCAGCGGCCGCCCGGATCGCGCATGCCTCCGTCGCCCTGCCAGGCGGCCATGTCGCGGATGTCGTCGCCGAGGCCGATGACATCGAGGGCGCGCTGGGCGTTGGGGGCGAGGCCGATGCCGGCGCCGACCGGTTCAAGGGATGCGGCGCGCTCCAGGACGGTGACCTGCCAGCCGGACAGGCGCAGGGCCACGGCGGCGGTCAGTCCGCCGATTCCGCTTCCGATGACAACGGCTCGTGGTCCGGGCACGACGCCTCCTCGATGCGTTGAAGCACTGCCGCACGTGATGCCTGATGCGGTAACTACATCTGTAGTGATACGCTCACCCTACTACAGCTGTAGTTGAAGCGGTAGGTTGAGCTCATGGCCGCACGCACCCCCACGAGCACCTCCCGTGCCGAACTCATCGCCGACGCCGCGCTGAGACTGCTCGCCGAGCGCGGGATGCGCGGGCTCACCCACCGGGCGGTGGACGAGGCCGCCGGGCTTCCGCAGGGCTCGACGTCCAACTACGCGCGCACCCGGCAGGCGCTCCTTGAAACCGCGGTACGGCGGCTGGCGGAGCGTGAGGCGGCCGTCCTGACCCCGGACGGCTTGCCCGTACCGGACGGCGGCACGGACGGCCTGGTCGACGCACTCGCGCTCGCACTGCACCGTTATCTGACCCGCCATCGCGAACTGCTCGTCTCCCGCTACGAACTGGCCCTCGAGGCCACCCGCCGGCCGGAGCTGCGAGAGTTCTACGACGCGACCGGCAGCCAGTTCCGCGAGCCGCTCAAAGCGCTGATGGCCGCGGCAGGCTCCACCGAACCGGAGCGCCACGCACTGTCGTTGGCTGCCTGGTGCGAGGGGTTGATGTTCTCCTGCGCGGCGGGGTCGTACCACGCGGCCGTCCCGGAACCGGCGGAGCTGCGCACCGGATTCCGTGAGCAACTGCGGGGGATGCTCGGCGGATAAGCCCTGGCGGCACCGCGTCGCGTGGTTCAGGATGATCGCCATGACGACACCTGAACGCACCGAACCGTCCACCACCGCGGGCGAGCGCGACATGTTGGAGGGCTGGCTCGAATACCACCGCGAGACCCTGGAAATGAAGTGCGCCGGCCTGAACGACGAGCAGCTGCGGCAGCTGTCCGTGCCGCCCTCCGAGATCTCGCTGCTCGGACTCGTACGGCACATGGCGGAGGTCGAGCGGGGCTGGTTCCGCAACATCCTGGCCGGGGAAGGCGTCGAGTACCTCTACTCCAACGACGACCGCGACGGCGACTTCCACGCCACGGAGCAGGACACCTATGCCGAGGCGTACGCGGCCTGGCAGGCCGAGATCGTACGGGCCCGTGAGCTCGCGGCCTCCCGGACACTCGACGATGTGGGCACGGGCAAGCACCGCAGCGGGGAGACCTTCAACCTGCGCTGGATCATGACGCACATGATCGAGGAGTACGCGCGCCACAACGGCCACGCCGACCTCCTCCGCGAGCGGATCGACGGCGCGACCGGCGAATGACAGCGAATGACGCAGGCCCCCGGCACATCACCGGCAACTGACCGGCGTCACCCGTGCGGGCCATTATGTGCCGGTACGCCGGTGAACGTGCTCCCGTGCACAGCAGAGTTGCGCGGGTGCACCGAACAAGAACCGCCGCAAAGGTCCTGGTAGGAGTGGCCGCCTGGGCCGTCACCGGCTGTGTTGCCGTCGAGCCGCCGCGCGCGCCCGCACCCCCGCCTGCGCCGGCCGGCCGGCCGGCGCAGGTCGTGGAGCCACAGATCGTGCAGGGCCCGGCCCGCGAGGTCCTGGAGCCCCCTTCTGCGGCCGGGTCGCCTCCGGCCGGGACCACCGCTCCCCTGTCGCCACCCGCCATCGGACATGCGCCGCGCGTGCGGCCAAGGCCGCGGCCGCCGAAACCCCGGACCGTGAAGCCGCCCGCCCCGGCGCCTGTACCACCGGTCCTGCCGACCGCCCGGCCCGACATCTGCGCCTTGGGCGAGGAGTACGGCCGGTTGCCGCCCGACAGCCCGCAGGCCCGGATCTGCCGCGAGATCTACGGGAATTGAGCCTCACTCGCCGCGCAGTCCGTGCTCCAGCCGGTCAATAGCGGCACGGACGCCGTTTTCGTAACCGTCGTCCCCCAGGGCATCCGTCGCCGCGCGCGCCCGGTCGAGATGGACCCGCGCGGCCTCGGGGCGCTGCAGCTTCACATAGTCGGCCGCGAGACTGAGATGCAGCGAGGGAAAGAAGGCCCGCACCGCGAGCGCCTCCTGGCGCCGGGCCAGCCGCTCGTCGCTCAGACCCTCGGCCGCCGACAGCGCCCGCAGGTCCCAGGCGAGCTCGTCGCCGGGGTCGTCCTGGGTGTCCGCCATGTAGTGCGCGAGCGTGCAGCGGTGGAGTGGATCACCGGCCTCGCCGATCTCCGACCAGAGCGCGCCGAAACGATTGCGCGCCTCCTCGCGGTCCCCGCCGTGCAGCAGCATGATCGCTTGCCCGATCCGGGTCATGACGGCGTCCCCCGACGCCTCCTGCTGCTCCATCACTGCGGCCTCCCACGTCCGTGCGGCGAATTGCGACCCGCGGCGTCAGCCGCTTGTGCTGACGCCACAGATCACGACGCTAGCCGCCGCCACCGACATTGCCGCACAGGCTCGGGCACCTGCCCGAGCCTGTCAGCCGGGTGCGCGAACGCTCAGCCGAGGTCCGGGATCCGCCAGTCGATGGGCTCGTGCCCCTGGGCCGCGACCGCCTCATTGATCTGCGTGAACGGACGGGAGCCGAAGAACTTCTTCGCGGACAGCGGCGAGGGGTGCGCACCCTTCACCACCACATGCCGCTCCTCGTCGATCAGCGGCAGCTTCTTCTGCGCGTAGTTGCCCCAGAGGACGAACACCGCCGGGTCGGGCCGGGAGGCAACGGCGCTGATCACCGCGTCCGTCACCCTCTCCCACCCCTTGCCCTTGTGGGAGTTGGCCTCGCCGGCCCGCACCGTCAGCACCGCGTTGAGCAGCAGAACACCCTGCTCGGCCCACGGCATCAGATAGCCGTTGTCCGGGATGGGGTGGCCCAGCTCCTCCTTCATCTCCTTATAGATGTTCCGCAGGGAGGGCGGGGTCCTGACGCCCGGCCGCACGGAGAAGCAGAGGCCGTGCCCCTGCCCTTCTCCGTGGTACGGATCCTGGCCGAGGACCAGGACCTTGACGCGGTCGTACGGCGTCGCGTCGAGGGCGGCGAAGACCTCTTCGCGCGGCGGATAGACCGGCCCCTTGGCCCGCTCCTCCTCGACGAACTCGGTGAGCTCCTTGAAGTACGGCTTCTGCAGCTCTTCGCCGAGGACGCCGCGCCAGGACTCGGGCAGCATGTCGGTGTCGGTCACGTCAACAACCTCCGGAATGCGATCAGTTCTCGACCACAGAACCTACCGGGGGCCACTGACAACGGGGTCTACCAGCTGGCCTTGCGGTACAGCTGCCACATCTGCATGAACGTCTGCGGGTTGATCGCGAGTTCGCCGCCGCCGATCTCCTCGCTGGAGGCGACGTACATCTTGCCCTGCCACAGCGGCAGCAGCCGGACATCGTCGCCGAGGATCTCCTGCGCCCGCTCGAACTCCTTGGTCACCGCACCGCGGTCACTCTCGCGCCGGGACGCGGGCAGCAGCTGGTCGGTGATCTCGGGGCTCTGGTACGGAATGCTGAGCGCGTTCTTCTCGCCGACGAACGGCGCCACAAAGTTGTCCGGGTCCGGGAAGTCGGGGAACCAGCCGCGTCCGAAGACGGGGTACTCGCCGGCCTTGTAGGCCTTCTGGAAGTCCTTCTCGGGCCTGCCCTCCACCGTGATCTTGAACAGGCCGGAGGCGTCGAGCTGCCGCTTGAGCTCGGCGAACTCGGGCTTGGAGGCGGAGCCGTAACGGTCGGAGGAGTACCCGAACGTCAGCGGCACCGGCTTGGTGATGCCGGCGTCCTTGAGGATGACCCGCGCCTTGTTCACATCCGGCTCGCCATAGCGGTCGAACAACTCGGTGGTGTGGCCGAAAATACCCTTGGGGACCATGGAGTACAGCGGCTCGGCCGTGCCCTGGTAGACCTTGGCGACCAGCGCGTCGCGGTCGATGACCTGGGCGATCGCACGGCGTACGGCGATCTTGCCCGCCATGGGGTCCTTGGAATTGAAGACGAGGTAGCGGATGTCGGCGCCGACCGTCTCGACGAGCTGGAGGCGGTCGTACTCCGGCTGCTTCGACTGGAACTTGACGACCTCCGCCGCGGTCAGACCACGGTAGATCGCGTCGATCTCCTTCTTCTTGAGAGCTCCGACCATCACGTCGGAGTCCTGGAAGTAGCGGATGTCGACGGCGTCGTTCTTGAGCTTGGCGAACCCGTTGTACTCGGAGTTCTTGGTCAGCTCTGCCCGGTCGCCCTTCTTGTACGAACTCAGGACGTACGGCCCCGAACCGGTCAGCCCGCCGTCCTCGCGGAGCTCGTCCGCCGGGTACTCCTTGGGCGGGACGATGGACATGGCGGGCGTGGCCAGGATGAACGGGAACGTGGCGTCCGCCGTCTTGAGGCTGAACTTCACGGTGCGGTCGCCGACGGTCTCGACCTTGCCGAGAGAGCCGAGCAGACCGTTGGGGCCACCCTTCGCATCGATCTTCTGGATCCGCTCGATGGAATACTTGACCGCCGCCGCGTCGAGCTTGTCACCGTTGGAGAAGGCAAGGCCGGGCTTCAGCTCGCACTCGAAGACCTTGTTGCTGGGGTTGGTGAAGCGGCAGGATTGCGCGGCGTCGGGCTGCGGCGTTGTGACGCCGGACGGGAAGCTGACCAGCGTCTGGAAGACATTGCTCAACAATTCCCATGAGCCGTCCCAGGCTGCGGCCGGATCGAGGGTGGTGGGCTCACTCATCGTACCGACCGTAATCTTCTGCTCGCGCTCGGTGCTCTCACCCGAAAACAGGCTGCATCCGGCCAGCAGAGATATGGACGCTAGGGCTGCAGCGGCCTGCAGACAGGTCCGGTAGAACACGTGCACGCTCCTCGTTCAGCCATGGGTCGGCCGACCATACCGCAGCGCCCCGCCGGATCAACCTGGTGGCCCGGCGGGGCACTTGGCTCAATCAGGAACAAACCGTCTCAGTGCGCCTCTGTGCGCGTTAGTGCACACCGGCATTCAGGAAGATACCTCCATCGACCACCAGTGTCTGCCCTGTAATCCAGTCCGACTGGTCGGAGGTGAGGAAAGCGGCCGCTCCGCCGATGTCCTCCGGCACTCCGAGCCGGCCCAGCGGGTAGGCCGCGGCCGCCTCCGCCTCACGGCCCTCGTAGAGCGCCTGGGCGAACTTGGTCTTGATCACTGCGGGTGCGATCGCGTTGACCCGTACGACCGGGGCGAACTCGTGCGCGAGCTGCAGGGTCAGATTGACCATGGCCGCCTTGCTCATGCCGTACGCGCCGATGAAGGGCGAGGCGGAGATGCCGGCGACCGAGGCGATGTTCACGATCGCACCGCCGTTCTCCTTCTGCCAGGCCTTCCAGGTCTGCTGCGCGAATCCGAGCGCCGAGATCACATTGGTCTCGAAGACCTTGCGCGCCACATTCAGGTCGAGCTCGGCGATCGGGCCGAAGACCGGATTCGTGCCGGCGTTGTTGACCAGGAAGTCGACGCGGCCGAACGCCTCCATGGTGCGCGCGACGGCGGCCGCCTGGTGGGCCTCGTCATGAGCCTTGCCCGCGACGGCGATCACCCGGTCCGAGCCGAGCTGCTCCACGGCCTCCTTGAGCGCATCCTCACCGCGGCCGGTGATGCACACCCGGTCGCCGCGGGCGACGAGCGCCTCCGCGATGCCGTAACCGATACCGCGGCTCGCGCCCGTGATCAGGGCGACCTTTCCGCTGTCCTGTACCTCTGCGGTCATGTTCGTCGTCTCCCGATTCAGTTGAGCGGTCCGCCGGCCACGTACATGACCTGGCCGGAGACAAAGCCGGCCTCCTCGCCCGTGAAGAAGGCGATGGCGTTGGCGATGTCCTCGGGCCAGCCGACGCGCTGGACCGGGATCTGGGTGGCGGCGGCGGCCTGGAACTCCTCGAAGCCCATGCCGATGCGGGCGGCCGTCTGGGCCGTCATCTCGGTGACGATGAATCCGGGGGCGACGGCGTTGGCGGTGATGCCGAACTTGCCGAGCTCCTTGGCGAGGGTCTTGGTGAGGCCCTGCAGACCGGCCTTGACGGCGGAGTAGTTGGCCTGGCCGCGGTTGCCGAGCGCCGAGCTGGAGGAGAGCGAGACGATACGGCCGAATCCGGCGTCCACCATGTGCTTCTGGCAGGCCTTGGCCATCAGGAACGCGCCCTTGAGGTGCACGTTCATCACGATGTCCCAGTCGGACTCGCTCATCTTGAAGAGCAGGTTGTCGCGCAGCACCCCCGCGTTGTTGACGAGGATCGTGGGCGCGCCGAGCTCGGCGGCGACGCGCGCCACGGCGGCCTCCACCTGCGCGCTGTCGGACACGTCGCAGCCGACCGCGAGGGCCTTGCCGCCCGCCGCGGTGATCTTCTCGACGGTGTCCTTGCAGGCCGCCTCGTCGAGGTCGAGCACGGCTACAGCGCGGCCTTCCGCCGCCAGCCGTACCGCGGTGGCGGCGCCAATCCCGCGCGCGCCCCCGGTCACGACGGCGACGCGCTGCTCGGTGGTGGACATGCTGGTTCTCCTCGCCCTGGAAACTCTGGAAACCCTCTGCCGTCGGCTCTCGGTCGCTGAGCGACCGCTTAGTACCTTCAGCAGTCGAGACGCTAGAAGCCCTGGCACGCGGTGTCAACGGCACCGGGGGCCAACGGCGCATGTCACATCCTGGCGAGCCGTCCCTCAGCACACCACTGGCGCACCGTCAGCGCACCAGCAGGTCGAGCAGCCGCTCCACCTCGGCCTCTGGATCGGCTGTGAGTCCGGTGTGGACCGGGCCCGGCTGTACGACGGTGGAGCGCGGTGCGATCAGCCACCGGAAGCGGCGTCCGGCATCGTCGCGCGCGGCCTGGCCCGCGTCCTCGCCGCCGCGGCAGACGCCCTCGACGGCGTGCAGCGCGGCACGCACTCCGGTGACATCGGCGCGGGGGTCCAGCGCCTTGAGTTTCACCTCGTCCAGATGGGTACGGGCGGCCACGAAGGACTTGGCACGGCAGTAGACCACCACACCCGCGTTGAAGCATTCGCCGCGCTCGACGCGCGGCACCACGCGCAGCAGTGCGTACTCGAAGACATCGCGCTCACTCACTTGACGCCGCCCCGGTCCTGCTTGGTGGCGTGCGGCCACGGCGTGAGGTGATCGGTCAGCCAGCCCGGGGCCTGCGAGGGCCTGTCCTTGGTCGGAGCATCCAGGCTGATGCGCGTGTGGATCGTCGCGGCGCGCGGCAGCAGCGCCTCGACATAGGCACGGCGCACCTCATCGGTGGACTCGAAGCCCGGCTCGTCGACCAGCCACTCGTCGGGGACGTCGGCGGCGACCTCGGTCAGCAGCTCCTCGGTGACGAGCGGAGCGAGCTCGGCGGCGGCCGACGCGATATCGGGGCGGAAGGGAGCGAGGGCATGGTCCGAGGCGTCGTACGGCTTGGCGGCGGAGGCCTGGGCACCCGGCCAGTTGTGATGCCAGATCATGGTGGCGCCGTGGTCGATGAGCCACAGGTCGCCGTGCCACACCAGCATGTTGGGATTGCGCCAGGAGCGGTCGACGTTGTTGATCAGCGCGTCGAACCAGACGACTCTGCCGGCCTCGGCCGCGTCCACCTCGTAGGCGAGCGGATCGAACCCGAGCGAACCGGGCAGGAAGTCCATCCCGAGGTTCAGCCCGCCGCTCGCCTTCAACAGCTCCTGCACCTCCTGGTCGGGCTCGCCGAGACCGATGACCGGGTCCAGCTGGATGCTGACCAGTTCGGGCACCCGCAGCCCGAGCCGACGCCCCAGCTGTCCGCAGATGACCTCGGCGACCAGCGTCTTGCGGCCCTGTCCCGCGCCGGTGAACTTCATGACGTAGGTGCCCAAATCGTCGGCCTCGACAATTCCAGGCAGCGATCCGCCCTCCCGTAGGGGTGTGACGTAGCGGGTCGCGGTGACTTCCGTGAGCATTTTCCCAGGTTATCGGGTCCAGCGCCCGGTCTTCACGGGCAACGGTGCGGACCGAAGCCCACTCCTCCACCAGAACCCGGGATGAACAGGGGGGAGAATCCGGGGAGTTTGACTCCGAATTCACTCTCCCGCCACCCAACGGACGTTCGATGGCTGGCCCCCCCAGCAGCGTTCCCTCGAGGATCACGCAGCACGACCGAACGCCTGGTTGTGCGCGCCGGGTTACTGGTGCGCGGCTCGACCGGGCAGTCGAGGCCAGCCCAACAGATGCTTAGGTTAGGCTAAGCTAAGTGCTTGATCGGGGTGGGTGGAGTCCTGCCTGGGCCGCCGCGCCCTGCCCACGCCAGGCCCCCGATTCAGGGGTTCGCACGGCACCGAGGCGACGCGCGCCCGTGGCCCCGACCAGGCGCACATGTCATCAGGGAGGAGATTGCCCATGGGCTTGCCGGTCATCGGCTCCTATCCCATGCCCGACCGCTCCGCGATCCCTCCCTCGTGCGTTCCCTGGACGATCGATCCGGCACGGGCCGCACTGTTGGTCCATGACATGCAGAACCACTTCGTCCGGGCGTTTCCGGCGGGACGCTCCCCCGTGGTGGAGCTCGTCGACAACATCGCCGCCCTGCGCGAACTCGCGGGCACGCTCGGCATGCCGGTCGTCTTCAGCGCCGAACCGGCTGCGCAGCCTCCCGACCAACGCGGACTGCTGAGCGACATCTGGGGTCCGGGAATCGGCCCGGAGCCCGACGCCGCCGCGATCGTCCCGGCGCTGACTCCCCGGTCCGGCGAACATCTGCTGGCCAACGTGCGCCACAACGCCTTTCTCCGCAGCCATCTCGGCCGATTGCTGCGATCCACGGGCCGCGACCAGCTGATCGTCTGTGGTGTGTACGCGCATCTCGGCGTCCTGCTGACGGCGGCGGATGCCTGCATGAACGACATACAGCCCTTCGTCGTCGCCGACGCGGTGGCCGACATCTCCGCCGAGGAACACGCCATGGCGCTGCGGTGGGCCTCGCGCAGTGGCGTGGTGTCCACCACCGACGGACTGCTGCGCGACCTCCTGATCGGCAGGGCGACACACGGCGCATGACGGTGCATCAGAATTCACGGCCGGGAATCGGCCAGGCGTCGAGCAGGCACGAGGAGAGACGGAGAACATGACGGTACGGGTCGCGGTGGCCGGAGCGAGCGGCTACGCAGGAGGAGAGATCCTGCGTCTGCTGGTGTCACATCCCGGCGTGGAGATCGGGGCGGTGGCCGCGCACAGCAGCGCGGGCCGCACGCTCGGAGAGGTACAGCCGCACCTGGCCGCGCTCGCGGACCGGGTACTCGTGGAGACCTCGGCCGCGTCGCTCGGCGGGCACGACGTGGTCTTCCTGGCCCTGCCACACGGCCAGTCGGCGGCGCTCGCGGATCAGTTGGGGGCCGAAAGGCTGATCGTGGACTGCGGCGCGGACTTCCGGCTGCGCGACCCGGTCGACTGGGAGCGGTTCTACGGCTCCGCTCATGCCGGCACCTGGCCTTACGGACTGCCCGAACTCCCGGGGGCGCGAGAAGAGCTGAAGGGCGCGACCCGGGTTGCCGTACCCGGCTGCTATCCGACCGCGGTGACCCTGGCGCTGTACCCGGCCTTCGCCGCGAGCCTCGTGGAGCCGGAGGCGGTGATCGTCGCGGCGAGCGGAGCCTCGGGAGCGGGCCGCGCGGCCAAACCCCATCTGCTCGGCTCCGAAGTGATGGGCTCGATGAGCCCGTACGGAGTCGGCGGCGGCCACCGGCACACACCGGAGCTGACGCAGAACCTGTCGCGAGTTGCGGGCGAGCGGGTGGCCGTGTCGTTCACGCCGACGCTGGCACCGATGGCCCGAGGCATCCTCGCCACCTGCTCGGCGCGCCTGCGTCCGGGAGCCGGCGCCGGTACCCGCGAGGTGCGGGCGGCGTACGAAGCCGCCTACGCCGACGAGCCGTTCGTCCGGCTGCTGCCGTCCGGGCAGTGGCCGTCGACCGCCGCCGTACTCGGCTCCAACACCACGCAGGTACAGGTGGCGGTGGACGAGCGGACCGGTCGTCTGATCTCCGTGAGCGCGATCGACAACCTTACGAAGGGCACCGCGGGCGGCGCGGTGCAGAGCATGAATGTCGCCCTCGGCCTGCCGGAAGAGCTGGGCCTGCCGACGAATGGAGTGGCTCCGTGACCGTGACTGCTGCACAGGGATTCCTCGCGAGCGGTGTGGCCGCCGGGATCAAGGAGTCCGGTGATCCCGACCTGGCCCTGGTGGTGAACCGAGGTCCGTCGCGCGCGGCTGCCGGGGTGTTCACCTCCAACCGGGTCCAGGCCGCTCCGGTCCGCTGGTCCCGGCGGGTGCTGGCCGACGGCCGGATCTCCGGGGTCGTCCTGAACTCCGGTGGGGCCAACGCGTGTACGGGGCCTGCGGGCGCCGAGGACACGCGGGTGATGGCCGAACACACAGCGCGGGCCGTGGGGGTGGGTCCGGACGAGATCGCGGTGTGTTCCACCGGACTCATCGGCGTCCCGCTGCCGATGGACCGGGTCATGGCGGGAATTGACGCTGCCGCCGGGCGGTTGTCGCCCGATCGGGGCGTGGAGGCGGCCGTCGCGATCAGGACGACGGATTCGGTGCACAAGACGGCGGTGGTCGCCGGACCGGGCTGGACGGTGGGCGGTATGGCGAAGGGCGCCGGCATGCTCGCGCCCGGGCTGGCCACCATGCTCGTGGTGCTCACGACGGACGCCGATGTGACCGGGGCGGCGCTCGACTCCGCGCTGCGGGAGGCGGTCCGTACCACATTCGACCGGGTGGACTCGGACGGCTGCATGTCCACCAACGACACCGTGCTGCTGCTCGCGTCGGGCGCCTCCGGGGTCGCGCCCGATCCGGACGCCTTCGCCGAGGCGGTGCACAGCGTATGCCTGGATCTGGCACGGCAGTTGGTCGCGGACGCGGAGGGCGCCTCCAAGGAGATCGAGGTGGAGGTCATCGGCGCGGCGTCGGAGGGGGACGCCGTGACGGTGGGCCGGTCCGTGGCCAGGAACAATCTGCTCAAGTGCGCGCTGCACGGGGAGGACCCGAACTGGGGCCGGGTGCTGTCGGCGATCGGTACGACGTCCGCCGTGTTCGACCCCGACCGCCTGGATGTGGCCATCAACGGCGTCTGGGTGTGCCGGGACGGCGCGGCGGGCGAGTCCCGCGACAAGGTCAACCTGTCGGGGCGTCGGATCACGATCACGATCGATCTGCGCTCCGGCGACGCATCAGCGGTGATCTGGACCAATGACCTCACCGCCGAGTACGTCCACGAGAACAGCGCGTACAGCTCGTGAGCGGGGTCGCGGCAGAGGCCGCAGCACAGGTGAAGCCACGCGTCGCGCCCCACGCGCTGGAGGAGTTCCGGGGCCGGACGGTCGTGATCAAGTTCGGCGGCAACGCCATGGTGGACGAGGACCTGAAGCGGACCTTCGCCCAGGACGTGGTGGCGCTGTGGCACGCCGGGCTGCGCCCTGTCGTCGTACACGGCGGCGGGCCGCAGATCAGTGCGCTGCTGGGCCGGCTCGACCTGGAGGTCCGCTTCGAGGCGGGCCTGCGGGTGACCACTCCGGAAATCATGGACGTGGTCCGGATGGTGCTGACGGGTCAGGTCCAGCGGGAGCTGGTCGGACTCATCAACAGCCATGGGCCGTTCGCGGTGGGGATGTCGGGCGAGGACGCGCACACCATGACGGCCGTGCGGCGGCCGGCCTGGGTGGACGGCGAGCCGGTGGACATCGGGCTGGTCGGCGACATCGTCGAGGTGAACCCGCACACCGTGGGGGCGCTGCTGGAGCAGGGCCGTATCCCGGTGGTCTCCCCCGTTGCTCGGGGTGCGGACGGCGAGGTCTACAACGTCAACGCCGATCTCGCGGCGGCGGCCATGGCGGTGGCGCTCGACGCAGAGAAGCTGCTGATGCTCACCGATGTCGAGGGGCTGTACGCGAACTGGCCGCACAGCACCGAGGTGATCGACCGCCTGACGGCGGATGAGCTGGAGAAGATGTTGCCGGAGCTGGCGGGCGGGATGCTCCCCAAGATGGAGGGATGCCTGCAGGCCGTTCGGGCGGGCGTACCCATGGCACACGTGCTGGACGGCCGGGTGCCGCACACGCTGCTGCGGGGGGTCTTCACCGGCGACGACCACTCCGGCACCACCGTGGTTCCGGACGAGGAAAGCGACGCATGACCGCCGAGACAGCGGACCGCCCAGTTCTCACGGATCGCTGGGGTGCCGTGATGATGGACAACTACGGCACTCCGCCGCTGGCTCTGGTCAGGGGCGAGGGCAGCACCGTATGGGACGAATCCGGGCGCGCGTACCTCGATTTCACCGGCGGGATCGCCGTGAACACACTGGGGCACGCCCACCCCAGCGTGGTGTCGGCAGTGAGCGACCAGATCGCCCGGCTGGGTCACGTCTCCAATCTGTACGTCTCCGAGCCTCCGGTCGCGCTGGCCGAACGGCTGTTGCGGCTGGTGGGAAGGCCGGGACGGGTGTTCTTCTCGAACTCCGGGACGGAAGCGGTCGAGGCGGCGTTCAAGATCGCCCGACGGACGGGGCGGCCGCGTCTGCTCGCGACTCAGGGCGGCTTCCACGGCCGCACCATGGGCGTGCTTGCCCTCACGGGGCAGCCCGCGAAACGTGGATCGTTCCTGCCGCTGCCGGGCGAGGTGTCCCATGTGCCGTTCGGTGACGCGGCGATGCTGCGGGCGGCGGTCACGGAGGAGACGGCGGCCGTCTTCATCGAGCCGGTGCAGGGTGAGGCCGGTGTGCTCCCGGCACCCGAGGGGTATCTGCGCGCGGCCCGTGAAATCACCCGGGCCACCGGCACGCTGCTCGTACTGGACGAGGTCCAGACCGGGATCGGTCGCACCGGTCGCTGGTTCGCACATCAGGCAGTGGAGGGCGCGGACCCGGATGTGGTGACGCTGGCCAAGGGGCTGGGCGGGGGGCTGCCGATCGGCGCCACGGTGGCGTTCGGCGCGGCGGCCGACCTGCTGACACCGGGTCAGCACGGCTCGACCTTCGGCGGCAACCCGGTGGCCTGCGCGGCCGGGGTCGCCGTACTGGAGACCATCGAGACCGAGGGGCTCCTCGCCCATGTCGCGCGCGTGGGCGAGCGGTTGCGGTGCGGCGTCGAGGGTCTGAAGCATCCCCTGGTGAGCCATGTCCGGGGCGCGGGGCTGCTGCTCGGCGTTGTCCTCACCGAACCGGTCGCACCACGCGTACAGAAGGCGGCGCAGGACGCCGGCTTCCTCGTCAATGCCACCGGCCCCACGACGGTGCGGCTGGCTCCGGCGCTGACGGTACGCGCGACGCAGGTGGACGAGCTGATCGCGGCGCTGCCGGGCATCCTCGACGCCTGAGAGCGCATCGGTCGGCGAGCTGGTCCGGACGCAGGTTTCCGGACCGGCCCGCCGGGCCACGGCGCGGTCAGAGCATGCGGGCAAAAACCCGCGAATTACGACGGGGGTCCAGGGAGTTCGCCCAGGCCGCCGGCGCGAGACCCGCAGAGGCGGGCGCGAAGCCGAACCGGATGAACAGGTCGCCACCACCGGTCGTCGCGGTGAACAGGGCATACAGCGATTGGGCGGTCGCTTGGGCCAGCGCCGCGCGCAGGAGCTGAGCTCCCACCCCACAGCCCTGCCTGCGCGGCGAGACGCAAAAGTTGTACAGAACGCCCGTGGGCCCGCGGCCGCGGGCCGGATCGGCGGGGTGAACACGCAGTCCCAGACAGCCGTCGAGGGTTCCGCCGTGGGCCTCCACCACCAGGAAGTCGGTCGCGTCCGAAGCGTAGAGGGAAAGGGATCGCTCACGCAGCGCTCCCGAGCGTACGAACGGCCGGGACAGTGCCGCGAGGGCGGCGGCATCCCCGCGGCGCGCGGACCGTACACGGAGCGGGGCAGGCAGGGTGGTACGTGACGGCACTGTGCCGAGGCGCGGGGTGGCCGTGATCAAGGGATTCCCTTCCTTCGGTCCCACCGTGCACGGAGGGCGGCTCGGCCACCGCGGCACCCGGGAACAACAGACCGACTAAGGTTAGCCTTACCTAAGCCTCCTGCCAAAACGAGTACGCCCCACCCTCCTTGCGGGTGCGTCACGATCGCTGTCGGACCGGCCAGGCTCGACATCTCCGTGACGGTCTGACCCACACGCACGTGGAACAGAGTCAGGCGGCCAGAACCGGCCTACGCGCAAGGCCGACCCGGATAGTCGTCGCTCTCCGGTACTCCTGCCTCACGCATTCTGTGCAGGACCTCACGCAAGGTCGCCTCGTCGTCGATGTACACCGGGCAGTTGATCTCCCTGTCGAAGACCATGCTTTCTCCGGCGGTGTTCCAGATGGCCCACTGATACGGGTACGAGGATGCCTGCCACAGGTGGGCGTAGCGCTCGACGCCGTCCGCCTTCGTACTCACAGTGCGGCCTTCTCGCTCTCGCGGCCGTCGACGAACGCCGCGACCACTTCGATGTCACCGATGTGCGAGGTGCTGACGCGCCGTGGGTCATCTCCCAGCACCACCAGATCGGCGCGCTTTCCCGGGGCGAGACTGCCCGCGCTGTCGTCCCAGTGGCAGGCGAAGGCTCCGCCGACGGTGTAGGAGCGCAGGGCGTCGTCGACCGTGATGCCCTCGTCCGGGCCGATCACCTGGCCCGACTCGGAGGCACGCTCGACCATGAACTGGATGGCCCGCAGCGGCGAGCCGTCCGTGACGGGACGGTCGGAACTGCCCACCAGCGTGATGCCGTGGTCCAGGAATCCCTTGCCCCGGTACAGCCACGGGGCTCTGTCCTCGCCCATGATCGACGCGTAGTCGTCGCCGAAGTAGCGCAGAAAGTTCGGCTGGATCACCGCGATCGCGCCGAGTCGCGCGAAGCGGGGGAGCTGGTCGGGCCGGATCAGGCCGGCGTGTTCGATGCGGTGCCGTGCGTCCGGGCGCGGCCGGATGTGCTGTGCCCGCTCCAGAGCGTCCAGTGCGAGGTCGGCGGCGCGGTCCCCGATGGCGTGGACGGCGAGCTGCCATCCGGCGAGATGGCCGTCCACGATGGTGTCCGCGATGCGCTCCGGGTCGTCCTGGAACTGTCCGGTCTGGTCCATCCCGTGGTACGGACTGCTGAGCGCGGCGGTACGGGCCATCATGCCGCCGTCGGTGTAGATCTTGAGCGCGCCCATGGAGAGCCAGTCGTCGCCGAACCCCGTGCGCAGGCCGAGGTCGAGGGCGCGGGGTATGCCGTCGGCGTCGTGCGAGGCGACGGGGCGCAGCGTGTCCGCTGCCGCCATGAGCTGCACCCGCAGGGGCAGCCGGCCCTGGTCCCTGAGGAGTTGATAGGCCCCGAGCTCGACCGGGCTGTGGCCCAGCAGGCCGCCGCCGATGCCCGCCTCGGCGCAGGCCGTCACCCCCTCCGCGAGACAGGTCCGGGCCGCACGCTCGATCGCGTCCGCGAGCTCCCCCTGGGAGTACGGCAGACGCAGTCGTCGTGCGGCGGTCATCGCGCTCTCGGCGAGAAAGCCGTCCTGATGTGGGACGTCGGCGGGAAGCAGGTCCAGGACGGCGCTGTTGACCACGCAGGCGTGTCCCGAGTCGTGCATCAGGAACACCTTGCGCCCATAGCTGACCCGGTCGAGCTCGGCAGCGGTCAGATGGCGCCCCAGGGCCCGCTGGTCGTACCCGGCGATGTCCACCCAGGCGCCCGGCGAACACTTCCGGGAGACGGCCTCTTCCACGACCGCGAGTACGTCCTCGATCCGCCGGCAGGGTGCGATGCTCGGGGTACTCGCCCTCAAACCGGTCCAGGCCAGGTGCACATGGCTGTCGATGAAGCCGGGCAGCACGGTCGCGCCCTGGAGGTCGATCACCTCGCGTGCGGGAAGCGAGGTCACCGCGTCGTCCAGGCCCACGATCCGGCCGCGCCAGATGCCCAGGTCGTGGGCGACGGGGTGGTCCGGGTCCATGGTGACGATGTGAGCGTTCGTCAGCCTCGTACAGAGCATGGGCAGTCCGTCCCTAGGGGGTTTCTGCACGGGCGTCGCCTGCCATGGCAGGGCGCTTGCGGGCCGTGGGTACCATCAGCGGCGTGCCGGTCTCCGGGTCGTCGATGATCCGGCAGGGCAGGCCGAACACGTCCTCGATCAGCTCGGCGGTCATGACCGTGGCCGGGTCGCCTTCGGCGGCGACCGTGCCGCCGGCCCTCATCACCACCAGATGGCTGGCATAGCGGCAGGCCTGGTTGAGGTCGTGCAGCACGGCGACGATCGTGTGCCCCTTGTGCTCATGCAGATCGGCGCACAGGTTCAGCACCTCGACCTGGTGCGCGATGTCCAGGTAGGTGGTCGGTTCGTCCAGCAGGAGGATGTTCGTCTGCTGCGCCAGCACCATGGACAGCCATACCCGTTGCCGCTGGCCGCCGGAGAGGTCATCGACGGGCCGGTCGGCGAGTTCGAGTACGCCGGTCTGCCGCATCGCCTCGGCCACGGCGGCCTCGTCCTCCGCGGACCACTGCTTCAGCATCCGCTGGTGCGGATAGCGGCCACGGGCCACCAGGTCTCCCACCGTGATGCCACCCGGCGCGGTCGACGTCTGCGGGAGCAGCCCGAGCCTGCGCGCGACTTCGCGGGAGCGATAGGACGAGATGGCGGCCCCGTCGAGATAGACCTCTCCCGCCTTGGGTTTGAGCATGCGTGCCAACGCCTTGAGCAGGGTGGACTTGCCGCAGGCGTTCGGTCCGACGATCACCGTGAACGAGTGGTCGGGTATGACGACACCGAGGGAGGTGGCCACGGTCCGCTGATCGTAGGAGAGCGTCAGGTCTTCGGCCCGCAGCCGGGCTGTCGGGGGGATCGTTCCTGTCATGCGCGGCTCTTTCGCGACTCGATGACCAGCAGCCAGATGAGATACAACCCGCCGATGGTGCCGGTCGCCGTACCCACCGGGAGGAGAGCGGGTGAGAAGATCCGCTGCACCGCGAGATCGCTCCCGGCCAGCAGTACGGCGCCCATAAGGGCGGCCGGGACCAGCGCGGGGCCGGACGACCGGGTCAGCCTCCGGGCGATCTGCGGCGCCGCCAGTGCGATGAACCAGATCGGACCGGTCACCGCGGTGGCGAACGCGGCCAGTGCGACGCTGATACCGAGCAGGACCAGTCGGCTGCGCGCCACGTCGACGCCGAGTGCCATCGCCGTGTCGTCGCCCATTTCCACCATGGACAGTCTGCGAGCGAGGAAGAAGGCGAGGGGGAGCAGGATCGCGACCGGAATGCCCACCGCGGACGCGTGGTCCCAGCTCCGGTTGCCAAGGCTGCCGATCAGCCACGCCTGCGCCTCCAGCGCCTCCTGCCAGCTCGCCCGGGTGATCAGGTACGAGTTGACGGCAAGCAGCAGGGCGCTCACACCGATCCCGATGACGACGAGCCGGAACCCCTGCAGGCCGCCGCTGAACACCAGCAGGTAGATCACGGCGGCCGTGGCCAGCCCGCCGACCAGTGCCCCGAAGGCGATCTGGGTCATGCTTCCGCGCAGCACGACGATGACCACCAGCGCTCCGGTCGCCGACCCGCTCGTGAAGCCGATGATGTCCGGGCTGCCGAGCGAGTTGCCGGTCAGGCTCTGCAGGATCGCACCGCTGACCGCCAGCGCCGCGCCGACGCACAGCGCCGTCAGCAGTCGTGGCATGCGAAGGGTGTTGACGATGAAGTCGGCGCCTCCCGAGCCCTTGCCGGCCAGCGCCTGGAGCACCTCGGCGACCGACAGCTCGAAATCCCCGGTGGTGAGGGTGATCCCCATGACCGTTGTGAGCGCGACCAGCAGGGCCACCGTCACAGCCACGGCACGGCCGTGAACCCGTAGCGAGAGACGCCCGTTCCGGGTGCGGACGACCCGACCGCTGACTACGCGGGGCTTCTGGGCGTCCACGGAATCGGCCGCACGGGCGGCATGGCTCGCGGAGGTTCCGGCCTCCCGTACAGGGCTCACAGCATGACCAGCTTTCGACGGCGGCACAGCGCGATGAACAGCGGTGCACCGAGGAACGCGGTGATGATGCCGACCTGGACCTCACCGGGGGCACCGAGCACCCGGCCAAAGACGTCCGCGCCGATCAGCAGAATCGGCGCGAGCAGCATCGAGTACGCCAGCACCCACCGCTGGTCGAGGCCCACCACGAGACGGGCCACGTGCGGCACCGCGAGGCCGACGAAGCCGATCGGTCCTGCCGCGGCGGTGGCGGCGCCGCAGAGCAGCATCACCGCGACGACGCCGAGCACCCGGGTCCGGCCGACGTTGACACCCAGCGCGCGTCCCACCTGGTCGCCCATGGCCAGCGCGTTCAGCGAGGGGGCCAGCCCGAGGGCGATCACCAGGCCCACCACGACGAAGGGCAGGATCACGTACACGATGTCGAGGTTCCGGCCGGAGAGCGCACCCACCGTCCAGAACCGGAACTGGTCGAACGCCCGCGGATTGAGCAGCAGCACCGCCGAGTTGAAGGCGTACAGCACTGCCGTCACCGCCGCCCCCGCGACGACCAGCCGGTCGGGCGTGGCCAGTGTCCGTCCGGACGAGCCGAGCAGATAGACCACGACGGACGCGATCGCCGCGCCGAGGAAGGCGAACCACACATAGCCGAGGGCCGAGCCCACGCCGAGGAACGCGATGGCCACGACCACGCCGGTGGAGGCGCCCAGGCTCACGCCGAGCAGACCGGGATCGGCGAGCGGGTTGCGGGTCAGCGCCTGCATCAGAGCGCCCGAGAGTCCCAGCGCCATGCCCACCAGAAGGCCGAGCAGGGTCCGGGGTATCCGGTAGTCGTGGATGATGACCGCGGTGTCCGACCCGTCGTTGTGCCACAGCACGTTCCACGTCGAGGTGAACGGGATGTCCTTGGTGCCCAACCACACGCCGAGCAGGGCGATCAGGACGAGCGCGCCGAGTGCCACGAGGAGTCCCAGGCCGCGCAGTGCCGCCGCTGCGGCCCGGCGCGTCGAGGGCGCGGCCGGCCCGTCGACACTGCTCTTGGATGCCGCCTGGGCCTCGACCGACAACAAGGACTACCCCCCGGCGGCAGATCGCTCTTCACGCAGGAAATATGACGTACACACAGGAATTAACTTAGGTGAGGCTAACCGAATGCGCGGCGCAGGGTCAACGCCGCCCACAGCCCGCCCAGTCCGGGCCGGCACACAGGCCGACGTGGGACCTCGGCGCGAGCCTTGATTAGAGTAGCCTTACCTAACTATCCCACCGTCTTCGCGGAGGTACCGCATGCTCGATGGAGGACCGACGGGGGGCCACGTCCTCCGGAGGGCGATCGGGGGCCAGCGCCGTCACGTCGCCGGGGCATCACTCCTCGGCATGGCCCACCAGGGTTGTGAGGCGATGGTTCCCGTCGTCATCGGCCTGATCATCGACGAAGCGGTGGCGACCGGGTCCTCCGGCGCACTGCTGCGCCGGCTACTGGTACTCGCCGCACTCTTCTTCGTTCTGTCCACGTGCTACCGCACCTCTGCGAGGATCACCGACGGGGCCGGCGAACAAGCCGCGCACCGACTGCGGCTCGACCTCGGCAGCAGGGTGCTCCACCCCGGCGGCGGAGCCGACGCGGGCCGGCTCCCGGGTGAGCTGACCGCCATCGCCACCGGCGACGCCAGCCGGGTCGGCGCGGTCGCGGCCGCACTGCCGTACGGGATATCGGCACTCGCCGGACTGGCCATCAGCGCGGTGGTACTGCTCCGGATCTCGGTACCGCTCGGCCTGCTCGTACTGTTCGGAATCCCGCCCCTGCTGTGGCTCGGTCACCGGATCAGCCAACCCCTCGAACGGCGCAGTGAGGTCGAGCAGGAGCGCGCCGCGCACGCCTCCGGCGTCGCCGCCGACCTGGTCGCGGGTCTACGGGTGCTCAAGGGGATCGGAGCCGAGTCGGCCGCGGTGTCCCGGTACCGGCGGACCAGTCAGGACTCGCTGGCGGCGGCGCTGCGGGCCGCCCGCAGCCGGGCCTGGCACGATGGCGCGATCCTCGCCCTGACGGGGATCTTCATCGCGGTCATCGGGCTGGTCGGGGCCCATTTGGCGATGCGCGGCGCGATCAGCGTCGGCGACCTGGTGGCTGCGGTCGGACTCGCACAGTTCCTGCTCGGCCCGTTCCAGCTCCTCACCTACGTCAATGGCGAATTCGCCCAGGGCCGCGCGTCCGCCGACCGCATTGCGGAGGTACTGGCGTCCTCCCCCGCCGTGGCGGCGGGATCGGCCGCGCCGCCCGATGAGGTCGCCGGACGGCTCCGGCTGCGCGGCGTCACACACGGCGCACTGCGCGGGGTCGACCTGGACATCGCCCCCGGAAGTCTGGTCGGCGTCGTCGCCAAGGACCCGGCTGCGGCGGCCGACCTGCTGCTCTGCCTGGGCAGGGAACTCGACCCCGCCGAAGGGGCGATCGAGCTCGACGGCGTATCTCTGGCCGAGCTCGAACCCGACGGCGTCCGCCGCGTGATCCTGGTCGCCCATCACGACGCGGCCCTGTTCGAGAGCAGCCTGCTCGACAACGTACTGGCCGGAACGGACAGCGGTGCGGCGGATGTTGAGCCGGCGCTGACAGCCTCGGCGGCGGACGACGTCGCGCGTGCCCTGCCCCAGGGGGTGGACACCATGCTCACCGAGCGCGGGCGTTCGCTGTCCGGCGGGCAGCGTCAGCGGGTCGCGCTGGCCCGGGCGCTCGCCGCGGATCAGTCGGTCCTGGTCGTCCACGACCCGACCACTGCCGTCGACACGGTCACCGAGTCCCGGATCGCCGCCCGCCTGAGGGAGCTCCGCCGTGGCCGCACCACGATCCTGGTCACCACCAGCCCCGCCCTGCTGGCCGTGACCGACCGCGTGGTCGTGCTCGACGACGGAGCCGTGACCGCTGACGGCCGCCATCCGGACCTCGTCGCCACCGACGAGGCGTACCGCTCGGTGGTACTGACATGACGGCTGTGACCGACGAAGGCGCGCACGCCCATGACATGAACGACGAAGGACGGACGATGAGCGGAACCAGCGCGCCGGATCGCGAGCTCCTGCCGATCGCCACCGGCGCCCAGACCCTCGCCGTCGTCGGCGCGTTGCTGCGCCGCCACCGGCTGCAGGCCGTGTCGGCGGTGACCGTACTGGTCATCGGAACGGGCATCGGTCTGCTGACCGCCCCGCTGCTCGGCCGTATCGTCGACCTGGTCGTCGAGCAACGGGGTGCCGGCTCGCTGACGCTGCCGATGGTCCTGCTCCTCGCGGTGGCGGTTGCGCGGGGCGTCGCGACCGCGGTCGGCACCTCCCTCGTCGCCCGGCTCGGCGAGACCGTCCTCGCGAGCCTGCGCGAGCGGTTCATCGAGCGGGCACTGCGACTCCCGCTCGAACGCGTCGAACACGCCGGCTCGGGCGATCTGACCTCCCGTGTGACCGGCGATGTGACCCGTATAGCGAAGGCGGTACGCCAGGCGCTGCCCGAGTTCAGCAGTGCCCTCCTGACCATCGCGCTGACGCTGGTCGGCCTCGCCGTGCTGGACTGGCGCTTCCTGCTCGCCGTCCTGCTGGCCATGCCGATCCATGTCCTGACCGTGCGGTGGTACATGCCGCGCGCCACCCCCGTGTATGCCAAGCACCGGGTGGCGACCGGAGCCTTGCAGCACCAGTTGCTCGACAGCTTCGGCGGAGTCCGGACCGTACGCGCGTTCCGGCTGAACAGCCGGCACGCGGATCTGCTGGAGCGACGGTCGCAGGAATCCGTCGACCTCGCGCTGCGCGGCATCCGGCTCGTTTCGGGGTTCTTCTCGCGGCTCAACCTCGCCGAGTTCGTCGGTCTGGCGGCGGTGCTGGTCACCGGATTCGTGCTGGTGGACAACGGTTCCGTGAGTATCGGTACGGCGACCGCGGCGGCGCTCTACTTCCACAGCCTGTTCAACCCCATCAACGCCGCGCTCTTCCTCATCGACGACGCGCAGTCCGCCGGCGCCAGCCTCGCCCGCCTGGTCGGCGTGACGAACCTGCCCGGTGAGCGCGAGCCGGATCGGCCCTCCGTGCCGGTGGACGGTTCCGTCAAAGTCGCCTCCCTCAGCCACGCGTACGTGTCCGGTCACCCCGTACTGCGCGAGGTCGACCTGGAGGTGCACAGCGGGGAACGGGTCGCCCTGGTCGGCGCGAGCGGGGCCGGCAAGACCACCCTGGCGAAGCTGATCGCCGGCGTCCACCAGCCGTCCGACGGTGTCATCACCCTCGGCGGTGTCGACGCCCGGGAGCTCGGACCCGCCGGCATCCGGCGAGCGGTGACGCTGATCAGCCAGGAAGTCCATGTGTTCGCCGGGCCGCTGGCCGAGGATCTGCGGCTGGCCCGGCCGGAGGCCACCGACGAGGAGCTGCGCGGCACGCTCGCCCGGGTCGGTGCCCTGGCCTGGGTTGAGGCGCTGCCCGCCGGGCTCGACACGGTGGTCGGCGAGGGCGGGCACCGACTCACGGTGACCCAGGCCCAGCACCTGGCCCTGGCCCGCCTCGTCCTCGCAGACCCTCCGGTCGCGATCCTGGACGAGGCAACCGCGGACGCCGGAAGCGCGGGCGCCCGCACCCTGGAGACAGCTGCCCTTCAGGCACTGGAAGGGCGAACAGGTCTGATGGTGGCCCACCGGCTGCCCCAGGCCGCGACCGCGGACCGCATTGTCGTCCTCGACCAGGGCCGGATCGTCGAGACCGGCACGCACGAGGAGTTGGTGGCCGCGGGTGGGCGCTACGCCGCTCTGTGGACCGCGTGGTCCGACACCCGGCAACAGCCCGGGGACGCGGTGCCGCTGGTGGCTGCGGAGGCCTGACCGCAGCCACCAAGGATGCGAGGCCCCCGGGGGCGAGATCTCCCCCGTGGGGAAAGGCCCACCGCAGACGCCCGAGATCCGAGCACGGCCAACACCGTCGCGTGGGGGAAACGCACGTCGCCGCCTGCGGTGAGGAGACGTCCTC
>NZ_JBHWWF010000053.1:0-36636 GCF_042736455.1 Streptomyces sp. NPDC060064
GAAACATACAAAACTCCCCAGCCGCTGCGCGGCGGCCGTAGACTCGCCGCGAGTTCCGGCTGCCCAGTGCATCCGCAAGACCGCAGGACGCACGACCGCACGACCGCATGGGCGGAGGGGCGGGGCTCCCGGGGGCCGCCGCGCCGAACCGGATCAAAGCGTCGAAGGGGTGGCACTTGACGGGCCGGCACGCGTACCCATCCCTGAAGCAGCTGCTCGCTCTGTTCGGGCGCTCCGAGGTCAGCCTCCTCACCGCACCGTCTGATCCCGATGTCCAGGTGACCACGCACACCGTCCTCGATCTCGCTGAGAAGGCCGGGCCCGAGTACAAGGGCGCCCTTCTGATGGCTGTCGGAATCTGCCCCGAGGACACCGCGTTGCTCGATGCACTGCCTGCCCTCGGCGAGGCAGGCATCGCGGCGATCGCTCTGAAGACACGCGGTTCGCGTACTGGACCGCTGATTGAGGCCGCCACCGCGGCAGGAATCGCTGTGGTCGACGTGAGCGATGAGTTCCCCTGGCGCCATGTCGACGCACTGTTGGCCGCGACGACGGGCGATGTGAGGAACGGTGCGCCGGGCTTTTCCTCGGCGGACGCGGTCGGCGACCTCTTCGCTCTGGCCAACGCTGTGGCGGCAATGGTGGGCGGTGCGATCACGATCGAGGATCCGCAGCAGCGGATCCTCGCCTACTCCAACCTGCCCGGCCAGCCGATCGACGACGTGCGCCGCGAAGTCATCCTCGGGCGGCAGGTGCCCGATCGCTATCTGCCGGCATACAGACATCTGTACCGCGCCCAGGGCGTCGTCCGGTTCGGCTGCGCGCCCCTGCCCCGCATCGCGGTGGCGGTGCGAGCCGGAGCAGACCTGCTCGGCTCAATCTGGGCGGTGGGATCCTCCGGTGAGACGTTCGGTCCCGAGGCGGAACGAGCCCTTGCCGAGGCCGCCGCGAGTGCCGCGCTCCATCTGCTCAGGGTCCGCCGTGCCACGGACCTTGAACGCCGCGCCCGCAGCGAACTGTTGCGCTCCCTGCTGGCCGGTGAGCCTGTCTCCCCGACAGCCAGGCTCGGCATCGAGCGCGGCTCCATGACCGTGCTCGCCTTCGAACTGCCTTCCTTGCCCGGGACCTCTGTCGATGTCGACATCGTCGGGCTTCAGGTCGCCGACCTGGTGGCTGCCTGCGCCGAGACGACGGCACGCGCTTCCTCCTGCGTCTTCGAGGGAGGGATTGTCTACGCCCTGCTTCCACTGCCGGACGAGTCACCCGAGGCGTCGGGCGCCACCACACTGGCCAAGACGGTCCTGACCCGCGCCGAGGAGTCCTTGCGCATCCGACTGCGCGTGGGCATCGGCTCGGCGGTGGCCCCGTTCGCAGACGTGCCCCGTTCGCGTCAGGAGGCCGACCGGGTGCTGACCGTCCTCGCAGCCGGGCGCCACAGCAGCCGACTCGCATGCATCGAGGAAGTGCGGAGTCAGGCGATCCTGCTGGAACTCGAAGACACCGTCGTCCACGACCCACTGTTCCAGTTCACATCGGTCGCCGCCATCCTCCGCCACGACACCGAGAAGCAGACGCAGTACGCCAAGACCCTGCTCGCGTACCTCGAAGGCTTCGGCGACATCGCCGCCGCCGCGGAGACCCTGCACGTGCACGCGAACACCTTCCGGTACCGCATTCGCCGGATCGGCGACCTGTTCGGCGTGGACCTCACGAATGCGGACGAACGCCTCCTGCTCTGGCTCCAACTGCGACATCTGTACTGAGCTTGTTTGTTTGGCTTGTTCAACCCTGAAAAGAGCGGCCGCTGTGATGAGTCTTGCGCTGCCGGGCCTGCCGTCGCCCCGTTGATTGTGTTGTTGAGCAGCCCATGCCGGTGGCGATCGAGACTCACCAAGGCTCCTGGTTGCCTGCCTCCGCGCGACCAAACGGCCCGTTTACGCGATCAACCCAACGGCGGCCGCAGGCTGCCATGACCCCGTACGGGCAAGCGTCGCCAGCCGGTTCGGCGGCACCTTGTCGATCCTCACCCGGCCCAGACCGAGCGAGGCGATTTCATCGACCCGCTCCAGGGCCTTCGCCATGCCCGTGCACGCCGCCACGGCGCCGCACTCCGTCCCGCTCCACCACCCGCTGCGGAGGCGGCCGAGTACGGCTGCGCCGCTACTGCGAGCGCGAAGGCATCGAGGAGAAGCCCCGTACGAGGAAGTCGCGCGGCTTCGAGTCCCCCGACGAGCGGGTCGTCGCCTGAGGGGCTCACACCCCGAACCCTGATGCCGTCCGGCACCCCGAGCGCGGGGAGCCACCCGTGGACCTGATCCAGTAGATGACCTGCGCGGGGCCATCCCGCGGCCGCGAGGAGCAGCGCGCGAGTGCGTCACGAGTGGAGCGTTCGTCGGGATCATCCCCGCAGGCGCGGCGTGATCAATCCGCTGACCTGTGGAAGTGCCAGACACCGAGAGCCGGACCCAGTCCCCTGGGTCCGGCTCTTTGTCGATATCCGGCACCCCACCCTGCCAGGCGGCCGGCTCTCGCTTTCGTCTCGCCGCAATCACCGGCGAAGGTGGAGGATTGGGGGTGAGCGAGTGAAGGAGGCCTGTCATGAAATCCCGCGCCTCGGATTCAGATTACGACACCTGGTTGTACTCACACACGCCGTCGCAGGCGGAGGGCGAGCGCGACGAACCGAGCGAGCGCAGTGCCATGGAGGTGCACCCGGACGTGCCCAGGACTGAACCGTCGCAGGCCGAGGGCGAGCGGGTGGACGACAAACCGACCGGGTGATCTCCGCGCCGGGAATCGACGGAACAGGAGCACGCCACATTTCGGCTACATGCAGCTGTGCGGCCAGACCCCCAAGGTCTCCACCGACGCGGCCCGCGGCCTGGTGAAGGAGACGCTCGCAGGCAGAGTAGACGTCCGTCAGATCGCGGCAACGCTCAAGAGCTGGACAAGCTGACCTCGGACCGAGCCTCTGATCGCGAGACCACCAGAAGAGATGAGTACGCGGACTCAGGCTCCCTGTCGGCCCCTGCGCGATGATGAAGATCACCTCGCCGTCCGAAACGCAGGAGTTCCGTGCTCAGCCGCGTCGCCGCCGCCATCGTCCCCTCCCTCGGCCGTCTGACGACGTCTGCCGAACTGGCCACCGTCCCGGCCCCCGGCATCCTCGTTGCCAACCACACATCCCTGGCTGACCCCGGCATCGTGCTGGCCGCTCTGCGCCGGATGGACATCGAACCCGTCATCCTCGCCACCGCTGGCCTGTGGCGCGTCCCCGTCCTGCGGTACCTCCTGGACCGCGACGGGCACGTCCCCGTCTACCGCCGCACCACCCATGCGGCCGACGCCCTGGAAAAGGCCGCGGCAGCGCTCGACGCCGGCCGCCACGTGCTCATCTACGGCGAAGGGCGCCTGCCGCGCCGCAGAGACGCCGCCGAAGCCACTCCCGACTCCTTCCGCAGCGGCCCCGCACGCCTCGCCTTCGCCTCCGGCGCGCCCATCATTCCGATCGGCCAGGCCGGAGCCCGCCGAGTCGCCTCGGGCAGTCGTACCAAGCAGGTCGCAGGGCTCCTCACGGCCCCCGCCCGCCGTCCCCGCCTGCACGTGCACGTCGGCGCCCCGATTCACCTGCCCGCCGAGATTTCGAGGGCTAGCGCGGCCGCCCACCAGGCCGTCACCGCTGCCTGGCGAACCGCCGCCCGGCGCCTGGGCGAGCCCGCAGCGCTCGCGGCCTGATCAATGGTTCCGCGCTGCTGGGTAACGGGCAGATGCCGAGGTCGGGGTGCCGGATGGGCGCGAAGGGGATCAGATGGCGTCCCTGCCGGCAGCCGGCCATTGAGGAGGGGTGCAGGTCGTGAGGGTGGGACGGCGCAGACTGGCTTCCGCGGGTGCGGCGGCGGTAATGGGCGGGGCATTGTTGTCCGGGTGCGGGGCGGCGCCCTTCTCTGGAGCCGCATCGGGGAACGCGGCGCTTACGAAGGCGTTGTCCTTCCGCTACGTGGGGGATTCAGGTGCGGACGAGACAATGAATCAGCAGCTGGAGATCGAGAACGTCTATCGAGGGTCGGTGGTCCCGGTCCTGTCCTTCAGCGCGCTCGACAAGAACCGTCAGGTGCTGCCACAGGTCAAGGTGAGCACGGTGTACGGAAGCGACCGGGGCAATCTGGTGGCGCCGTAGAGGACGAGCATCGACATCCTGCGGTTCTCCGGCCCTGGAGAGCATGACGTGTCGGATGTCCGTGTGACGGTGCAGAGTACGGCCGTCGCCAAGATGCCCGCCGGGATGAACGAGGTGACGACTCAGGCATTGGACGGCAAGGGCCGTGAGATCACCAGGTTCGAGCGATTCTCGGGGGTCAGGCTTACCAACAAGGATGACCACCCGGTCTTCGCGCGGATCGTCCGTATCCTGTGGAACCAGCCGCCCAAGGGCGTCACCCAACAGGCCGTCGAGGTAACCGCGGTCGGCGGCCTGACGGTGATACCGGCTCATGGCACTGCCGTGGTACAGGTGACTGGGGATGCGGCCGCTGCCGTCGCACGCAATTCCAACGGCCCGGCGGTGAGCATCAAGGCCTACAACTCGCAGTAGCTTCAAAAGGCTTGCGATGTCTGCCGCGCAGGAGAGCACCGCAAGTCGGCGGGTGAGAGATGATGCCGCGCGAAATCTGGTTCGGCAGAGGCTGCCCGTACCGTAGAGTTCTGTTCACCGACGCGGGGTGGAGCAGCTCGGTAGCTCGCTGGGCTCATAACCCAGAGGTCGTGGGTTCAAATCCCGCCCCCGCTACTCAATACGACTTCGGGCCCGGCGCTTTCGCGCCGGGCCCGAAGTCGTATGCCCACCCGTGCCGGTGTGCGCGACGACGCGATCGGCGCGCCATCCGCCGATTCGGCGGTGAGCTTGCCTTCGTCGCCGCACAGTGCGGTCAAGTCGTCTCCGGACAGCTCCTTCAATTGGCCAATGGCGGCCCCTTCTTCGTAGGCGCCGCCCCTGTGGCAGCGGCCTACGACAATCCGCCCAGCGTACGACCGGCGTTCGACGACCGTGGTGCTCGTGCGCTTCCCCGCTGGCTTCGTGGGTGGGAACGGCCGGAGATAGCGAGCTGTGTCAGCTCAGGCGAGCCGCGCTCCGCAAGTCTCCGTGACCGGCGCATCGGTCGGCCACAGCGGCAGACCCACGCAGCTCCGGCGTCGTCCACGCTTCGGCCACAGACCCCACGTTCCGCCGATCCGGCCTACACTCGGCAGCCGCTTCCGGACCAGCGGGAGCGGCACTCATTTCGAGAGGACTGATTGACGGTGTGGCAGGAAGCGCCGATTTACGACCGGCTCGTCACGGAGCTCGGCGACATTCCCTCACAGGTGCGCAGCGAGGCCGAGCGCACCGTACGACATCTGGAACAGGTCATCCGCCCGAGCACGCCTTGGACCGGTGGACTCCCCCAGCCTGCCGGGCCGTTCACGAGCGAACTGCGATAGCGGCGCGCCCCCAGGCGGCCGCATGACGCCGCGCAGGAGTCGAAGCACGGGCGGCGGCCGCCGCGCCCAGCGCAGCGAGGCCGCTCGCCTCACCGACGAGCTGCTGGCCGAGGGCTTCAACAAGAAGCAGGTCGGCGAGATCCTCGGCCGCAACCCGTCGCTGGTCAGCCAGTTCTTGTCGAAGAACAAGGGCGGCAGCTTCGTGGAGGCGCTTCGGGCCGTGGTGCAGAAGGTCCAGGCTGGCGGCCCGCGCGGCATCGAGAGCCTCAAGGCCCTGGCCGCAGCCCACATCGAGCGGCGCCTGACCAGGGAGGGCAAGAGGGCGCGCGTACGCAAGGGGGATGTCGTACGTGCGGAAAAGACGGTGGAGAAGGGCGCAGAGCGGCACAAGGAGTGGACGTCGTCCCTGGCGCGGGCGGGGAAGCAGCACATCGCTTCCGGAGCGTCCCTGCTGTATCCGGTGGTGGAGGACGCGGCCCGCTACGGCGGGCGGGTTGCCTTCACGGTCCGCGCCAAGAGGAAGGCGTTCAAGCACGATGCCGGCCGTCTGGCCGACTCCCCCGGCGTGCGGCAACCACAGCCAGGCGGAACTGTCCCATCGCGGCGGAACGGGCCGCGCCGTCCATGGCCCCCCAGTCCGGCCCCGACGCCCACCGCGCCAGGCCCCGGGTGACCGGCGTGAGAACAGACGCCAGCACTGCCGCCACAACCGCCGAGGCAGCTGCGACGCCCGCGACTGCACCATTTGCGGGCGCGGGGATCGTCCCGGGGTCCGGTTTCCCAACCGCGCGACACGGCGCGTGTTCTACGCTGGGCTCGAGAACGCCAGACCCCGGGGACGCCTTGCGCGCACTCGGAGAACCACCTCTGCGGGGAGCAACATGGGGCTGCGCTACGACCTTCCATCGTCCACGGTGGTGGCCCATCTGATCTCCGGCTCCGGCACCCCGCCCCGCGTGACACACGCCGAGGTCGAAGCGTTCCTGCGCAGTCTCCAACACGACCACGACCGCATGCTTTCGCTGCACGGTGACTTCGAGGACGACGTACGCCGGGCCGCACGGGAATCCACGACGCGGCTGCAGTCCGCTACGTTCCAACGCTGGGACGCTTACCTGCCCCACGACGTTCTGGACAGCTGTCTCGCACCGCTGGCGCGCATCTTCCGCAGTTACGGACTGCTCGTCCTGCCCATCGGGAACCGGCATGACGGGCACGACCTCGACCTGTTCGCCAGCGAGGCCGCGCGGGCACCCGGACACGGGATTCTGACCCTCATTCCAGGGCTGTACCAGCCTGCGGTGAACGTCCAGGTCCTCGATCCCGACGACGGGGTACGGGACGCGCTGAGGCGACGCGACGAATGGCCCGGGGCCATCTTCATTCTCCGTGACGGCCGGTCGGTGTTCCTGCCCCTGGACACGGCGTACGAACGGCTGATGACGATCGTCCGCTCGGGACTCCCCGGCGTCGACCCCGCCCGCACCTGGTCGATCCTGAATGAGGAGGAACGGCAAAGACGCCGGCCTCCCGTGCGCCGACGGCTGCTCCACCTGAGCGACCTGCATCTGGGGACGCAGCGGGCGGCACGGGCGCAGGACTTCCTGCTGGCCAACCTGGGCAGGTTCATGCCGCTGGACCATGTCGTGATCTCCGGGGACCTCTTCAACAACCCGCTGGCAAAACACCGCGAGGCGTACGAGCATTTCGTGCACCAGGTGCGCAGGCACACCCGAAAGCTCCCGGTCGTCGTCCCCGGCAACCACGACCAGCGGATCTCAGGCATCAGCTTCTGGCGGCTGGGCGGCCGTCGGCGTCAAATGGTCGAACTCGACTGGAGCCGCGGCCTGGTACACGACGCGGAGACCCGCATGGCCTTCTTCTGCTTCGACTCCGCGAACACCGGAAACATGGCCCGGGGCAGCGTGAGCCAGGACCAACTGCTCAAGGTGGGAACGAAGTTCGACACCGAGAACCTGGACGCGGAGCTCCGGGGCCATCTGCGGATCGCGGTGGTCCACCACCACCCGTATCCGTATCCCGCACCGAACGAGACTCCCGTGACCGGTCCTCGGACGTGGCCGGGCCGGGAACGGCTGCTGGAGATGACGGACGCGCAGTCCTTCCTGACGTGGTGCGCCGGACGGGACATCAGCCTCGTCCTGCACGGTCACCGGCACGTGCCGCGCCTCGTCATCGACGACGTCGCCACCGGGCAGCCACGCGGGCAGCACCGCCGGATCACCACCGTCGGTTGCGGCACCTCGCTCGGGGCGGGCGGTTCGCCGATGTCGTTCAACGTCATCGAGTGGAACGCCGAAAGCCGCTCCTGGAGCGTCGACTTCCAGATCTCCCGGCCGGACGGACAGGGATTCCACTCAGTCATGGTCCAGGCGTCCCCTCCACCGGGCCGCGGCTGACCCGCAGTGGCCGGGACCGGCCCAACGCGGTCCTCACCGGCCCGGAGTCTTCACCGAGACCGTCACCGGTCCGGAACCGCCGTCGGCTCCGGTCCTTCCACCGTCCTGTCCACGCGGGACCAGCGCAGCCGGGGCGGATGCGAGGCTCCCACGTCCTCGGCGAGCTGGTGACGCAGTTCGCTGGCGAGATGCCGCACCAGCCGTGACTCGGCCTCGTCGAGCGGCTCGGCGGAAGGTGTTCCGGTCGCGTCCAAGCGGGCCACGTCAATCAGGGCGTTCTGCAGGTTCAGGTAGCAGGCCTTCGAAGCCTTGGTCAGGAACATGCCGCCCGCGTCCGCCCCGAAGTACCAGTCGTGAAAGGTGTTCCAGAACTCCAGCAGGCGTGCCCGCGTCGGTTCGGCACCCGGCCGCCAGCTCCGCGGGATGCACTCGGAGAGGTGGAACAGCACCTGGTAGCGCTCCAGCCGCTTGTCCCGCAGCGCCACGTCGTAGGCGTGCTCCAGCTGGATGAGCATGCTGGAGCGGTTCGTCACATAGCTGGTCACGGCGCCGATCAGGCCGCCCAGCACCACACCGACCAGGCCGATGACTACGGTCATGCTCTCCCCCGGAACAGCCCGCCACTGCCGCCATGCTGCCACGCGCCGGACACTGCCGTACCCCGTGCGGCGAGTTTTCGCGACCGGGAGTACGGCAGGCGCGGTGGGCGGTGGGCGGTGGGCGGTGGGCGGCAGAGCCTGGGTGGTAGTACGGCGGCGCGCCGCTCTTACGACGTTCATCTCCAGCCGACTCTCCCGCCACCCGATCAAGCATCACTGTCGGGGTCGAATGGGCTGCACGTCGCCGCACACGGCCCGACGCCATGCGGGGAGCGGGACGGGGCGGCCGTGACGCTGGTGCCGGCACTGGTGGCCGAGCGGGAGATCCAGTTCGCCGAGGCCGCGCCGTGGCATCCGGACCGCAGCGCAGTTGAGGTGTTCTGTCAGTGGGCGAAGCCGCTGATCGAAGTCACCGCACCAGGCGCGTACGGCAGGAGCAACCTCTACCGTGCGCACGACCTGGGCGACGCCGATCCCCGGCTGCGCGAGTTCCTCTGCGCGGACCAGGTCGGCGCGCGCAAGGTAGCCCGGCACATCTTCGACATCGTGGGCCGGATGGCGAGGGGGCAATTCGCCACTGCGGTGGGGACACCGCCGGTCGACTGGGGTACCGCGAGCATGTTCCGCGAAGTGCCCGATCTGGGCGGACACTTCACCGTGCCGTACATCGAGCACACTCTCCGAGGACTGCGCAGTGAGCTGCCCGACTACGTAGAACGATCCCTTGCCGGCAACCCGCCGCCCGAGATCGTCGAGAAGGTCGAGAAAGTCGACGGGATCGTCCTCGTCGAGCTGTAGTGGCAGGGGCGGCAGGATTCGAACCTGCGGCGTACGGGTTTGGAATCCGCTGCTCTGACCAGCTGAGCTACGCCCCTTCGATGGGGTGAGCTTGGCATCGGCGCGGTCCGAATCGCCACCGGATTTCGCGCGGACCACGGCCGTTGAGGCCGTCAGGAAGCACGGCCCGTGGTGAGGGTCACATGAATTTGCGCGGACCGACGCTCTCACCAATCGCGAAGCACACGGCCAGCAGCATCACCGATCCCGCTCTCGACGCCCTGTACGAGACGCTGGGCCTGTACCAGCACGGCGCGTTGAGCGTGGCCTGCCCCCAATGCCACGTGCAGCCGGTGAACTGTGCCGCGCCCCCGCAGCGTTCAACGACTCGCAGACGGACGAGCTCGGCGGACTCGACCCGACTGCACGGCTTCCTTCGACTGGGCACAGCCCCGGGCCTGGCGACGAGGTGATGGTCGAGGAGGACCGCCCAGCCCTGCGAGTCCTCGACGACCCATCACGTTCATAGGCAGTCGGCATCGCTCAGGGCCTCGAGGGACCGGCAACTGAGCCCTTCCGGCCGACCGAGCCCACGAGGACGGCGGCATCGGAGACTGACGGTGGGACCTGATAGCAATGAGGTCATGATCAGCAGTGACGACATAGGCCTTCTTACCCGGCAGCTGACGAGCCGCTTCGTCGGCTTGCTCTGGAGCGAGACGGACATGCGCAAACTCATCGGCTGGCTTGGCTGGGATGGACCGGCGAACCCGGCGGCCCGGCGGGGGCGGTGACCGGGCTGCCGGGCAGGGACGCGGTGCTCGTCCCGGTCGGAGCCACCGAACGGGAGTGGGCCACGCTGGAGGAGTACCTGGAGCTCGTGGTGCCGTTGAGCCGGCCCGC
Organism: Streptomyces sp. NPDC060064; assembly: GCF_042736455.1. Lineage (NCBI taxonomy): Bacteria > Bacillati > Actinomycetota > Actinomycetes > Kitasatosporales > Streptomycetaceae > Streptomyces > Streptomyces sp. NPDC060064. Next base: position 10,178 of record NZ_JBHWWF010000053.1, read on the forward strand.
ACCGGAACCGCACGCGCAGGCCCAGGAGTTCCGGCGCGCGGCGGACGCGGTGCGCCAAGTGCTCGGGGACGCTACGTACGCCGGCAGTCACGGGAGCACCGGACCGTACGGACGACGCGAGGCACGGCCCCTGTGGGGCAGCCCGTTCCTGCGCTGGCGCCAGGACCGGGTGACCCTGGAACTGCAGGCCGGGACGGACGGGCCGGAGCTCGTGCTGCAGCCCAGCGAGGCCTGGGAGACGTGGTACTCACTGGCCGGAAGGGGGTTCGTCGGCGTTCTGGAGGACTGCTGTGGACAGCAGTTGCAGCACCCGCGGTGGGAGCTGGCCGGCGACTGGGACACCCTGCAGGTCTCGATCGGTGCATTCCTGCGGACGCTGCCCGCGGTCACGTTGGCGACCGGGATGTCCCCGAACCTAGCCCTGTACGGGCGGGTCGGCGATGCCTCACCCATCATGTTCGACATTGTCTGCGACGACCGCCTCTACCTCGGGTACTGCGAATACATGGTCGAGGAAGCGGCGCGCGGCGAGAACGCAGTCAAGCTCGGGTGGACCCGCCGGGAGTTGCTACCGCCCGGGCACATCCGCCCCGGAGACGACGGCAAGCCGCCTTGGCGCATCGACGCGGGCGGCCCCGGGGAAGTGCAGGCCTCGGAGATGGCTGCGCTGATCGTGCGCACCGCGCAGGCCGCTGGAGTCACCAAGCCCACCGACCTGATCATCGGCGGGGAAGCCGAGTACCGGCGGCCGTACTGGATCCACTTTGCGGAACTCGCGATGGCCACCGGCTGAGCCGACGGCTTCGAGAGGTGGCAGTGTCGCCCCTTCGCTGCCACATAGGCCCAGGTCGCTCCTCGCAGAAGTCGTCTCAGAACCGCAGATCGGCTCCCGTGTAGCCGACGGCGGCCGCCTGAAAGGGGAGCCGTCTAGAGGCAGCTGCGTTCGGCGTTGCCGCAGTACCGGACCGAGTTGATGGAGATCGCACAGCTGGCCCGGCCGCTGATGCCCATGCACCGGCAGCCGCGCCCGCTTGCCCGTCCTGCAACGCTGGCGTCGCTACTCCCGGTGCAGCGACCGGCGTCCGGCTATTGCCCAGTGAGCTCCCTGAGACGCGCGTCGTAGTCGGCTGCGATCCTGCATGTATGAACCATCTCGGCGACGCGAACCTGCGCACCTGGACGCTGCGCTTTATGGCCCTCCTCGCAGCCGACACCCAGGATCAGCTTGCCTGGCTGGGCGAGCGTGAGCTGGAGACGGAGTCCGTCGTTGAAGAGGTGGAGCTCCTCTGCCGCGTCTCCGAAGGACTCGCGGAGCGCGGAGCCTTCGAACCCAAGAATCTGCGCGATCTTCAGGCCATCGGCCGTCGCCTCGGCGAGATCGATGCCGCCTGCCGCGCTGGCCTCTGGGCCAACACCCTGGCCACAGATCCGGCGTGGGACGAAATACGTCCTCTCGCCCGCCAGTTTCTCCTCACGACGCTGGGCGACTGGCGTCAGCCACTGCCACGCCCCGTGCGCCCGCACACGGGCGACCACTGAGCACGTCCAGGCCGCCTGTGCGCCTCTGACGTGGCCGGCCCCGCACACACGAAAACGAACAAATGCCCTCCGCTTGGAAAACAGGGGCATCGTCGCAGCTTGGCGGCGCCCAGCCAACGTGATTTCCGTCCCCGCGGAGCCGGAGCCCGCCATTGCGTGAAGCATCCGCTCCGGCGCGAACGGGTGCTGGCTGTCGCCCTTCGGCGGTGAGCGGCGGGAACGTCGCGGCGACGTTCGGATGGGTGTCGGCCGGTAGGCGGCCGCACACCGCCTACCAGACCTCGGCGGCCGCCTCTCGGTGCGAAACTCACGCAGCGTTCGAATCCTCGGTGTGCTCTGGCGCCTCCCGAAGTGGTGAAGATCTGCTGTCCGTTCTCAGGTTCTGGCTCAACTTCTGTGGAGCAGTGACCGAGCGTTGCGAGCCAGCGAGGCGGATGCCTCGGTGGTCAGGGCTGGATCTTGATCCGGCCCCACGAGGTTAGGGTGCTGATTCACGAAGCGAGGAGAGCTGGCGTGCCCAACAGACCGCGGCTGGAGGAAGCCCTCGATTTCCTGAGTGCCGAGCTGGCGGCCAGGCGATCGACGACGACCGAGTTGACCACTCGGGCTGCATGGCTGGCCTTCATGCGATTCGGGCGGCAGCGCTTTGGCACAGCATCCACACCCGACTCCGACGGCTTGCTCTTCCAATACGGCAAGTACGCCTTCAGCGGGCGGCCGATGTTCACTGTGGACTTCGCGCGGCAGTTCGACATCAGCGATGACGATGGTCAGCACGACCATTACGTGCAGGTTCACTGCGAGCTCCGCTACGAGCCCGAACCGGCTCTGGACGCCCTGGGAAGCTTCGACTCCTGGTTCTTTCACGACGCCACCGCGGACCTCGACGAGTGGTTCGCCGCCATGGGTGGGCATCTCGAACTGCTACTTGATCGCGGGCCCTCGGAGATCGACCTGTACGAGGAGCCGGTATAGGCCGTGCCAGCAGTGGGAGGTCGCAAGGCTCCGTCACGCAAGCAGGACTCGCTTGCGCAGGAGGTCGAAGCCGGCGCGGCCGAACATCTGGCGCTTGAGCATCTTGATCCTGTTGACGTGTCCCTCGACGACACCGGAGTTCCAGGGCAGGGTGAGGCCGGCGGTGACGGCGTCAAAGTCGCGGTCGATGCCCGCGGCGAGGGCGCCCTGGCAGTCACCGGCCGTGCCGAGGTGCGTTTCTCGTGCAGGTAGAAGCGAACGCGCTGGTAGCTGCCCCTGTAGCCGAGCGGCACGATCTCCTCCCACAGCTTCCATGCGTTGGTGCAGCCCTCGCTCCAGCGGTCGTCAAGGTAGGTCTTGTACTCGTCGAGAACGGAGGGCCGGTTCTGCCACTGGCCCGTGAAGAGGTCCTCCGGAGTCTGAGCGTCGGCAAGCTGCTTGACGGTGCGGTAGGTCATTCCGAGCTGCCGCTGGATCGAGCGCCAGCTGTGCCCGGCCTCCAGCAGGGTGCGGACGGCGGCGTGCCGGGCCCGCGTGCGGTCGGCGAACCGATGCCCTCGCGGCCACGGCGAGCCGAACGGGTCCGCAACCGGGGCGGGCTCGGACTCGGGTTCATGAGAACCGGGGACGAGGACGCGCAGGCAGCGGCGATGCTGGGCGACGCTTCGCTCGGCGGCCTCGCTGATGTTGTGCCACAGATGCCACCGGTCCGCGACCTGGGTCGCCTGCGTGGCTCCGGCCGCGGCGCCCTCGGCGAAGAACGGCGCACGATCCCGACATACGACCTCAACACCTGGCCGTCGGGCGAGCCAGGCGGCCAGGCTGGATGCCTTCCGATCAGGCAGCAGATCGATCGGACGGCGGGTTTCGACGTCCACGAGGACGGTGCCGTAGTGGCGGCCCTTGCGGGTGGCGTACTCATCAACGCCGACCACACGCGGCGCGGGCACTTCCGGCTCGGGAAGCGCATCGACCAGGCGCAAGACCGCGCTCCGACTGACGGATCACCCAAGAACGGAGGCGAGGCGGGCGCCGGCCCGGCCCGCCAGGGCGAGACCCACCGCAGCCAGAGTGGAGCGCAGCCGCTCGGTGCGCTGGCCGTGCCTGCGCATCAGACCGGGTATCTGCTCGACGAAGGTCCGGCGCGGACACATGGCGTTGCCGCACCGAAACCGACGAACCCGGAGCTGGAGTACGACGCTTCGTCCGGCGCTCGGTACGTCGGCGGGAAACCGCAGGTAGAAGCTATGAACCCGGGTCGACCAGGCTCCGCATCCCGGGCAGGCGGCGCCAGCCGCAGTGCAATGTGCATCGACACGCACTCTCTCGATGTCCACGTCCACCGACAGCACCGCGATCGACGGGATCGACGGGAACAGCAGCTCCTCCAGCCGGAACACAACCTCTTCCACGGCAGGGACTTTCAGCCCAGCTGCTCCCACCACGGCTCATTTTCGGGCGAGTTCGGGAGCCGCCCTGAGACGCACAACCGTCACTCACAGTGGCCGCAGCACGGAAGTTGAGCCAGAACCAAAACTGGTGAACAACCTCGTGCGGACTGATCGCTCACTGCGGCTCGAACCCGTCGACAAACGCTGTCATTTGCAGGGTTCTGGCTCAACTTCCCTGACGCGCGCACGGAGTGTGACGACTTGGCGAGCGGGCAGAGCGGCCAACGGGGAATGGACCGATTGTCAATCCTTGCGTTCTCCTGGCGGCCGAGTGCTCAGCAGTTGATCAGCCGCCTCAAGCGCTTCTCCTTTCAAGGCTTCGATAGAGACACCCCAACTCTCGTCCCAGCCGTCCAGGTTGATTGCGCACGAGACCAGTGGCTGCAGGTCTTCGGGATAGCCGAGGTCATAGGCGACATCGGCCCAGATCAGATGACTACCCGCAGCAGGATCGAGTGATCCGTCCACGATCTGACCGGCGATCCAGTAGGCCAAGGCCCACTCTGCGGCCCGGGGATCGGCTGGTGCCTGAAAGAGGAGTCCAAGCTCCTCCAGCACCTGGTCGAAGAGCACGGGGGCTTCCGCTTCTTCACTCCGCACGAGGCCAGCGAGCATGGCCAGCGAAGGGCTCTCCACCCCGGCCATCAGTGCGTCCAACCCCGCCTGGATGAGACGGTCGGAGCCAACATGTCGGCCGAACGCCCTCTCATGCGCTATGTGGCTGAGCTGCTGGAGAGCATCGTCGTGGTTCATCTCGGTCTCTTCGTTCGCGGCTGTGCAGAGCACTTTTCCACAGCCGCAAAGGGCGTTGCCATCGAGTTCCCTGCTCGCTCGGCTGAGGCTGGTGATCAGGACATCAGGACCCGCTTGCGGAGGCGCTGGAATCCGGCTCGGCCGAACATCTGGCGCTTGAGCATCTTGATGCGATTGACGGGGCCGTCGACGACGCCGGAGTTCCAGGGCAGGGTGAGGCCGGCGATGACGGCATCGCGATCGCGCTGGATTCTCACCGATCGACAGCGCAGATTTCCGGATTCTCCACCTGCCGCCGTTCATCCGCGGTGGTGTCTGCGCCGCCCTCGCGGCATGGCGGCGCCATCATCCAGACTGGCACCGAGTCCTATCGCCTCGCCCACACCAAAGCCCAGGCCGAACGGGCCGAAGCCAGGCGAAGGCGCCACACGGGATGGGGCCGCCCGGCAACCAGCCCACCCAAAAGCTGGAGTGGCCGGCCGCAGCAGGGCGGGATCAGTCGCTACCCGCTTCTCGCGCCACGCGCTCCAGTCGGCGCCGGTGGGTCTCCCACCATGCCTGATCACCCGGTGGCATGTTGTCGTTGCCCTTCAACATTCCGACCGTCCCGTCGATGAGCTCTCGCACGATATCGGCGTGGCCAGCATGCCGATTGGTATCGGCGATCACGCGCACCAGGACGTGGTGCAGTGTCGTCTCTCGTCGGTCCTCCGGCCACCAGGGGACGTGACCGATCGTGTCAAGCGACAGCATCGCAAATGTGTTGTTCGAATTTTCCCACGCCTGGTGGTACAGCCCGACGATCTCTTCGCGTGACTCGTCCGCAGTGGCCCACATGTCAGCGTTGGGTTTGGCGTCCTCCGTATACCACCAGGGCGGTGGCTCCTCATCGAAGAACGGCCGCCCGAACGTGTCGCCGAAGTACCCCAGCTCCACGCCAGCAATGTGCTTGACCAACCCCAACAGGTTGGTGCCGCTGGGCGTCAGAGGACGGCGGACGTCGTATTCCGAGAGCCCATCCAGCTTCCACAACAGGGCCTCACGAGCGTCTTGCAGATAGCGGAGAAGGTCCGCCTTCGGGTTTGGTTCGATCATGCCGGGCAGTCTTCCACCCGGCACTGACAGCCGAGCCTCGGGCAGCGGGGCGGTGCTGCAGGGGCTTTGCCTCGCAACGCTCAAGGCGCCTTGCCAACCTCGGCTCTATCCGGGCGGGAGTGACATCAAGAGTCAGGCTCTGGTCCACTTGTTGTGGGTGGTCACTGAATGTGACGGTTCGTTGATCGGGGCGTGCAATGGACCCTGCTGAACTCAGCTTCGGTCAAATTGGATGGGCTGTGGGCTGTCCGGGCGATAGTTTGACGCGATGATCAACCTGCAGGTTCGTCGCGAGTCCGGGACCGTTGTGGCTGGGTCCGAGCATGGCGTCGCCTGGGACGAGTCGCTCGCAGAAATCGAGCGGTCGCAGTTTCCGATGCTCGCCGGTGTCTGCCCGTTCGCGGATACCGTTTTCAACGCCTGGCAAATCCTCATGCTGCTTGAGGAGTTGGACCGTCTGCCTGCAGCGCGAGGTGGCCCCTGGGTTGACGCGGTGCGAGCCTTGTGCCGGACCGCGGAGGAAGGCTCCCACCGATACGTCTGGTTCGTTGGTGACTGATCTCGCGCCCTTGGTCCTGACCGCGGCCGACATCACGCGAATAGGACCCGTTTGCGGAGGAGTTCGAAGCCTGCGCGGTCGAACATTTGGCGCTTGAGCATCTTGATTCGGTTGACATGGCCTTCGACGACACCGGAGTTCCACGGCAGGGAGAGGCCACCGACGACGGCATCGAGGTCGCGTTCGAGGTGCTGGGCGAATCGGCTGAGACTGGGCAGGTCAGTAGTAGCTCTGGCTGATTCGATCCAGTCTGGTAGTTGGTCGCCTTGCAGGTTGGTGACCATGTGGGCGAAGGTCCGTACGTGCTTTGCGAGGACGTCCAGTTCGGAGCAGTTGGCCAGCACAGCCTTGAGCCGGACCCGGTCGCTCTCGGCCAGCGCGTCCGGCTGGGGCTTGCCACGCAGGGTCCTGCTCACGTAGTTGCGGACGTTGCCGTAGCCGTCTGGGTAGCCCTGCTCTCTGATCTCTTCCCACAGTTTCCATGCGTTGGTGCAGCCTTCCTGCCAGCGTTGGTCGAGGTAGGGCTTGTAGGTATCGAGTCTGGTCGCCCGGCTTTGCCACTGGCCGGTGAACAGCTCCTCCGGGGTGGTGGCCCGGGAGAAGCGCAGGATCGTGTTGAGCGTCATGCCGAGCTGCCGGGCGACGGACCGCTTGCTGTGGCCGGCGTCCAGCAGCGCGTGGATGGTGGCGTGCTTGGCACGGGTGCGTTCGGCGAACCGGTGGCCAGTCGGCCAGGGTGATGACGCGGCCAGCTTCGTCTCCTCTGGCGGTTCACCAGGCGGTGCTGGCGTGGGACGCAGGCAACCGCGGTGCTGGTAGACGCACTTCTCGGTGGCTTCGCCCAGGTTGTTCCATAGGTGCCATCGGTCCGCGATCTGTATGGCTTGCGGGGCGCCACGGGTCGCGCCCTCGGCGAAGAAGGGAGCGCGGTCGCGGCAGACGATCTCGATGTCGGGCCGCTGGGCGAGCCAGGCGGCAAGGGTGTCCGCCTCCCGGTCCGGCAGGAGGTCGATCGGACGACGTGTTTCGACGTCGATGAGCACAGTTCCGTAGACCCGCCCCTGCGCTGGGCGTATTCGTCCACGCCGACCACGCGGGGTGTGGCGGTGGGTGGATCCGGGAGTGAAGTGATCAGCCTCAGCAGGGTGTTCCGGCTGACCGGCGCCCCGAGAACGTCTGCCATGCGGGACCCGGCCCGGCCCGCGAGCGCGAGACCGACCGAGACGAGTGCCGATCGCAGTCGTTCCGTCCGCCGGCCGAACCGGCGGGTGAGCCCCGGCACCTGCTCAGCGAAGGTCTTGCGTGGACAGGAGTCCTCCGCGCAGATGAACCGACGCACCCTTAACGCCACCACGACGAACTTGCCTGCCGCTGGCAGGTCGCGGGGAAACCGCAGGTAGGAGCCGTGTATTCGCCTCGCCCAGCACCCGCAGCCTGGGCAGGCCGCTTGCCGGGCAGTACTCAGGGCCTCGACCCGGACAACCATGTCGGTCACATCGACCGACTTCACAGACACGCCCTCCACCGAGGAGAGCAGCAACTCTTTGAGCTGGCGCCGTACTTCGTCCACGGCGCAGCACTGTCGGCCACACCGCCCACCAGTCGGGCGATTTTCGGGCTATCTCAGACACCAAACCGAGAAGATCGACAGTCACGCTGCGTACGCGACCACAACAAGTGGACCAGAGCCCGTTCTCATGGACGCAGCCAGGCAAGCGGCTCAAGGCTGTGAGATGCACCTGTTTCTTCAGACACGGAGTGCCGGAAAATTCCGTCGCCCTCTCCTGCTGCTCGCTCCTACGCTCTGAGGGTGGACGAGGAAGACGAGCGGCACCCCTACGTGGTCTGCTGACCCTGCTGGACACGGTGCGTCGGTTCGATCAGCTGACGTCCGGCGAGTCGGCGTCGGAGTCGTGGCGGGTGCAGGCCGGCAGCCAGTTGGCGATCGACGACGCGCGGACGTGCCGATGATGCCGTCGGCGCTGGTGGCGGTATGCACGGTGTCGGTTCCGAGGCAAGTAGAACTCGGCCTTGCCGGTGACCTTGGCGAGTATCGGTAGGTTCGGAGAGCGGGACCATAGTAGGGCTTGGTCAGGTTCATTTGTCGGTGGCGTGTCCGGTTGAGGGGCTATGTCGTTGAGCGGTTTGTGACACCTGGGGAGTTGGATGAAGTCCGGTGTCGTCTGGAGGACTTCGCGGCGGATGTACGACGCCGCCCGCCCGCTCTCGCCGACGATCGAGCCTTCGCCGGGGCCAGAAGGCCAACCGCGTGCAGCTGCCAGTCCGGTGGATCGGGGGCGTCCGAGTCGTCCATGCGCTCGTGGTGGAGCGCTCGCCGGGGCGGCCCGTCAGTCTTTCGGCCTCGCCGACGCCTTGGCGCAGAGGTATGGACGCGCGAGCAGCAGGCTGGTGCCGGTCATGGCGATGCCGAAGTAGACCGGCGCGAGGTGGATGAAGTCCGTGTAGTGGATCGCGCCGTGCACTACGACGGCCGGCAGGAAGCCGGCGGCCGCCGCCGCGGCCAGGGTCCAGAACACCCAAGCTTCACCCCGCCGCCAGCCCCACGCGCTGAGCAGGACGATCGCCACCGCGGCGGCCATCAGGGCGCCTCCGAACCCCGCGCGGTCGTGGGCGACGAACGGCACAAGCCGAGGGCTCACGGCTTCCAGCGTCTGCGCGCTGGTGCCCAGGAAGGCCAGGTCGGTCGGCACGAAGACACCGGTCAGACCGACCACCGAGATCACCGCTCCGCCGACGAACAGCCCCGCTCCCGTGAGGATCAGCAGCAGCTGGCCGACCAGCGCCCGTCGGCGCTCCGGCTCCGGCCCCTCGGGCGCCAGGCGCCACCGCGGTGCGTGCGGGGTCCGACGGACCGCGGCCACGAACATCGGGAACAGCACGATGGTGGTAGCCGTGTGCAGGGGCTCCACGAATCCGGTGGCCAGGAAGTAGAACAAGGTGGGGAAGCCGATGGCCCCCGAGAGCAGATAGACATCGCGGGCCCAGGTCCAGCCGCGTCTGATCCCGCCCACGGCGAGACCGGTGTAGAGGGTGCCGATCGCCACCATCGTGCCGGCCATGGTGATCCGATCGTGCTGGAGGAAGTGCACGAGGTGGTGATTGGCGGCATGCATGTCCTGCAGCGTCATGCCGAGGTAGTCGCGGTCGTACCAGAGCAGCACCGGCCCGAGCGTGATCGCCGCGGCGCCGAGTCCGGCGCCCGTCATACCGAGCCCGACGAGCAGCGCCCACCACCAGGCGGGCCAGCGGCGCGGATCGCGGCCGACGTCCCGTAGCACCGGAGCGGGCTCGGTGGGCGTGACTGCCTCGGCGACCCGGGCGAACCAGCCGGGTCCGGCCGCGACGAGCACCCCGGGCCGGGCGAGCACGACGGCGCCCGGCTCCTCGAGCGCGGCGGCCGCGGCGGTGACCGACGGGTCGGACATGTGGACTATGTGCGGGTCGTCGCCGCCAGTGAACCCGTCGACATGGGGCTTGAGGGCGGCCTCGGCCTCCGGGTCGCAAGCGCGGACCACCAGCGGGATCGAGCGGCCGGCGGCGGCCTCGCGTACGGTCTCCGCGTCGGCCGCCGAGACGGGAGCCACCTCGACGACACCAGCCCCGAGCGGGGGCATGGCGCGTAGCGCTTCGCGCGCGAGCGAGGGCGGGACGGATATGCCGAGGCGGACGGTCACGGGCACACCGGCGATCTCGCCGGCAAGCCGCTCTGGCGGACGACGGTGGCCGAACGACCGAGCGATCAGCCGCGCGCCGACGGGACGGGAGCCGATCGAGGCCAACAGCCTCAGTGCCGTCCGCTGCGAACGGCGCCGGCCCAACACGGCGGCGGCCGAGCCGCGCAGCGGGTGATACGTCCAGTCCGGCATCAGTGCCTCTCGCTCTCCGTCGCGGTCGCCCGGTCACCGGCCGCGGTCCAGCCGAGCACCGACGTCATGGAACGCAGTGTCGCCCGCGTCGGCGTCAGCCGGGCGGCCGTGTCGCGCAGCAGCACCGCGGGCGGCCACGACAGCTGGCCGACTGCGCCGAGCCGGGCGGAGCGGCGCGTGATGGCCTGGGTCCGCGGGCGGCGCAGCAGGTCGTACGAGCGGAGCGCGGCGGCCACGTCCGGGGGGCCGTCGAGGCAGTGGGCGAGGGTGACCGCGTCCTCCAGCGCCTGGCACGCGCCCTGGCCCAGATTAGGGGTCATGGCATGGGCCGCGTCGCCCAGCAGCGCGACCCGGCCGCGGACGAAGGAGGGCAGCGGCGGCAGGTCGTACAGGTCGTGTCTCAGCACCGCGTCCGCGGGGACGGCGGCCAGGAGGGCGGGGATGGGATCCGGCCAGGACCCGAACCGGCGCAGCAGTTCGGCGTACTCGGACGAGCCGGAGGCCGCTCCCGCCGGCAGCGACGCGGTCGCGAAGCAGTACATCCGCCCGCCCGGCAGCGCCGTGTAGCCGAGCCTCGCCCCGCGGCCCCAGGTCGCTGCGCCCTCGGAGGGCGGCTCGGCGAGGGGCTCGGTGACCATGCGCCAGGCGGTGTAACCGGCGTACCGGGGGCCGGCCGCGTCGGGCCACAGGGCGCGGCGGACCGCACTGCGCAGCCCGTCGGCGCCGACCACGAGGTCGGGCCGGGACTCGCCCCCATGGTGATCGACGACCAGGCAGTGGCCGTCGTCGCGTACCGCGGACGCCTCGCTGCCCGACCGCAGGCTGTCAGCGGGCAGCGCCTCGGTGAGCGCCCGCAACAGGTCCGCGCGGTGCAGGACCACCAAGGGATGGCCGAAGCGGCGCGCCAGCTCCGCGTTGTCCGTACGGGACAGCCAGCGGCCCTGGCGGTCGCGTACGCCGCCTGTGGCCTCGACGGCGCCGAGTGCCCGGACGGCGCCGGCCAGGCCGAGCACTTCGAGCGCGTGCAGCGCGTTCGGCCACAGGGAGATGCCGGCGCCGATCTCAGTGAACTCCGGGGCCCGTTCCAGCACCTCGACGCGCCAGCCCCGGCGGTGCAGGGCGACGGCCGCCGCGAGGCCGCCTATCCCGCCGCCGACGATGGTCGCGGCGCGCTGTGGCATGGGTCCTCGCTCTGGGTTCGGGGGCGCCGCCCCCGGTCAAGTCGCCGTCGATCCGGTGCCCGAGCGGCATGCGACGCGGCGCAGGTCCGGCTGAGCAGCGCCTCATAGCAGCATGTCGACAGACGCCTGTCAACGTGCCGAGGGGCGGACCGGCCAGCCCTGGTAAGGCTTGGATCAGGTGGGTATCGCCGTGGGTACGTCGCGGTGACAGGTGGGGCAGGCGCCGGTCCAGACGGCGAGGAGTAACTGCATCTCGCGGACGACCTGGTAGAGGGTCAGGCCGACGCCGTTTCTTTTGGGGTCCGGGCCAGTCGCTGGAGTGTGCAGAAGGCATGGGCGGCGGAGACAAGGGTGACGTGGTGGTGCCAGCCGCTCCAGGCGCGGCCCTCGAAGTGGGCCAGACCCAGGGCCTGTTTCACCTCGCGTTAGTCGTGCTCGATCCGCCAGCGGAGCTTGGCCGGCCGGATGAGTGTGGCCGGCGGGGTGTCGTCGGGCAGGTTGGAGAGCCAGAACTGCACCGGCTCCGGCTCGGTGGCGGGCCACTCGGCCAGCAGCCAGCACGCGGGCAGTTCCGGCCGCAGGTGGCCTTGCGGATCTCGCGTCCAGCGGGCCGGATCCGCAGCGCCACGAACCGCGAGTACATGCGCTTGAACCCGCTGCGGCCGGTGCCCCGGCGGGAGCCCTCCCGCCACTGCACGGGCCGGGCCGCCTGCTTCCCAGTGGCGATGACCAGATCCTTCACGCTCTTGGGCGCCTCGGGGTATGCAGGTTGGGGCGGGTGCCCGCGGCCGCTGTGGGGCGGGAAGTGCGGCCGTGCATCGTGCGGGTGGGGCGTGAGTGTGGTCGAGCTGCCCACCACGTAGTGCAGCCCGCCTGTCTCCAGGCCGAGCCGGAAGGCTGCGGTGTCTCCGTATCCGCCGTCGGCCACGGCGAGGGGGACATCGACGTCCCAGGACCGGGTCTCGTCGATCATGTCCAGGGCCAGTTGCCACTTCTCGACATGGGCCACATCCGGCGGGATGCCGCACCGTTCGCGGCGGGCCGCCCTGGCAGATCGGCCTGCGGCGAGGCCCGATCCCAGCACTTGGGGAGGAACAAGCGCCAGTCGATCGCCGCCGAGGAAGTGTCCGAGGCCAGGAGCAAGGACACGCCCGCCTGGCAGTTGGTCACCTTGCCGGCGGTGCCGGTGCACCGACGCGACACACAGGCCGACGCGTCGCCGTCCTTGAGGAAGCCCGTGTCATTGATCAGCGCGGTTGGGTTGATCGCCGGGGGCCATCTTCCACGCGAGTCGGGCCCGCACATGCGCCGGATCCCACGTACTGGTGGTGATGAAGTGCGCCAAGGCCTGACCGTTACCGTCCTCACCCAGCCGGGCAGCCATCGGCTCCACCGATTTCCGCAGCCCATCCAGTAGCAGACCCCCGCAGATACACCCCGCCCCACCGACGCTGATCTGCCCGCGCGCGGTGGGGCCTTCCCCGCGCCGCCGACTTCAGCCACACCTACCGCATCGCCTACGGCACCACGGCCAAGAACCACCGGCACCAAGCCCTCCACAACCCCGAGTAGGAGTGGACTGATCGCGAACAGGGCTGTGAACTCAGCGCTAATGACCTCCCCGCGGAATCCCGGCATCGTGAAGGGACGTCCGCCGACTAAGGCGGTCCTTGGCGTTCGTCCGGGACTTCCCCGAGAACACAGAACTCAACTTCCGTGCCTGCAGCTACAAGGGCGGCAAAGCCTACGCGTGCGGTAAGTGGACCGGCGCCTACACCTCGCCAGGGTTCCCCGGCTGACGAACTGACCAAGTAATGGGGCCAGGCCATCTGTCCAGGCTCCCTGATCCGAATCCAGGGTCCCTGATTCAATCTCGGCAGTGACCTGAGGCGGCCCGCCGGTTCTCACCGGCGGGCAGCTTGGTTCCGAGCATCCGACCTGAACCCGGGACCGTCGAGGTGGCTGAGCCGCAGTCGGTGAAGGCCGTGGATGACCAGCTGATCGAGGAGTTGGTGGTCCGGGCCCAGGCCGAGGGGTTGCTTCTGGTCTTTCGGGCGATATCTGCGCAGGGGGGCCTGGTTGTGGGCCCACCAGGGCTGTTGACTTCCGCTCCCCGCCCTAAAGGGCGGGGATTCCTACCACGGTCGTCTGACCGTCTCGGTGGGTTCCTGCTTCAACGCACGGTGCCGGGACGAGTCCCGGTCTTACCTGCGCTCCACGGGCTGACACCGCCAGTCCGGCGGCCTTGGCGACGTTGACCGCCGCGTTGATGTCCCGGTCGAGGACGGTTCTGCAGGCCCCGCACTCCCAGACGCGGATATGGAGGGGTTTGGGGCCGTCCTTGACGCCGCACGCCGAACAGGCCTGAGAGGTCGGCTCGAACCGTCCGATGCGGTGGAAGCTGCGGCCGAACTTCGCGGCCTTGTACTCCATCATTGCGACGAACGCGGACCATCCCGCGTCGTGCACGGACTTGGCCAGGCGCGTACGGGCGAGTCCCTTCACCGCCAGGTCCTCCACAGCAATCGCTTGGTTCTCGCGAATGATCCGTGTGGAGAGCTGATGGTGGAATTCGCGCCGTGCGTCGGCCACCCGTGCGTGAGCGCGGGCGACCTTGACGCGGGCCTTGTCCCGGTTGTTGCCGCTCTTGGCCTTGCGGGACAGGCGTCGCTGTTCCCGCTTGAGCTTCTTCTCCGCCCGGCGCAGGAAGCGCGGGGCGTCGATCTTCGTGCCGTCGGAGAGGACCGCGAAGTGTCCAAGACCGAGGTCGATGCCGACGACGGGTTCCACGTCGGGCAGCGTTTCGGGAGCGGTCTCGACGACGAAGGACGCGAAGTACCTGCCGGCTGCGTCCTTGACCACGGTCACCGTGGACGGGACCGAGGGCAGAACGCGGGACCACTTCACCCGCACATCGCCGATCCTCGGCAACGTCAGGTCCCCGCCGGGGGTGATCTTCCACCGGGCGTTCGCGGTGAAGCGGATCGAGTGCCGGTTGTCCTTGCGTGACTTGAACCGAGGCTCTGCGATCTTCGGCCCCTTGCGGGTGCCTTTTATCGACGCGAAGAAGTTGGCGTACGCGGTGTCCAGGTCCCGCAGAGATTGTTGCAGCACCACGGCGGAGACCTCACCGAGCCAGGCACGGGCCTCGGTCTTCTTCGCCTCGGTGATGACCTGCTTGGACAGTTCGCCGGTCCTCGGGTACGGCCTGCCCTGCTCGTGGGCATCCTTGCGGGCACGCAACGCGTCGTTGAAGACGACGCGGGCGCACCCGAACGCCCGGGCCAGCGCGGCGCGCTGAGGACCGTTCGGATACAGGCGGAAGCTGTACCTCAACTGCATGCCGATTACCGTACTACAGTTGGTTTATGGCTGAGTATCAGAACATTCGTACTGGTCGGCACTGTGCATTCGTCCTCCACGCATACTTGGTTTTCGTGACGAAGTACCGGCACAAGGTCTTCAAAGACGTGCACCTGACGCGCATGGAGGAGATCATGCGGGCCGTGTGCGAGGACTTCGAGTGCGAGCTGGTGGAGTTCAACGGCGAGAACAACCACGTGCATCTGCTGGTCAACTTCCCGCCGAAGGTGGCCCTGTCCAAGCTGGTCAACTCCCTCAAGGGCGTCAGCTCGCGCAGGCTCCGCCAGGAGTACCCGGAACTGCTCCGGCACTACTGGCGGGCTCAGCGTCTGTGGTCCGGCTCATACTTCGCCGGGTCGGTGGGCGGGGCTCCACTGTCAATCGTCCGTCAGTACATCGAGCAGCAGGATCGTCCGCTCTAGCCCGCCGGTCAGAGCAGCGTTCAGAATCGCTTCACCACCAGGCCGAAGCCCGGTGCACTGCGATTGTCCCGGTAGCCACGTTCGAAGCGACGGAGCAGCCCGCGCTCTAGCGGACAACTGGCTGCGGGCGGGATGGCTCGTGCGACGGGTCGGCAGTTGCGGCTCCGGGGCCATCGGAGCACGGTCAGTCGGCGGAGCTCCGGAAGGAGCGCAGGAAGACGTCCAGCGCGCGCCGGTTGGCGGCGTCGTTCCAGTTGTCGGCCGGGGTCGTCCAGCGTAAGGAGAAGCCACGGCCGGAGCCGATGAGGAAACCGCGGCCGAGCGTGCGCTCGCGGACACCGGTGTCCTCGGAGAACCACTCCATGTCCGCCGCGTCGAGGCCACGGTAGTCGGCGGCGCGGATGTCGCCCAGCCGCTCGTAGTCGACGGACACCCGCTTCAGGGACGGCTCCAGTGCCCGCCAGACTGCGACGGGGTCCGGTCCGAGCTGCTCGCTGTAGGTGATCGCCAGCGTGCGAGGGTCGCCGGACGCCTTCACGATGGGCCGCCGCGAGAACGTCGAGGATCTCCAGGCCTATGCGGGCAGCGCGGACGTAGTTGACCGGGCCTCGCCACAGGAGGTCGCTGAGGGGAGCGCCCTCAATCCGATCCATGACCGTCCACACAGCGCCGTTCTCCTCCAGAACGTCGAAGACAGTGGCCGCCCGGCCGGGGCAGGTCAGCTCCATGGCTTCGGACTCGCGCAGAATCCGAGCGGCGGTGCGGCGTGCACCGGTGGCCTGAACTGGCCGCGCCTCCATCAAGGAAACCGGCCGTCCGAACCGGACGTCCTGACCGTGCCAGGCGGTGCGGCCTTCCTCACGGTGTACGACCTCCTGCGGCCAGTAGCGTATGGCGATCAACTCCTGCGTGGTGGCTTGCCCTTCGGTCACTGTCATCCCTTGCTGCGCGCCGGTCTCTCGCCTTTCTCAGCTGTACGGCGGGACTGACCGCGGGTGTTCAACGCGTACGCGATTTGGGGCCGGATCTTCGTCCGCCCCAGCCCAAAGGCGAAGCTGTTGTGCCGGCACAGCCTGCCGGAGAAGTTCGACCTCGGGCAGGCCGCGGACCGGCCGGTTGTACCTGGATGTGCCCGCTGCGGCGTTTCAAGGAGTTCATCGAACGGCGCGGCGAGGAATCCGGATCGTGGCGGGGCCGCGTCAGCCCCGCCTGAACATCAACCCGGCATGAAAGATGCCAAGGATTCCTGCCCAAGACCGTTCGGGATGCAGAAACGCAAGGGCGCTGATTCCCTGAGGGGGCCAGCCCTCATCCCGAACGTCCGAGGAGTGGTCATGAGCGGTACCGGCGAATCCGGGAGCCACGTCCGTCAACTGCGACAGGAGGCCGATGCCCTGAAAAAGGAGGCGGAGCGGGCGACCGACCCGGAGGAGCGTCAGCGCCTCCTGGACAGGGCGCGCAAACTGTTCGCGCAGAGCGAGCAGGAGAGCGCCATGGCCGCTGGGGATATCTACCCCCAGGAGTAACAGCCGTTACTCCACGTTACCTCGCTCGCCTGGCCGGAAAGGCCCACACACCCGGCCGACGGGGGCGGCCCCGTCAGCCTGCGTTCACTGACGCGTGCGCGGTGGACGGGATTGGCAGTCGTGTCGACATCATCGGTGGGAGCAGGCAGGCCACCGAGGCGGAGGCGACCGCGATGGTTGGCTGGCGACCCCGGATGCGATGGCCCCGCATTGCGGCATCCAGCACCTGAGCAGCCTCGGACAGGGGCAGATCCCTGGCTCCGCCGAGGGTGTCAGTGCTGGCTGGGCAGGAGCGTGACTGACTGGCGACAAAGAGTGGCATGTACCTCGCCCGGCCCGCCGCAGAGATCCTGACACCCACCTCGACATGCTCGACGCTCAGTCCGCCGAGTCGGGCACCGACCCGAGGGCCACCATTTCCACGGCTGCGTCCTGCACTGTCGGCCCGGGGGCGTATGCGGTTCCGACCTCTACTTGACCGGCAGGCTGACGGCGAAGCCTTCGTCGATCCAGTCGCTGAGTACCTCGTCCTCGGTCAAGGCGGTCGCGGCGACCATGATCCAGCCGCGAAGCGGTGACAACCTGCGGTCGCGTGCGTCGAGCGTCGGACCGCGATCGCGGGTGGACGGCGGCAGGGCGTTCTTGTTGAAGAACTCCACATGGCCTGCGATGCCTTCGGCACCGAGGTGATCCATCCGCTGGGTGACGTCGTTGCGGTTGCCGCCGGTCAGGGTGCCCGCGAGCGGGATGCCGGTGGCGTCGGTGATCAGGTGATGCTTGCTGCCCCGGTCGACTGGGCTTCGTCCGTTCTTGGCTTCCCCCCTTAACGCCCGGACGTGGGAGCCGTCGACCGCCGCCCCGGAGACCAACGCGTTCGCGGCGCGGAGTCCGGGTGAGGAGGACCTCGTGCAGCCGGGGCCACACCCCGGGCCTCGCTCCATTCGGCCAGGCGGCGCCAGCAAGGCAGGTCATGCCCGACCCGAGGCCGAGTTCCTGCGGCAGGTGTTCCCAGGCGATCCCGGTGTGCAGGACGAACAGCTGAACGCGGCAGTCAGCGACGGTACCCGCAAAGACCTGGGTCGCGGGGTGGAGGACGCAAACCGCGCCTACCTGGAGGCCTACCGCCGCAACGCCGCACTGATGGCCGCCATGGAGCAAGCCGCCGCCGTAGACCGACGATTCCTGCAACTACGGCTGCAGCGCTCGCAGGCGTTCATAGACCGCAGTGCCGCAGCCATCACCCGTCTCCAGAAGGCTGGCCTAGCCGGTCCGGCCCTCGACCCGACAGTCACCGCTCGTGCGCTCAGCGCCATGGTGAGCCGTATGGCATACGTGACCTTCGCCGCCGACCAGCCCGTGCTTCGATACATTGGTGGAAACCCTCACCCGGCTCTGGACGAACGCGCTGCGCATGCCCCAGGAGTAGGAACCCCGCGGGGGCCCGTGGCTTCGTCCCTCACACCTGGTCAAGCGGTTGCGCAGGAGAGACGGCATGCCCGGGACCGTGCGGGTCGACGTCCGCCATGCACACCACGCGCCAGTGTGGTGCGGGGGTGAAGCGTTGGTTGTGCCGCGGCGACAGGAGGGCGGCGCCGCGCTTCACCATGCGCTCGGCCTGGTGACGGGCGGCGGCGCGGGTGGTGTCGTCCACCGGGTTCGTGCCCTGTGCGTCCACGTGCGAAGTGCCGTAGGGGCTGCCGTGCGCGAACTCAACCAGGCCGGTGAAGCCGAGGGCGACCACGATGCCGCCCAAGTGGTGGAGCTGGTACAGAGCGTCTGCAGCGTGGTCTCCTGGCCGGGCGTGGAGGGTCACAGAGGAGGTGAACCCGCTGTAGACCTTGTAGGCCTGCTTGCCCTGCGCCCAGAGCCCGCCGAGGTGTCGATGGACTGCTTGAGCTGGGAGGAGATGTTGCCGAAGCGGGTCGCGGAACCGAACAGCACGGCGTCGGCCCACTCGATGTCCTCGGGGACGTCCGCAGTGGCGGCATGGTTGGCCCCAGCCGGATTGGCACCGGCATTCGCAGCGACGTCGGGACGAACTCGTCAGGCCGAGGAGTTCCCCGAATCGGGCATGCAGGCGGTCAGCATGCGCCAGGTGTGCGAGACAGTTGCTCCGGCCACGCCGAGGATGGCCATGGGAGGGCCAGCCCAAGAGGCGAGTTCATGGTGCACCTCCGGGGCCAACTCGATAGTCACCTGAACGTACCGGTTCCGGAGCACGGCGACCTTGGTCATGCTCCGCGGTTCTGGATTCCGGTGCAGGGCTGCACGGTAGCTGTCCTTGCGTCGGCTCACGCCGTGTGCCGCTTCATGAGTTCCTCCGCGAGGTCCATATAGGCCGACCCTTTGACCTTGACTTGCATGCCGAATGACTGGGCGTACAGATCGAGCCGGGGGATCTGCGTCCCCAATACGTCGTAGCCGCGCTCGGTGAGCACCTCGCGTGCGTCGGCATCCGGACCGGTACGAGTGGGCTCATGGCGATTGGTGCGGTTGAGCAGTACCGCGGTGCGTGCCGGCTCGACACGCAGGGACTCCACGTCGTCCATCTCCGTCCGAATAGGCGCTATCCGGTCGAGCTCGATGGGCGCCGGCGTCACGGGGATGATCCACTCGTTCGCGTGGCGCATGATGCTGCGGGCAATACGTGCATGGTCCTCCAGCTGCGGAGCGTCGAAGACGACCGCCCGCCGGTCACCGAGGAAATCGTCGACCCGGCGGTGTACATCACCGACTGGCAGGGCGACCACCGGGAACGGGAATCCGTCGGCCAGATCGCTCCAGCGCAGGGCGGAGCCAGCCGGATCCCCGTCAACGAAGAGGGGAGACATGCCCGACTCATGGAGCGCGTGGGCCAGCCAGATCGCGCTCGTCGTTTTGCCGACTCCCGGCTTGAGATTCACGAACGCACAGCTCAACAGCACTCGCGAATCGTAACACTCAGGCATAATTCGTAAGAGAATTACTCAATCCTCGGCGAGCCGCTACCCGCTCCCACTGGCGGGCACCGAGCCGACCGCACGATCAGTGCCGCGATCGCCGGCAGGTCGTCGAAGTCGACCGTGTTCACGATGCCCGCGTTCGCCACGACAATCGCCGGCCGGCCATCCAGCTCTGCCAGCGCGGCATCGAGCGCGGCCACGTCGACGTCTTCGCGATCACCGCAGAGTACGGGTACCTGCCGCAGCCGGTTGCGGCCGATGCCGAGGGCAGGCAGCACCTTGGTGATGCTGGAGTCCGGACTGCCGGAGAGGGCGTCGACGGCTCATGAGGTTTACGGCGGCAAGGTTGACGCGGGTGCGGCCCCTCTTCGCTCGCTGCCAGGCATTGGCAACCCGTAGGCCGGGCGGCCGGGGATCGTGTGGCCACGGCTGCTCTCGCACGCAGCCTCAGTGACAGTGCCGCCGGCGCTTGTGTCGTGCTCGGCCCTCAGACCGCGGGAACTGTGTGGTGGATCTGCCGCAGGAACGTGGCATTGTTCGGCGTATGCCGGATCCTGTCGAGCAGGGTCTCCAGGGCCGGCTGCCCGTCCCGCGAGTGAAGAGCGCGGCGCAGCCCACGCAGCGCTGCCAACTCCGCAGGAGAACGTAGGAGTTCTTCGCGCCGAGTGCCGGAGGGGGTGATGGCCACTGCCGGAAAGATCCGTCTGTCCGCCAGCGCGCGGTCCAGTCGGAGCTCCATGTTGCCCGTGCTCTTCAGCTCTTCGAAGAAGTAATCGTCAGCGCGGGATCCGGTGTCGACCAGGGCCGTGGCGAGGATGGTCAGCGAGCCTCCTTCCTCGGCGAGGCGGGCGGCTCCAAAGAGACGCTTGGGACCCTGTACGGCCGCGGCGTCCACGCCGCCGGTGAGGGTTCGGCCGCCCGAAGCCGCCGCGTTGTTGTGCGCCCGGCACAGACGGGTGAGGGAATCCAGCAGAATGACGACGTCCTGGCCCTGCTCCACAAGCCGCTTCGCTCGCTCCACCGCGAGTTCAGCAAGGGCGATGTGTTCCTTGGCAGAGCGGTCGAAGGTCGAGGCGAGTACTTCACCTCGTACCGAACGGCGCATGTCGGTGACCTCTTCAGGGCGTTCGTCGAGCAACACCACCATGAGATGGCATTCAGGATGGTTGGCGGACACGGCGGCGGCCAGTTGCTGCAGAAGTACCGTCTTGCCGGTCTTGGGCGGCGCGACAATGAGCCCGCGCTGCCCCTTGCCGACGGGCGCGACCAGGTCTACGAGCCGTGTTGTCAGGCTCCCCGCTCCGTGTTCGAGATGCAGGCGTTGCCTGGGGTGGAGCGGGGTGAGGTCGCCGAAGTGCGGACGGCCGCAGAGCTCCTTCGGTGGGCGGCCGTTGACCAGCTCCACCTGGGCGAGGGAGCGCGGCCGGCCGACGCGACCTTCGATGGCATCGCCCTTCCGCAGGCCGTGCTGGCGGATCTGGGCGGATGACACCTGCACGTCGCCCGTGCTCGGCAGAACTCCTTGGGTGCGGAGGAAGCCCTGCCCGTTGCTGGTGATGTCGAGGACGCCGACGGCCTGAACAGGTAGTTGTTGCGGGACAGAGGGGGTTTCGAGAGTGCTGGTCACGCGGGTCCTTTCGCGGACATGATGAAGGAAGGCCCGGGGGATGCTGCAGAGTTACGCATCGTGCGGCGGGCAAAGGGCCGAGGGCCGAGAGGAAGATCTGGTGCTGAGAGCTGGACTGCCGGTCATGAATGGACGGGCGTAACAGCGAAATGAAGGAAACAAGCACTGGCGCCGATGTGAAGGCGTACACACGTGCTCTTGGCAAGGTACCACTCAGCGCAAGGGAATGCTAGCGGCCGTGTTGCGGAGCCCGTTCACCCCAGTGACCAGGGCTTGGTGGCTCTGGCACGACCGGGCAGGTCTGTCCCAGCTGTGGTCGCCGTCAATCGGCCTTGGACGGCTGCAGGTCCGGCCTGTCCGCGTCCTGGGTTCGGCACCAAGACGGGGTGCCGGGACGCACAGGGGAAGTGGCGTCCGCTTCACTGGAAGCGCCTTCGCGACGCCCCGCCGACGACGGACCGACGGGACGACTCGCGTCACCTCCCACGAAGAGCGCATGTCCCTTCTCGACCGTTCGCTCGGGCCCCGCGGCACTCCGGGTTAAGATCAACGGATGTCCGAACCGTCATCACCAGCCCGTCAGTTGATGAGGTGGTCGCGGCTGATGACTGCCGTTGTGGTCAGCGTCTGCGCGCTGGTTGGCGTGGTGCGATTGGTCGCGCCCGCCACCGCGGGTACGAAGGGTGAGCCGGCCGGGGTTCAGCGGCAGCTGGCGTTCATACGCGCCGCACTGGACGGCGGGGCCGGTGACGAGGCGCAACGTCAGTTCCCTGAGGGGTACTTCTTTCTGCACGCGCTGTACGGCCTGGGCTGGGTCGAGATTGGGATGCGCCAACCGGTCGGCGATCGGTCAGCGGCGCTGCGGGAGGCACGGTGGGCGTTGGATCGGTTGGATTCGCCGTCCGGCCGCGCCCCGTTCAGCCCGGACCTCGTCCCGTCGTACGGTGTCTTCTTCTGCGGCTGGAGCAACTGGCTGCGCGGCGGCTTGCTGAGCCTGCAGCCTGCCGGGCAGCGCGATCCGGCCGAGCTGCACCGCTTCGCCGCGGATTCCGCCGCGCTCGGCGCGGCGTTCGGCGCCTCGGCGTCGCCGTACCTGGCGGCGTATCCTGGGCAGGCGTGGCCGGTCGACTCGACCGTGGCGATCGCGTCGTTGCGGCTGCACGACGCGCTGCTGCCCACCCGGTTCGCAGGGACTGTCAAGCGATGGCTTGAAGGAGTACGCCAGCGGCTTGATCCGAGGACCGGACTGCTCCCGCATCGTGCCGACCCCAGCACTGGCGACCCGGTCGAGGTGGCCAGGGGCACTTCACAAAGCTTGATTCAGCGTTTTCTGCTCGACGTCGATCCGGGCTTCGCCGGTGAGCAGTACCTGCGCTTCCGCGACCTGTACGTCGTCTCGCCGCTCGGCCTCGGGCCAGCCGTGCGGGAGTATCCCAAGGGCGTGGATGGTCCGGCCGACGTCGACTCCGGCCCGCTGCCACTCGGTGTGAGTCTGTCGGCCAGCGTGGTCACCATCGGCGCGGCCCAAGTGCACGGCGACGCCCCGCTCGCCGGAGCAATGTCCAGCTACAGCGAGTTGGCCGGCCTACCGGTCGACACCCCTTGGACCAAGCGGTACGCCTTCGGCCTGCTCCCGATCGGTGACGCGTTCCTCGCCTGGTCGAAGAGCGCACGGCCCTGGGTGGCGGAAACGCCGTCGCCACCCCCGGCGAGTATCTCCTCCTGGTGGCGGCTGCCGCTGCTGACGGTACTGGTCGTACTCGGCGCTGCGCCGTGGTCGCTAGCCCTGCGGCGGCGCTGGCAACGCCGCCGGGCTCGTCCCAGTCCGGTCGAGTGAAGCAGTCAGCAGCAACCCCACCGACTGACCGATCTCTGTACCGAGGTCGATTGGCGACGCGTACGGAGGTTCCCTGGGGGCAGACTTGGCCCGGTTCCGGCTCGAAGACCTCGTGGTCCCGCACCGACCGCTCACGCAGTTGTGCACTGTGTCGGACGAGCCAGGGCATGGGCACGTCCATCTCGGCTGGCCATGTGCTGCTGATCGGCGATACGCCGGCCAACGTCGCGGTCGGCCTCGACAACGACGCTCGGGTCCTGGCCGTGGCTTCGGGGCGATCAACTGGATTTCGTCACCCTCGCTGGAGGAACACCTGGTGGAGAGGCGGAGGTATCCGGGCCAGCTCTCGCACCGAACAACGCCGGAGTCGAACGTAATCTCCAGCGCGAGAAGCCCCATGGCCGGCCCCTTGTTCATGGACGGCAAGAATTCTCTCGCCGAGGTGATCCGCGAACGGTGTCTCACCTTTGATCGGCGCCACCTCAACTCGGCCGCACTCCGCCATGTCATACCCCTCGTACTTGGGGGCCGCCATCTCGACGATCAGGCACCAGTCCGACCCAGTCGTGACACGGGAAGAGACTGCCTTGCTGTCGATCAGCCACTCATCCAGTGGGCCGGACGGAGCCACCGCACCGTGCAGGTGCCACGGCCCATACACGCGCTCGAGGCGCCGCCCGATCAGGTACGCAGGACGCACGCCCGCTCCGTGCAAGGGACCGGCTGGTGTTCCAGGGCATCCTGTTCGTGCTGCACACCGGGATCGCCTGGGAACATCTGCCGCAGGAACTCGGCTTCGGCTCAGGCATCACCTGCCGGCGCCGGCTGGCTGAGTGGACTGAGGCCGGTGTGTGGCCGCGGCTGCACGAGGTCCTCCTGGTCGAGCTGCGCAGTGTGGACGCCCTGGACTTCTCCCGGGCGGCCGTCGACCGCTCCCACATCCGGGCGTTAAAGGGGGCTCCAAGAGCGGACGAAGCCCCGTCGATCGGGGCAGGACGGGCTGCAAACACCACTTGATCACCGACCCCACCGGCATCCCTCTGGCCGCCAACCTGAGGCGGCAACCGCAACGATGTCACCCAGCTGATCCCACTGCTGGAGGCGATCCCGCCAGTACGGGACAAGCGCGGTCGGCCCCGCCGCCGCCCCACCGTGGTGCTGGGCGACCTCTGCTACGACCACGACAAGTACCGCCGCCTGGTCCGGGATCTCGGCGTGAAGCCGGTGATCGCCCGCCGGGGCACCGAGCACGGCTCCGGACTTGGCACCCAACGCTGGGTCGTCGAGCGGGCGTTCGCCCACCTGCCTGGTTCCGCCGCCTGCGGATCCGCTGGGAGATACGCGACGACATTCACGAGGCCCTCCTCACCCTCGGGTGCACACTGCTCTGCTGGCGACGCCTGAACTCAGCTGTCGACCGCTAACTCTTCTGCAGGGTGCGGGTGACACCCGCGATGACCGCGGTCGTCAGCACCCAGCCGAAGGCGATCAGCAGGTAAGCCAGCCACTGGAGGCTGTCGTTCGACCAGTACCAGGCCGCGCGCTGGCCCAGACCACCGATGGGGATCAAGAGGTCGAGTGCGTAGACGAGGGGCTGGAACGGGGCGCCTTCGCCTTGCTTGACCGGGGTGGGGGAGTGAGTACCGAAGGACAGCGTGCCCAGCAAGGTCAGCGCGAGGAGCCAGACGCCGGCCAGCCAGGGGCGGTAGCCATAGCCAACGGTCACGTCGAGCAGGTGCCCCCACACGCGCGCGGCCGGGAGCAGAGTTTGACGCCGATGGCGCTGTTTGGCCAGGAGTACGCGGCGGGCGTCGTCGTCGTGGCCGGCCTTCCGATACCAGCTCGCCAACTGCTCATAGGGCTGGGGATTGTAGCCCGGGCCGCGTCGTATCCACGCCACGCGACGGGCCACGGAGTCCCGCCGCCCCACTGCCCGCCGCTCGCCTGCCGCGTCCACCTTGATGGAGCCGTAGACAAAGCCGTCCAGCTCCACCACGTCCGGCCAGCTGTGCTCACTGTCGTGGAGGTAGGACACCTGCCCGCCCCGCAGGTCCACGGTGCCGGACGGTGGCCGGGCGAGGGTGAAGTCGAAGTCGACGGCCTGCATCAGCAGGGCGACCAATGACGGGCCGTGGCCGTCGGGCGGCCCGTTCAGGACGGCTCCTTCAAAGGTCAGGTTGTCCGAGATCCGAGCACCCCGCAGCCGTACGGTCCCGTTCGCGAGGAACCCGTCGGAGAAGTCGAGCGTCGAGGCCACGGCGTTGTCCAGGGTCAGCGCCACCCCACGCTGGCCGGGGCGTTCCAGTAGTGCGCCCCGCATGTGCAGTCCGCCTGGCAACTGTGCCCCCATGAGACGGACTTCACCGTGCGCGACGAATCCGTCCACGCAGTAGACGCCGCCCTCCGCGACCAGTCCGCCGGCGGACACCGCCCATTCCTCGGGTGCGGTGATCTCGGCGCCACTGAGGTTCACGGCGCCGCTCACGTGGGCGTTGATGAGCGACAAGGCGGTGACCCTGCGGTGGAAGGGCGAGGCAGAGCCGCTTTCCAGGCGAGAGCGCCGCAGGTCGAGGCGCCCCTCGATACGGATCAAGCCGGCTTCCACGCCCGGCACTCGGCTGCCAACGATCGCAATCGACTGGGTCGACGCACCAGAGAGGTCCACGCCCTCCTCGAACCAGCAGTCCTCGAGCCAGAGGGCGTGAGCGACCTGCGCGCCGGCCAGGTTGATGTGCCCGGATATCCGCGCCCCGGCGAGCCTCAGGCACGCGACGACGCCTGGCTGCGCGGTGTTCGCGCCCAGGAGGAGCGCCACGATCACGGCGGCCCGAACCGTCCGTCCGGGGCCCCACCGCCCACCCTCGGCGACACGGTCGTCCTCGGGCACACCGGTGCGCAGGTCCGCGCGGCGTCCATCGGGGAACGCGTCCCACAGCTCACGCTCTGGTGAAGTCAACTCGTCGTATGAGAGCACTCATGCAGAGTAGTGATCTTCCTTCGCGCTCGCCTTGCCCCACCGCACACGGATCGGAGGGCGGCCCATTCTGTTGGGAGTTCTTAGGCAGCGGTGCCTTGATCGGTGCGGCCGGACGGTGCAATGGCAGTGAACGCGGTGAAGAAGACGCGGATGCAGCGCCGGATGCCGAGCCATGACACCGTCCTGGGCCCACAGGTGCCGCAACATGAACATGCTCTGCAGGCGACCGCGGCCAGGCAGGTCACCCCGGCGAGCACGTGGCGGACTGTCATGAAAAGACGCGGGTGGGTGATTCCGGTTGCGGCGGGGGCGCCACTCCCCCGCC
>NZ_JBHWWF010000054.1:0-36365 GCF_042736455.1 Streptomyces sp. NPDC060064
ACAGCACCGCCGGCGCGGGCCTTTTCGGGGGCTTCGCCCCCGCCCACACACCCCATGCGCGGGGGGGGCCTACTTTCGGCCCGCCCGGCGATTGAGGACAGAAATCTCGGCGGTTGAGGACAACTAGCCCTGACGCGCCAGGTCCGCCGCGCCCACCAGGCCCGCCTTGCCGCCCAGTTGGGCCGCAAGCACCTGAGCGTGCGGGCGCCACTTGCCGCCGATCAGCCAGCGGCGGAAGGACTTGCGGATCGGGTCGAGGACCAGCTCGCCCTCGTCCGAGACGCCGCCGCCCACGATGAACGCCGACGGGTCGAAGAGCGAGGCCAGATCGGCCAGGCCCGCGCCCGCCCAGCGCGCCAGTTCGCGGAAGGAGTCGATTGCGACCGGGTCGCCCTGCCGGGCGGCCGCGCTGACGTGCTTGCCCTCGATGCCTTCGACCGTGCCGTCGCCGAGCCCGAGGAGGACCACGGCGTTCTCCGGAGTGGCGTTGGCGCGCTGCCTGGCGTAGCGGACAAGAGCGCGCCCCGAGGCGTACTGCTCCCAGCAGCCCTGGCTGCCGCAGCCGCACAGCAGACCGTCCGGGACCACCCGGATGTGGCCGAACTCCGCGGCCACGCCGAAATGCCCGCGGCGCAGCTTGTTGCCGATGATGATGCCTCCGCCGAGGCCGGTGCCGAGCGTGATGCAGATGACGTCTTCGTGGCCCTGGCCGGCGCCGAAGCGGTACTCGCCCCAGGCGGCCGCGTTGGCGTCGTTCTCCACGACCACCGGCAGCCCGACGCGCTGCTCGATCTCGTCCTTCAGCGGTTCGTGGCGCCAGTCGATGTTCGGCGCGAACAGGACGGTGGCGCGCTTGTCGTCCACGTATCCGGCGGCGCCGATGCCGACGGCCTCGATGTCGTGCCCCTTGCCGGCCCCTGCGACGGCAGAGGAGATCGCGTCGACGATGCCTTGTGGGGTGGACGGCGTGGGCACCGTGTGCGTCTCGAGAATGGTGCCCGCTTCGTCGACGACGCCCGCTGCGATCTTCGTACCGCCGATATCGACGCCGATGGTGAGTCCCATGTGTCCCTCAGTTTTCGGTCGAGCCCCGCTAAGGCCAACCGTACCCGAGGGCGGGCACAGTCCTGATCAGTCCAGGTCGATGTGCTCGCTCGGCCCCGGGCCCTCGTCCCGCGGGTCCTTGGCGTCTCCGGAAGGCTTCGGCCCCTGGGTCCAGCGTCGCTCGTGCCCCTCGACTGCGGATCGATAGGCGGCAAGCAGCTCGCCGCCCGCCGCCGCGAGGTGGTCGAAGATCTCCGGGTTGCGCTCCATGACCGGCTCGACGGCGGCCTTCGCCTGGCTGACCAGCTGCTGTACGGCGTTCTGCGCGGCCATGCCGGGCAGCGACGTCTGGAACGAGGAGACCTTGTCGGCGACGGCGTCGAGCAGTTTGCGCAGTTCCTCGCCCGCGGAGCCGGGCGGCGGGCCGTGCTGCGCGCGGCGGCGGGCCTTCTCCGCCTCAAGATCCTCGGCGCACGCCTTGGCCCAGGCGTCGTCGTCGACGGCGGGACGCTCAGTGGCATCGCTCATGGCGTACTCCTGCGGAAGGGCGGGCGGAACGGAGGGTTCGTACTCTCGACGTTACCCGAATGGAGGCGGCGCGTTCAGCGTGTCCGCGGCCACAGCTCGGGGTCCGGAGTGAAGCGGACCTTCAGCACCTCGTCCGCGAAGCCGGCGCCCGAGACGGTGCAGCGTCGGAGCACGGAGTGCAGCGGAACGATCCTGCGGAACGGGCCGACAGTGACCAGCAGTTCGTCGCCGCGGCGCACCAGCGAGACGTCCTCCTTCACGGCGCCGGGCACGCGGAGCGACCATACGTAGCGCGGGTCGTCCTGGTCGTCCGGCGTCCCCGGGTACTCGACCCGCCAGGGGTCGTCGTAGCGCCGTTCGGAGTCCCCGTCGAGTGCGACGGCGAGTCCGTCGCCCTGGAGGAGGCCGCTGCCGGTGCCTGCCTCCTCGAAGGTGGTGCAGGACGACTGTGTGTCGAGGAGCGTGAGGTCGTCGAGGCCGCGCGGGTCGCGGCCGAGGTGCCGTACCTCGCACAGCGAGGCCTCGGGCACCCACTCCTCGTACCACTGGCGCAGATGCTTGCCCTGCTGTGCGGAGAGGGTGGCGAGCCAGGTGTCGGCCGAGTCCAGTGGCAGGATCCGGTTCGGTACGACGGTGTCGATCCGCAGTCCGTGCAGCGCGAGACCGGCGCGGGCCGTGTGCAGGGCGTCGGCGGCCGTGGGTCCGGGCTCGGCGACGACCCGCAGGGTGGCGTTGCAGGATTCGATCACTGTCTGGACAGCGGCCAGTTCGGTGTCCCAGCGCCCGGCCGTCTCGTAGAGCCACTGCGCGGGCATCGGTACGCCGGCGAGCTGGGCAAGCATCGGGCGCAGCGCGCGGGCGACCTGCCGTTCGGCCGGCAGCAGCCGGCGCAGATAGCGGCGCAGCTGTTCCGGCAGGGCGAGCAGCGCGATGGTCTCGCGCAGCGGCGGCATGTCGACGACGACCACGTCCCAGTCGCCGTCGGTGGCGGTCTTCAGCGCACGCAGCAGTGCGAACTGGTCGCTGCCCGGGAGCTCGGTCAGCTCCTCGTCCTCCAGCCGCGCCGCGCCCAGCAGATCGAGCGCGGCGGTGCTGCGCTCCTGGAGGGTGAGCAACTCGGCGCGGAAGTCGGCGCCGGAGTCGATGCGCGCGGCCCACAGCCCCTCCGTGACCTCGGCCGGTTCGCCGAGGTGGCCGGTGACGGGCATGCCGAGAACCTCGCCGGGCTCGGCGGAGAGGAACAGGGCGCGCTTGCCGCGCCGCGCCGCGGCGAGCGCGGTGGCAGCGGCGACGGTGGTACGGCCCGCGCCGCCGAGGCCGGTGACGAGGACCTTGCGCATCAGGCGGCGGGCCCGCTCTCGACGCGCTTCTTCAGGCCGGCCAGGGCGCGGTCGATGATGACCTTCTCGGCCTTGCGCTTGATCATGCCGAGCATGGGGATCTTGACGTCGACGGTCAGCTGGTAGGTGACCTCGGTGCGGTCACCGCCGCCGACCGCGGCGAGGGTGTACGAGCCGTCGATGGTGCGCAGCATCTGGGACTTCACCAGCGTCCAGCTGACCTCGTTCTCACCGTTCCAGGTGTACGCGAGGGTGTGGTCGTCCTTGATCGCGCCGGCGTCGAGGACCAGCCGGACCTGCTCGGCGCGGCCCTTGGCGTCGGTGGCGAGCACCTCGGCCTCCTTCACCTCGCCGGTCCACTCCGGGTAGCGGGCGAAGTCGGAGATCACGCCCATCACGTCGGCCGGCGCCGCATCGATCGTGATGCTCGAGCTGGTGTGTTCCGCCATCGCTGCGGCTCCTCACAGTGCGGTACGGACCGGGGGTGGTGTGGTGTGCAGGCTATCGCGACCTGACCGGCCACCACTCCACGGCCCGGTCTCACCATTCCAGGGCCCAAGGTCGCCCGGTCGACGCGAAATGTCCGACGTTGACGCACTCCGTCGCGCCGATGCGCATCCGGCGGGCGAGCGGCTGGTGGACATGGCCGAAGAGCGCGTACGCGGGCCGGGTGCGACGGATCGCGTCCAGCAGTGCGTGGCTGCCGCGCTCGAAGCGGCGCGCGACGGTGTCGTAGGTCAACTCGGGGACCTCGGGCGGGATGTGCGAGCAGAGCACATCGACCTCTCCGAGCGCCTCGATCTTGGCCGCGTACTCCTCGTCGGAGATCTCGTACGGGGTGCGCATCTCGGTGCGCAGTCCGCCGCCGACGAAGCCGAAGACGCGGCCGCCGATCTCGATGCGCTCGCCGTCCAGGACGGTGGTGCCGGGGCGTGCGTACTCCGGCCAGAGAGACGGTATGTCGACATTGCCGTAGGTGGCGTACGTCGGGGTGGGGAAGGCCGCGAACATCTCGGCGTACTGGCGTCGTACGGCCGACTCGATGGCGCTCTCCCGGTCCATCTCGAGCTCGGACCAGAGCCTGCGTCCCAGCTCACGGGCCTCGTCGAAGCGGCGGGCCGTGCGCAGTTCCACGATCAAGTGGGCGTTGTCGACGCCGAAGAGGTCGGGGAAGATGCCGCGCGAGTGGTCTGCGTAGTCGAGGAAGAGCACCAGGTCACCGAGACAGATGAGTGCGTCGGCGCCGTCGCCCGCCATGGCGAGATCCTTGGCGTTGCCGTGCACGTCACTGACCACATTGACTCGCATGCCTCGCATGACGATCACCCTAGGACGCCCTGTTGCGCCTGGGTAGGGCGGGGCGGACCAGCCGTTCTACCGAGTCCTCTCGAGTGTGGACTACTCTGCGCGAAGTACTGCCATAAGCGTGTGACGCAGCGAACATCTGGCCTGAACCCCCTATCCGGAAACGAGTACTGGTGGGTAACGTCCGGGCAGTCCAGTCGTGCTCACCCCACATGAGCACCTGCCCGATCTTGGACCGCTGCCGGTGCATCACACAGAGCCGTGGCGCCGGCGCCCGATGAGGAGCAGCAGTCTTGCGCGAGTTCAGCCTTCCGGCCCTGTACGAGGTCCCTGCGGACGGCAATCTGACGGATCTCATCCGCCGCAATGCCACTCAGCATCCCGATGTTGCCGTCATGGGCCGCAAAGTGGCGGGCGTCTGGACGGACGTCAGTGCCAAGCAGTTCCTCGCGGAGGTGCGGGCCGCAGCCAAGGGCCTGATCGCCGCGGGTGTCCAGCCCGGTGACCGGGTGGGCCTGATGTCCCGCACCCGGTACGAGTGGGTGCAGCTCGACTTCGCGATCTGGAGCGCGGGCGCCGTCACCGTCCCGGTGTACGAGACCAGCTCCGCCGAACAGGTCCAGTGGATCCTCGGCGACTCGGGCGCGGTCGCGGTGATCGTCGAGAGCGACACGCACACCGCCGCCGTGGAGTCCGTACGGGACCGGCTGCCCGGTCTGCGGAATGTCTGGCAGATCGAGAAGGGCGCGGTCGACGAACTGGTCGCGGCCGGCGCCGATGTCAGCGACGAGACGGTCAACGCGCGCAGCGCCGCCGCCAAGGCGGACGACCCGGCGACCATCGTCTACACCTCGGGCACCACCGGCCGCCCCAAGGGCTGTGTGCTCACTCACCGCAGCTTCTTCGCGGAGATCGGCAACCTGGTCGAGCGCCTCAAGCCCCTGTTCCGTACCGGCGACAGCTCGGTGCTGCTCTTCCTCCCGGCCGCGCATGTCTTCGGCCGCATGGTCGAGCTCGCCGCCGTGATGGCGCCCATCAAGCTGGGCTGCGTACCGGACATCAAGAACCTCACCGATGAGCTCGCCTCCTTCCGGCCGACGCTGATCCTCGGTGTGCCGCGCGTCTTCGAGAAGGTCTACAACTCGGCGCGGGCGAAGGCCCAGGCGGACGGCAAGGGCAAGATCTTCGACAAGGCCACGGACACGGCGATCGCCTACAGCAAGGCGCTCGGCACACCCGAGGGCGCCTCGGTGGGTCTCAAGATCAAGCACAAGGTCTTCGACAGGCTCGTCTACAGCAAGCTCCGTGCGGTGCTGGGCGGGCGCGGTGAGTACGCGGTCTCCGGCGGGGCCCCGCTGGGCGAGCGGCTCGGCCACTTCTTCCGCGGTATCGGCTTCACGGTGCTCGAGGGCTACGGCCTCACCGAGTCGTGCGCGGCGACCGCGTTCAACCCGTGGGACCGGCAGAAGATCGGCACGGTCGGTCAGCCGCTGCCGGGCTCAGTGGTGCGGATAGCGGACGACGGCGAGGTGCTGCTGCACGGCGAGCATCTCTTCCAGGGCTACTGGAACAACGAGGCCGCGACCGCGGACGCGCTGGCCGACGGCTGGTTCCACACGGGCGACATCGGCACCCTGGACGAGGACGGCTACCTCGCGATCACGGGCCGCAAGAAGGAGATCATCGTCACCGCGGGCGGCAAGAACGTCGCTCCCGCGGTGATCGAGGACCGCATCCGCGCGCATGCGCTGATCGCGGAGTGCATGGTGGTGGGCGACGGACGCCCGTTCGTGGGTGCGCTGGTCACCATCGACGAGGAGTTCCTCGGGCGGTGGGCCGCGGACAACGGCAAGCCCGCCGGTTCGACGGCGGTCGAGCTGCGCGACGACGCGGATCTGCTGGCGGAGGTCCAGCGGGCGGTGGACGACGGCAATGCGGCCGTGTCCAAGGCGGAATCGGTGCGGAAATTCCGCATTCTCTCCTCCCAGTTCACTGAAGAGGCGGGGCACATCACGCCGTCGCTGAAGCTGAAGCGCAATGTGGTGGCGAAGGACTTCGCCGACGAGATCGAGGCGATCTACCGGGGCTGAGCGCCTCGGTCGGTCAGCCTCTGTGCAGGCCCTGTTCCCTGTTCAGCCCCTGGGGTCCTCGGCGAGGATCCGGGTCATGTTCCGTTCGGCGAGTGCGGTGATCGTGACGAACGGATTGACCCCGATCGAGCCGGGGACCAGGGCGCCGTCGGTGACGTAGAGCCCCGAATATCCTTTGGCGCGGCCGTAGTTGTCGGTGGCCCGGCCCAGTACACAGCCGCCGAGCGGGTGGTACGTGAAGTCGTCGGCGAATGTCTTGTTGCCACCGAACAGGTCGTACCGGTAGATGGTCACGTTGGCCTTGTTGATGCGGTCGAAGAGCGATTTGGCCGCGTTGACGGAGGGCTGGTTCTGGGACCGGGTCCAGTTCAGTTTCGCCGAGTCGGTGGCGGCGTCGTACGAGAAGGTGCCGCGCTCGGGGTTCTTGGTGATCGCCAGATAGAGGCTGATCCAGTGCTCGAATCCCATCGGCAGCGGCGCGATCTCGGCGAAGACGGGGTTCGTGGGGTTGGCCCAGTCGTCGATGCCCATGGTGGGCATGGTCGCCTGGTTCGCTCCGACGGTGTCCCAGATGTGGTTGGCGCGGCCGGTCATCACATTGCCGTTGTGGCCCCAGCCTCTGCCGACCTCGGTACTGAGGGCGGGCAGTGTGCCGGTCTCCCGGGCGCGCAGCAGGAGTTCGGTGGTGCCGAGGCTGCCGGCCCCGAGGAAGAGCTGTTTGCAGCCGAGTTCTCTGGTCTCGACGACCCGGCCCGCGTTGTCCGTCACATCGACGGTCAGGACGTAGCTGCCGTCGGGCTCTCTCCGGATCGCTCTGGCCCGGTTCATGGTCTGGATGGTGACGTTGCCGGTGCCGAGTGCGGCCGCGAGGTAGGTCTTGTCGACGCTACGCTTGCCGTGGTTGTTGCCGTAGATGACCTCGCCGGCGAGCGCCGACCTGGTGGCCTGGCCCGCGGCTTCGCGCTGCATGTAGCCGAAGTCGTAGACGTTCGGGACGAAGACGGTCTTCAGTCCGGCGTTCTGGGCGTGCTTGCGGGAGATCCGCGAGAAGCGGTACCACTCGGTGGACTCGAACCAGGCCGGGTCCACCGTGTTGACGCCGAGCATCCCGCGGGCCCGCGGGAAGTAGGTGTCGTACATCTCCGCGGCGTCGACCTGTGGCAGGACCTCGGAGAAGTACGAGCGCAGCGGGGTCACCGCCATTCCGCCGTTGACCAGCGATCCGCCGCCGACGCCGCGGCCGACGAAGACCGACATCTCGGCGTGGCGGACGCGGTCGAGTACGCCGGGGTAGCGGCTGATGTTCTTGTTGACGACGTCCAGCCAGAGAAACGTGGCCAGCGGCGCCTCGGTGCGGGTGCGGAACCACATGGAGCGCTGGTCGGGCGCTCCGGTGGTGCAGAAGATCTTTCCGTCCGGGCCCGGGGTGTCCCAGAGACGGCCCATCTCCAGGACGACCGTGCGGACGCCCGCCTCGCCGAGGCGGAGGGCGGCGACGGCCGCGCCGTAGCCGGAGCCGATCACGACGGCGGGGGCGTAGTCGGCGGCGGAAGGCTCCACGGCGGCTGCCGAGGAGAGACCAATGCGGGTGAAGCCGAACGCGGCCGCGGCCTGCAGGGCTGCGATGCCCAGCAGTTGACGGCGCGTCAGATGTGATGTCATGGGCGCATCATGAGCGGAATATCCGACTCCGCCCATATGTCGCGCAGACCTAAATCTGAAAGACCGTCAAGAGTGCGTCTTCGGCCGCGAGGGCCGCACGCCTCGGCCACGGCCGGCGGGGCGGACCGGCGGACGTATGCCGTGACGCGCCCGGCCGACGGGTCGCCGGGCTGCCGTCACAGCCGCGCGGTCGGAGCCACCTGGCCAACAGGAACCGTCGGGGAGCCCCGGAGAGCGGCCAGGGAGCCGCCAGAGAGCCCCCACAGAGCGTCAGAGCAGCGTCTTGAGCCTCTCCGCGAGCAGGTCCCAGCGCCACTTCTCCTCGACCCACTCGCGGCCGCGCTCGCCCATCCGCCGGCGCAGGTCGGGGTCCTCGAGCAACGCCACGATCCGCTCGGCCGACTCCTCGGCGGAGCCACCGCGGACCACCCAGCCCGTCTCTCCGTCGAGTACGGCGTCGGGGGCGCCGCC
Source organism: Streptomyces sp. NPDC060064 (assembly GCF_042736455.1). Lineage (NCBI taxonomy): Bacteria > Bacillati > Actinomycetota > Actinomycetes > Kitasatosporales > Streptomycetaceae > Streptomyces > Streptomyces sp. NPDC060064. Next base: position 8,441 of record NZ_JBHWWF010000054.1, read on the forward strand.
CGAGTCGCCCGCGACGACCGGCAGCCCGGTCGCCGATGCCTCCAGATACACGATGCCGAGGCCCTCGACGTCGAGACCGCCCCTGCGGGTACGGCAGGGCATGGCGAAGACGTCACCCGCGCCGTAGTGGGCGGGCAGCTCCTCCCAGGGGACGGAGCCGGTGAAGCGTACGGACTTCGCGACCCCGGTCTCGCTCGCCAGCTTCCGCAGATCCTTCTCGTACGGACCGCCGCCGACGATCAGCAACACCGCGTCAGGCACCTTCGCCAGGATCGCGGGCATCGCAAGGATCAGCGTGTCCTGGCCCTTGCGCGGCACCAGCCGGGACACACAGACGACCACCGGCCGGTCGGCGAGTCCGAGCCGCTCGCGGACCACGTCCCCGCCCGAGCCGGGGTGGAAGGTCTTCTCGTCGACACCGGGCGGCAGTTGGGTCATCCGGCCGGCGGCCCCGGGCGTCAGCGCGGCGGCTATGCGGGAGCGGGTGTACTCACCGAGATAGGTGATCGTGTCCGTGCCCTCGCCGATCCGGCGCAGCAGCCGGCGGGACGCGGGCAGCTGCGCCCAGCCGGCCTCATGGCCGTGGGTGGTGGCCACCAGCCGGCCCGCGCCCGCCCTGCGCAGGGCGGGCGCCATCAGCCCGAGCGGGGCCGCCGCCCCGAACCACACGGATTCACAGCCGTGCTCGCGCAGCAGCCGGGTCGCCCTTCGGGTGACCCGCGGGGTCGGCAGCAGCATCGTCGTGCGGTCCCGTACGACGGTGAAGGGCTGCTCGGCGTCGAACGCGGCGGTCGCCTCGATGCCCTCGCGGCCGCGCTTCCAGGTGGAGGCGTAGACAACGAGCTGGTCGGGGTCCAGACGCAGCGCCATGTTGTGCAGGAACGCCTGGATGCCGCCGGGCCTGGGCGGAAAGTCGTTGGTCACGATCAAGGTCTTGTGCATCGTCGCCGACAGTACCGAACGGCCCTGCCTGATCGCTCCCGCACGGCCCTGCCCGGCATCATGGGCACCCCTTATCCGGGACGAAAGGGACGAGGTGCTCATGGCGGGCGTAGGCGGCAGCAAGGGCGGCACACACCTCTCCGTCGCGGTGTGGATCCTCAGCCGGGCCGCGCTGCTGCTCTGCGTCTTCAAGGTCGTCGTACTGCCCGGCCCCGATGTCACCAGCGATGTCTCGGTGATCTACCAGGGCTGGTACGAGGTGCTGAAGACCGGCACATTTCCGCTGGCCGACGTCACCTGGCAGTACCCGCCCGCAGCCGCGCTCGCGATCCTCTCCCCCGCCGTGCTGCCCTTCCTCGGCTACGCCTCCGCCTTCTTCGTCCTCGCCCTGCTCAGTGACGCGCTCGTCTTCGGCCTGCTGCTGTACGCGGCCGGGCGGCCCGGCAAATCGCGGCGTGGCCTGTGGGTGTGGACCTGGGGCGTGCCGCTGCTCGGCCCCACCGCGTACGCCCGCTACGACCTGATGGTCACGGCCGTCGCGGTCGCCGCGCTGCTCGCCGGCGCGCGTCATCCGCGGACGCTGGGCGCGCTTGCGGGCTTCGGGGCGCTGCTGAAGTTGTGGCCGCTGCTGCTCCTCACGGGCACCCCGCGCGGCCGGGCCACACGCCGCTCCTGGACCACCGCGGCGGGCACGGCGGCCGGGCTGACGCTGCTGCTCTTCGCGGCACTGCCGGGCGCACTGGCGTTTCTCGCCTTCCAGCGCGACCGGGGCACGGAGATCGAGTCGCTGGGCGCGCTGGCCTTCCATGTGGCGCGCCACTTCGGCTGGCAGGGCGACGCGCTGCTCCATTACGGCTCGGTGGAGTTCGTCGGCGCGTACGTCCCTCTCGTCTCCACCCTTGCGCTCGCCCTCAGCCTCCTCGCCCTCGGCTGGCTGGTGCTGTGGCGGCTGCGGGCGAAGGAGTTCGGGCCGAGCACGCCGTGCGACGCGGCCTTCGCCGCGGTGCTGCTGTTCACCACCACGAGTCGGGTGATCAGCCCCCAGTACCTGATCTGGCTGGTCGGTGCGGCCGCCGCCTGCCTCGCCTTCCGGGCGAGCCGGATGGCGCTGCCCGCCTGGCTGGTGCTGGCTGCCACGGGGATGACACTGCTGGAGTTCCCGGTCTGGTTCTCGCATGTGGTGGCGAGCGACCCGCTGGGCGTGCTGCTGCTCGCCGTACGCAACGGACTGCTGGTCGCCGCGGCGCTGACCGCCTGCCGACGGCTGTGGAGCCAGACGGTGAGCGGGCCGGGCCGCCGCACAGCCCGAGCGCCGATCAGCCTTCCAGCCGCTCGCGCAGATACTCCCGCCACCGCACCGTGAAGTCCGCAGGCGTCGTGCCGAGCACGTCGTTCATCGCCTTCTCCACCGCACCCGCCCGGTCCTTCCCGTCCCCGACGGCCCGGTAGAAGGCGGTCAGCCGCTCCTCGCCCCACCGCGCGGCAATCAGCTCGCAGGCCAGCCAGCCGCCCTCGTACGCCTGCGCCAGCCCGTCCGCGTCGCCGCCGAAGGCGAAGTCCGCGTCGTCCGGCAGCGCGGCGGGTACCTCGCCGCGCTGGACCGCGCGCTGGAGTTCGGGGGCGGTCTGGCCCGTCGTACGACCCGTGCCCCGGTACGCGACCCAGTCCGCGAAGCCCTCCGAGAGCCACATCGGCGTGGCCGCCGAGGTATGCGCGCGGGTGGCCACATGCGTGGTCTCGTGGGTGAGCACGACGCCCTGGCCGAAGTCGCCGAGCACTCCGTCGGCGTCCGGGTTGACGATCACCCGGTCCGCGGGCGCCGCCGCGGCCCCTCGGGTCTCGCCGGTGGTGACCGCGGCCATCCCGCGGTATCCGGCGGCCGGTGAGCCCAGCAGCGCGCCCATGGCATCCAGCGAGGCGGGGACGAGCACGACCAGGTGGCCCGTCCACTTCGACGGCCAGGCGTCGGAGACGGCGGGCACGGCGCGGTCGGCCGTCGCCGCGAGCGCGCGCAGCCGTTCAGCTTTCTGGCCGACGGCGAGGACGATGCTGTGCCTGCCCCGTACGACCTGGACGTCGCCCTGCTGCCAGAGCTGCTGGGCGGCGCCCTTGGCCGCGCGGTCGGCCGTCACGTACCAGTGGCCGTCGCGTTCGGCCAGCTCCAGCCGACGGGAAGCGGTGACGGGAGCGGTGTCGTAGCCGTCTATCCGGTAGCGCAGTTGGGCTTCGGCGACGGCTCGCGAGCCCTGCCGCCGCACCTGCCCCAGCCGGTACTCCCAGGAGCGCAGCGGTACGTCCGCGAGGTTCTGGAACTCCCGGCTCGCTGTCGTCCGCAGCTGCGTGGCATCGGGCGCGAAAGCGTCCAGATAGGCGGCCCGGTCGTGGGCGAGGACGGCGGCCGCGCGTCCGTCCAGTGTCCGCCGGATGGCCCGCACGGTGGTGTCGGACGCCTCGGGGGCCGCGCAGCCGGACGCCAGCAGCGCCGCGGCGAGGCCCAGCCCCGCCGTACGCCGCATTATCCGAACCCGACGCCTCGTGCGCCCCTGACCTGCCACCCTGCCGATCGTACGGAACGCGGAGCGGTCAGACGCGCGTCACCGAAGAGATCGGCATCATGGCGACCGGGTCGTAGCGCACCGGCGCGCCCGGGTACGGGGCATGCACCACCTGCCCGTTGCCCATATACATCGCGATATGGCTGGCATCGCTGCGGTATGCCACCAGGTCACCGGGGAGCGCCTCCTCCACGGAGACCTGTCGGCCGGCGTACCGCTGCGCCTGCGAGGTGCGCGGCAGCCCTACTCCCGCCTGGGCGTACGACCACTGCATCAGCCCCGAACAGTCGAAACCGGACGGCCCGTTGGCGCCCCACACATAGGGCCGTCCGACGGCGCTGCGGGCCGCCCTCACGGCCGCGGCCGCCCGTGCCGAAGCGGGCGCGAGGCCGGAGAGTTCGGGCATGGAGCCGCGGCCCGAACGGGAGATCCGGTCGAAGGCCGCGCGTTCCGCGGACGTCAGGGAGTTCAGCAGCCGCTGTGCCTCGGTGAGCTTGCGCTCGACGGTGCGTTTGTGGTGGGCGGCGGCGGTCCGGCTGCGCTCCAGCTCGGTGAGGTCGCGGGTGACCTCCGCGCGCTCCTGGCCGAGTTTGCGCTGCGCCCGCTGGAGATCGTGCAGGGCGGTCGTCTGGCGCTCGCTGATGCGATCCAAGGTCTGGGCCTTGTCGAGGTAGGTCTCCGGGTCCGCGGAGAGCAGTAACGCGAGCGCGGGGTCGATACCGCCCGAGCGGTACTGCGCGCCCGCCACCGAACCGAGCGCTCCCCGCATCCGGTTGATGCGCTCCTGGCCGCGGGCCACGCTGTCCTGCGCCTGCGCCACCTGCTCACGCAGCCGCGCCATCCGCTCACCGGCCTTGTTGAAGTGCTCGGTGGCCTGCTCGGCCTCCTCGTACAGCCGGTCGACCTTGGTCCGGCCGGCTTCGGTGGCGTCGTGCGGGTCGGCGCTCGCCGGTGCGGCGCCGAGGGCCGCCGCGGCCGTTGCCGCCGCGGCGGACAGGACAGTGACCCGAGCGCTCTGAGTGAGGCCGGACTGTGAGGGTCGGCGATGGGACGCCACGGGCCGCGCTCCCTTCCGCTGTAACGAGGATGTTGCGCGGCAGAGAGTAACCGGGCGAACACGGAGCGGCCAAAAGGCCCAGCCGGGCACATAAAGTGACGCCCCGCCGGAGACCACAGGTCATCGGCGGGGCGCAACGTCAGCGTGAGTTGACCCAATTCGCCCGTTTGGGCGGATGTGAAGGCGGGTCAGCGACGGATCAGGGGGGCGTCAGATGCGTACGCCGAACTGGAACGGCATGTTGCCGATCGACTCGTAGCGCACGCTCGCGCCGGGCTTGGGGGCGTGCAGCACCTGGCCGTTGCCCGCGTAGAAGCCGACGTGGTGCATGTCGCCGTAGAAGATGACCAGGTCGCCCTGCTGGAGCGCACCCTGCGAGTAGATGCGGGTGCCGGCGTTGGCCTGCGACTGGGAGGTGCGCGGTATGGAGACACCGGCCTGCGCGTACGCCCAGGAGGTCAGCCCGGAGCAGTCGAAGGAGCTGGGGCCGGAGGCGCCGTAGACGTACGGCGAACCGATCTTGCTCTGGGCGGCGGAGAACGCGGCGGACGCCCGCTGCGAGGCCGGGACCGCATTGCCGAGGTCCGCGCGCGAGTTGTCGCGGTTGGCGCGGGACTCGTCGGCCGAGAGCGCGGCGCGCTCCTGCGCGGTGAGCGAGTTGAGGAGCTTCTGCGCGGCGGCGAGCTTGGTCTGGACTTCCTTCTTCTTCTCGCCGAGCTGCTTGCGGGTGTCGGCCAGGTCGCCGAGCTTGTCCTGGGCCTCCTTGCGCTGCTGCGCAAGGGTCCGCTGCTTCGCCTGGATCTCGGCGAGCGCCTCGGTCTGCTTGGCGCCCAGCTGGTCCAGCGCGGAGGCCTTGTCCAGGTAGCTGTCCGGGTCGGCGGAGAGGAAGAGCTGCACGGCGGGGTCGATGCCACCGGAGCGGTACTGGGCGCTGGCCACCGAACCGAGGCCGTCGCGCAGGGTGTTGAGCTCGTCCTGACCGCGGGCGACCTTGTCCTGCAGCGCGTCGATCTCCTTGTCGAGCTTCGCCTGCTGCTCCTTGGCCCCGTTGTAGTTCTCGGTGGCCTTCTCCGCCTCTTCGTAGAGCTTGTCGACCTTCTCCTTGACCTCGCTCTTGCTCGGCTTCGGGTCGGCCTGGGCGGCCTGGGAGGTCAGGGCTACGGCCGCGGCGGCGGTCGCGGTGAGCACGGTCACACGGGTGCGGCTCGGCTGCTTGGGTCGACGGTGGGACGCCACGAAGGCGAGCTCCTTCTTCCTCGAGCCGCCTACCGGGCTGTGGGGGGTTTGAATCCCCGGCGTCCGCACTTCATTTCCCTGGGGGAAAAAGGGATGAACTGTACGAACTCGGCGGTTCCTTCGCTGTCGCCCCGGATGGGCAATCAACCGCGCGAAGGTTCGAGGCCCGACCCTAGTGACCTTCTTGTGATCAGTTCAAATCCTCATGAGAAAAATCTGCTTCCCCGAGCACATTCTTTACATACATCACACGCGTAGTAGCGGCCACTTGACACTACGTCCGTCAGAGAAATAGCTAATTCGGGCATTTGGCGCGGCAGTTACTAGACGCGCGAAAGCCGCTTCAGCAACAAGGCGGACGCAACCGGCCTGGCGCCGGCCTTCGCCACACCGTCGGCGACTTCGCGGTCGGTGGAGACCACCACCACGGGCCGGCCCGGCGGCTCCGCCCGTACCAGCTGACGGATCAGCTCGTCCGCGGTCACGCCCGCCTTCGAGAACAGCACCCGCACTCCGCGCGGCGGCGCCAGCAGCACCGGCGCCGCCAGCTCCGCACCGTCGAAGACACAGGTGATCTCGGCACCGGTCTGCGCCGCGAGCATCGAGAGCCCGCCGAGCAGCCGCAGCCGCTGCTTCTCCAACGGCATCGTCGGATAGCCGGTCTTGGTGACGTTGTAGCCGTCCACCACCAGATGCGCCTGCGGCAGCGCGAGCAGCTGCTCGAGCAGGGCGGGATCGGTCTCGGAAAGCGCACGGGCCGCGATGTCCTTGGGTGACATCCGGCCCGGCTCGACCGCGTCGACCGTGTCCGCGGGATGGATTCCGGCGGGCGGCAGGGCCAGCTCGCGGCGCAGCCCCTGGGCCGCGTCGAGCACTGTGTCCAGCAGCAGCCGCAGCCGCATGTCCTCGATCGAGCGGCCCTCGCGCGCGGCCCGGCGGCCGGCCTCCACGGTCGCGTCGGCCTCGGCGAGACGCGCCTTCAGCCGCCGGCCCTCGCTCTCGGCCGACGACACCTGGGCGGCGGCCTCCGACCTGATCGTCTCGGTCTCGGCGTCCCTGCGGCGCAGCGCGGCCTCACCGCGTTTCACATCGCTCTGGGCACTGCGCAGCTTGCGGCGCAGTGCCTCGGCTTCCTTGCGGGCCGTCTCCAGCTCCGTACGCAGCCGCTCGGTCTCGCTCTTGATCTGACTGCGCGCCTCGGCGAGCTCCTCGCGCAGCCGCTCCAGTTCGCGTCTGCCCGCCTCGTCGGCGCGCTCGGCGTCCGCCCGCTGAGCCTCCTCGCCCGCGGCGGCGACGAGTTTCACCCATCCGGTGGGCCGCAGGACATAGGCGGCGGCCGCCACATCGACAGGATCGGCGGCCGCGGGCGGCGACCCGGACTCCAGCGCCCGGGACAGTTCGGGCTGGGCCTGGCTGAGCCGCTCGCCGATGCGCTGCCGGAAGACCGGGTCGCTCTCCAGCGCTGCGGCCATCGCATTACCGGCGTACTTGGCACGCCGGGTCGGGGTGAAACGGGCGTACTGTCTCAACTGGGCCGGAAGTTCGGCGACGGTCAGGCCCCCGAAGGCGTCCGAGACCAGCGCCATGACCCTGCGCCGTACGCCTTCCGGCAGCGGGCGGTCGAGCGCCTCGGCGGCGTCACCGGCCGCACCGGCCGGCTCATCGCCGCTTGCAGGCTGCTCCACAATCCGTCACCCCACTACCCGTTCGGGCCGCTCCGTCAGGAAGCAGCGCCCGGCCTGTCCACCAGCTCGATCTGGTCCACCGCATTGCACCACCGGCAGCGCACCGACTCGATGGTCTCACTGACCACCTCGCGCTCCTCGACCGTCGGCTCTCCAGCCAGGTCCAGATGGACGTATTCGACGACCTTCGAGGAACGGGTGACATCGAAGCGGGTGAGGTTGCCGCAGAGCGTGCAGCGCCAGCGGGTCTCGGCCGTCGCCGGGGGAACCGTCGTCATCGTGCCGTCCTTTTTCGTGGTGCGGGTGCGGGTGCCGCTGTGCGCCGTCGAACCGCGGATGTACTGCCTGTAACCCTACGGCCTCGCGGGTCCCCGTTGACGCGGCGAGGCACTCTGTACCGTTCAGCCCCACTACGTCATGCTCTGTCCATGATCGGTTGGTGGGGTGCGGTCCGGGGCGCGGCCTCGGGACCTGCGATGACGTACGGCGCGATCGCCGTCTGCTGCGCGGTGTTCGTCCTCAGCCCCGTCTCGGGCCTCGATCCGGTGTACGGCACCGGTGACGCACTGCTCTCCGCGCAGAGCACATACTTCGAGCGCTGGGGCGTGATCCCCGTCGACCTGATGAGCAGCTCCACCTCCCGGGCGCTGATCACACCCCTCACCGCCCTCTTCGTCCACGGCAGTTGGCTGCACCTGCTGGGCAACATGCTCTTCCTGTACGTATTCGGGGCGATGGCCGAGGAACGGATGGGGCAGCTGGAGTTCGCTCTCTTCTATCTGGGCTGCGGCTATCTGGCGCTGCTCGCCTACGCGGCGGCCAACGCCGGCTCCGAGCAGACCCTGGTGGGAGCCTCCGGGGCGATCTCGGGCGTGCTCGGCGCCTTCCTCTACCTCTTCCCGAAGGCCCGGGTCACCAGTCTCTTCCCGTTCCTCTTCTTCCTTCCGCTGCGCTTCCCCGCCTGGATCGTGCTGATCTTCTGGTTCGTCCTCCAATGGCTGGCGGCGCGGAGCGCGGGCAGCGGCCCGGGCGTCGCCTATCTCGCACATCTGGTGGGGTTCGGGACGGGCTTTCTCTACGCCTGGGGACGTTTCCGGCATGGGACTAGAGTGAAGGCCCAAGCAGCGGCCACCGAGGGAGAAAGCCAACCGTGATCACCGCGATCGTGCTCATCAAGACCAGCGTGGACCGGATCCCCGAGATCGCCGAGTCGATCGCCGCGCTGGACAGCGTCAGCGAAGTCTTCTCCGTCACCGGTACGTACGACCTCATCGCCATGGTGCGGGTGGCCAAGCACGACGATCTCGCGGATGTCATCCCCGGCCGGATCAGCAGGATCCCGGGCGTCGAGGGGACCGACACACATGTCGCCTTCCGTACGTACTCGCAGCACGACCTCGAGGCGGCCTTCGCGATCGGCCTCGACGCGTAACGCCTGCGACACGACGAAGCCCCGGACCGGCCGGTCCGGGGCTTCGTCGTCCGTTCGGGCTCGGACAGCCGGGCTCAGACGCCCGGCTCGGACAAGCCGGGCTCAGACGCGCGGCACGGACGGCCGGGCTCAGACGGCCGGGACGCAGCGGCCGTCCTCCGTGCGGTAGTTCCACTGCGCACCGTCGCTGACGAGTTCCTTCACCGCCCGTACGAAACGCTCCACATGCTCGTCCGGCGTACCGGCGCCGAAGCTGACCCGGATCGCGTTGAGCGAACGCTCGCCCGGCTCGGCCTCCGGAGCGCCGCACTCGCCCGGGTCCTGCGGGTCGCTGCCCAGCAGGGTCCGCACCAGCGGGTGGGCGCAGAAGAGTCCGTCCCGTACCCCGATGCCGTACTCCGCCGAGAGCGCGGCCGCGAAGTGCGAGCTGTTCCAGCCCTCGACGACGAAGGAGATGACGCCGACGCGCGGCGCGTCGTCCCCGAAGAGCGAGAGCACCTTGACCTGCTCCACCTCCGCCAGACCCCTACGGACCGTGGCGACCAGCTGCTGCTCACGGGCGACGAGGCTGTCGAAGCCGGCCTCGGTGAGCGCCTTGCAGGCGGAGGCGATGGAGTACACGCCGATGACGTTCGGCGAACCGGCCTCGTGCCGGGCGGCCGTGGTGTGCCAGTCGACGTCCACGCCGCCGTCCGTACGCCGGGCGACCTTGCGGGACGCACCGCCGCCCGCGAGGTACGGCTCCGCGTCCTGCAGCCAGTCCGCGCGGCCCGCGAGCACACCCGAGCCGAACGGCGCGTACAGCTTGTGCCCGGAGAAGGCGACCCAGTCGACGTCCAACTCCTGTACGGAGACCGGGTGGTGGGGCGCGAGCTGGGCGGCGTCGAGCACAATCCGCGCGCCATGGGCATGGGCAGCGGCCGCCAGCTCCTTGACCGGCCACAGTTCACCGGTGACATTCGACGCTCCGGTCACACAGACCAGGGCGGGCCCGTACTCCTCGCCGGCAGATGCGGTGCGGTCGGCGAGCGCGCGCTCCAGCGTCCCGACGGCCTCGGCCGGCGTACGCGGCGCGTTCAGGTAGGTCACCCGGGCGTCGCGCCACGGCAGCAGCGAGGCGTGGTGCTCGGTCTCGAAGACGAAGACCTGGCAGTCGGCGGGGAGCGCGGCGGCCAGCAGGTTCAGCGAGTCGGTGGTGGAGCGGGTGAAGACGACCTGGTCGCCGGCGCGGCAGTCGAGGAACTCCGCGACCGTCGCGCGGCTGTTCTCGAAGAGGTCGGTGGAGAGCTGCGAGAGGTACCCGGCGCCGCGGTGCACACTGCCGTAGTACGGGGCGTAGGCGGCCACGTCGTCCCACACCCGCTGCAGGGCCGGGGCGCTCGCCGCGTAGTCGAGGGCCGCGTACGTGACCTCGCCGCCGGTGACGAGCGGAACGGTCACATCGCGGCCGAGGACCGGAAGCGGCGCGGCGCAGACGGGGTCGGCGGACTCGGAAGAAGCAGCGGTGGCGGTCTCAACGGTGTTCGGGCGTGCGGACATGGCGGTATCTCCCGGCAGGACAAGGCGGAATGGCTTCGACGAACCCGCACGGCAGCCAGGTGAAGGCTCTGTGTACGGGGATTGCCCTCGCATGTCACGGCGATCGCGTGCTGTGAGGGTCTGCTGAAGAAGGGGCTGATCAGCCCTATCGCATTCGCTTGCTCACGAGACTGCTCCCTTGAGGACCAGGACCCCAGGGTGTGCAGGGGTCCGCGCTTGCCGTAGACCTCTCTGCCTACGGCCTGGTCTTCACCCGGGGCACCCCGCCACGGACGGAGGGTTGCCGGACAGCGAGCCGGGGCCTAAATCGCTGTCACTCATGACCTTGAAGAGCATCCTGCCATACGGCCCACAACGCGCAAGGCGCGGTCCAGTTCCTGAGACAGGGAAGGGAACCGCGCCTTGCGTCGCGCCACTGCGGGCTCAGGCGTTCTCAGGCGTTCTCAGGCGTTACTGGCGGCGATCCACCGCTCGAGTGCCGCTTTGGCCGCGCCCGAGTCGATCGAAGCGGCGGCCTTGGCGATGCCCGCCGCGAGCTGCTCGTTCAGGCTGCGGTCCGTCGGCTCCAGCGCCACCAGAGCCGCAGCCGCGTTGAGCAGTACCGCGTCCCGTACGGGCCCGGCCTCGCCGCTCAGCAGCCGGCGCGCGACATCGGCGTTGTACGAGGCATCCGCGCCCCGCAGGGCCTCCACGGGCACCATGTCGATGCCGACGTCCCGCGGGTCGAAGGCCTCCTCGCGCACCGACCCGTCCCGTACCACCCACACCCGGGAGGTGGCCGTCGTCGTCAGCTCGTCCATACCGTCGTCGCCGCGGAAGACCAGCGCCGAGGAGCCGCGCTCGGCGAGCACCCCGGCCAGGATCGGCGCCATCCGGGCGTCCGCGACACCGGTGGCCTGGGCCTTCACCCTCGCCGGGTTGGTGAGCGGGCCGAGGAAGTTGAACGTGGTGCGGATACCCAGCTCCTTGCGGGCGGCCGCCACATGCCGCAGCGCCGGGTGGAACTTCACCGCGAAGCAGAAGGTGATCCCCGCCTCTTCCGCGACCTCGGCCACCCGCTGCGGGGTGAGCTCGAGATTGACGCCGAGCTTCTCCAGCACGTCGGAGGCGCCGCTCGCCGATGACGCGGCGCGGTTTCCGTGCTTGACGACCTTCGCGCCCGTTCCGGCGACGACGATCGCGGACATCGTGGAGATGTTCACGGTCTTGGCGCCGTCACCGCCCGTGCCGACGATGTCGACGCTGGGGCCCGGCACCTCGATCAGGTTCGCGTGCTCGTACATGGTCCGTACGAGACCGGAGATCTCCTCGACCGTCTCACCCTTGGCCCGCAGCGCGACCGCGAAACCGGCGATCTGGGCGTTGGTCGCCTCGCCGCTGAGGATGCGGTCCATGGCCCAGGCGGTGGCGTCGGCGCCCTGGTCACGGTTGCTGAGGAGAGCTTCCAGTACGCGGGGCCAGGAGAGGTCCGCCACGCTGTCGCCGCCAACCGGGGTCACAACGTTCATGGTCCACTCCAGGGTCCACAGCCGAATAGGGATGGGTCCACCCTATCCAGCCCCACAGACGGCGAAGAGCCCCGTCCATCGAATGGACGGGGCTCCCGCTGTGGCGATCAGCTCGGATCGTCAGGGGCGATCAGTGGTGGCCGTGGCCGCTGGTGATCTCCTGGTACTCCTCGCCGGTCGGCTTGGGGATCTGGTTCCCCTCGCCGTAGTAGCCCTTGCTGAGCTTTGCCCTGAGCTTCTGCAGCCGGCTCACCTTGCGCTCGACACCGTTCTCGTCGACCGTCGGGCCGATCTCGGCGGGAAGGTACTGGTAGTGCGCCGTGAGCGTGTACAGCTGCTCCTGCGAGAGCGGCTCGTGGATCTCGACGAACTCACCGTGCGGCAGCCGCTTGATGATGCCGGACTCGCGCCCGTGCAGCACCTTGTCGTGGTCACGCCGCTGCAGACCCAGGCAGATCCGCTTGGTGACGACGAAGGCGATGACCGGGGCGACGAAGAAGGCGATCCGGGCGAACCAGGTGATGCTGTTGATCGACAGGTGGAAGAAGACGGCGAACAAGTCGTTGCCACCGGCGATCAACAGAATGACGTACCAGGTCAGCCACGCCACACCGAAAGCCGTACGGGTCGGGGCGTTGCGCGGGCGGTCCAGGATGTGGTGCTCGCGCTTGTCCCCGGTGATCCAGGACTCGATGAACGGGTAGACCGCGATCGCGACCAGGATCAGCGGGAAGATCATCAGCGGTACGAACACACCCAGAGCGAGCGTGTGTCCCGCGAAATTGATCTCCCAGCCGGGCATCGCACGGATCAGGCCCTCGGAGAAGCCCATGTACCAGTCCGGCTGGGCGCCGGTGGAGACCTGGTCCGGGCGGTACGGGCCGAGCGCCCAGATCGGGTTGATCGAGGCGATGGCCGCGATGACCGAGATGACACCGAAGACCAGGAAGAAGAAGCCTCCGGCCTTGGCCATGTAGACCGGCAGCAGCGGCATGCCGACGACGTTCTTGTTGTTCCGGCCGGGGCCCGCGAACTGCGTGTGCTTGTGGTAGAAGACCAGGATCAGGTGCGCCACCAGCAGGCCCATCATGATGCCCGGCAGCAGCAGGATGTGGATCGAGTAGAACCGGGCGACGAAGTCACCGCCCGGGAACTCACCGCCGAACAGGAACATCGACATGTACGTGCCGACGATCGGCATCGACAGGATCGCGCCCTCCATGAAGCGCACACCTGTACCGGAGAGCAGGTCGTCCGGGAGCGAGTAGCCGGTGAAGCCGGTGAACATGCCGAGCACCAGCAGCAGGAAGCCGAAGAGCCAGTTGATCTCGCGCGGCTTGCGGAAGGCGCCCGTGAAGAAGACGCGCATCATGTGCACGAGCATGCCCGCGACGAAGATCAGCGCCGCCCAGTGGTGGATCTGCCGGATCAGCAGACCACCGCGGACGTCGAAGCTGATGTCCAGGGTCGAGGCATACGCCTCGGACATCCGGATGCCCTGCATCGGGACATACGTGCCGTGGTACTCCACCTCGTTCATGCTCGGGTGGAAGAACAGCGTCAGATACACACCCGTGAGGATGATGATGATGAAGCTGTAGAGGCAGATCTCACCCAGCATGAAGGACCAGTGGTCCGGGAAGATCTTCCGCATGTTGGACTTGGCCAGGGAGTAGATCCCGAGTCGGCCGTCCGCCCAGTCGGCGACCCGCTCACCTGCGGGCGCCTTGCGGTTCTTGTCGTCGCTCGCAGTACTCATCCGCGCTCCCAGAAGGAAGGACCGACGGGCTCGTCGAAGTCGCCGAGCGCCTCGAGGTTTCCATCGTCATTCACACCGATCCGCAGCTGCGGAAGGGCGTGACCGGCCGGGCCGAAGATGACGCGGGCGCCGTCGGAGAGGTCGAAAGTGGACTGGTGGCACGGGCAGAGCACGTGGTGCGTCTGCTGCTCGTACAGGCTGATCGGGCAGCCGACGTGCGTGCAGATCTTGGAGAACGCCACGATGCCGTCGTGTGACCACTCGAGCTCGCGCTTGTCCTTGATCTCGTCCGGCTGGATCCGGACGATCATCAGGGCCGCCTTGGCGATCTGCTTCTGGAAGTCCTCCGCGTGCTCCTCCAGGCCCTCGGGCATGGCGAAGGTGAGCGAACCCACGGCGACGTCCTCGGGACGCAGCGGCTCATGGGTGTTCATGTTGATGAGCTGCTTGCCCTTGGCCCACATCGTCTTGCGGAGCTTCTGCTCGGGCAGCGGCCCGAGGTCCCGCAGCAGCATCAGACCGGAGAGCGGCACCAGGGCCAGCGCGCCGAACATGGTGTTGCGGATCAGCTTGCGCCGGCCGAAGCCGGACTCCTCCGCGCCCGCGGCGAAGTCGGCCATGACCTTGGCCTTGACCTCGGGCTCGGCCGCGATGGGGTGACGCTCGTCGGCAACCTCCACATCGGACATCAGGGTGCGGGCCCAGTGGACCGCTCCCGCGCCGATGCTGAAGAGCGCCACACCGAGGGTGATACCCAGGGAGAAGTTGAGCGCGCTCACATGCCCGAACGGGAAGATGAAGACGATCTTGTCGACCGGGAAGATCACGTACGAGGCGATGAAGCCGATCGTGGCCAGCATCGACAGCGTGAACATGAAGGCGACAGCACGCTCGGAGCGCCTGGCGGCCCGCTCGTCGATGTCCTGGATGCGCGGCTTGTGGGCCGGCAGCCCCGGGTCCGCGAACGGATCGTCCGCGACCTTTACCGCGCCGTGCGCGGAGCCCTGCTCTGTCGGCAGGTTCTCTTCTGGATTCTCTTGGCTGCTCATGACTTCTTGGCCTTAGCGGTGTGGGCCGCGACCCAGATGGCGACTGCGATCAGCGCACCCAGACCGAAGATCCAGCCGAACAGACCCTCGCTGACGGGGCCGAGGCCACCGAGCTTGAGACCGCCGGGGCTCTCGGAGTCGTCGCCGTTCACCGTCTTGATGTACGCGATGATGTCCTGCTTCTCCTTCTCCGGCAGCGTGGTGTCGGGGAAGGAGGGCATGTTCTGCGGGCCGGTCTGCATGGCCTCGTAGATGTGCTTGGGGTCCACGCCCTCAAGGTTCGGGGCGTACTTGCCGTTCGTCAGGGCACCGCCCTCACCCGTGAAGTTGTGGCACTGGGCGCAGTTGGTACGGAACAGGTCGCCACCCTTGGCGATGTCCGCACCTTCCGGGCTGTACTGCTTCTCGGTCGGCGTGATCGGGCCGGCGCCGAGGGAGGCCACGTAAGCCGCGAGCTGGTCGATCTCGCTCTGCGAGTAGATGACCTTCTTCGCCGGCACCTGGGCGCCGGGCTGCTGGGCGGGCATCCGGCCCGTGCCGACCTGGAAGTCGACAGCGGCGGAGCCCACGCCGACGAGGCTCGGGCCGTCAGAGGTCCCCTGACCGCCGGTCCCGTGGCAGCTGGCGCAGCCGACGGTGTAGAGCTTCTTGCCCTCCTCGATGGCGAGGGACTGGGCGGTTTCGTCGGCCTGCGCCTTGTCCGCGGGTGCGAACGCGGCGTACAGCCCCCCAGTGGCCGCCAGCGCGAGGAGTAGGACGACGACCGCCGCCAGCGGATGGCGTCGTCGTGCGGAGAGCTTTTTCACGGATTACCCCGGTGTCAGGATCTTCTGCGTCGATGCTTCTGGACTGTGTCTGCTTCAGGCAACCAGTGCCTGCGCCGTTACTTGATCATGTAGATCGTGGCAAAGAGGCCGATCCAGACGACATCGACGAAGTGCCAGTAGTAGGACACGACGATGGCGGCGGTTGCCTGCTCGTGCGTGAATCTCCTCGCCGCGTACGTCCTGCCGAGTACCAGCAGGAACGCGATGAGGCCGCCCGTCACGTGCAGGCCGTGGAAGCCGGTGGTCAGGTAGAACACCGAGCCGTACGGGTCGGAGGACAGCGAGAGGCCGTCCTTCGTGACCAGTTCGGTGTACTCGAAGACCTGACCGCCGATGAAGATCGCACCCATCACGAATGTGATCGAGAACCAGGTGCGGAGCTTCTTCACATCGCCCCGCTCCGCGGCGAAGACGCCGAGCTGGCAGGTGAGGGAGGAGAGCACCAGGATCGTGGTGTTCGTCGCGGAGAACGGGAAGTTCAGGGCCGAAGCCATTTCCTTCCAGTGCTCGGCGCCCGTCACCGATCGCAGGGTGAAGTACATCGCGAAGAGGGCCGCGAAGAACATCAGCTCGGAACTCAGCCAGATGATGGTTCCGACGCTGGTGAGGTTCGGCCGATTGACCGACGGGTGCGCGTGCCCGGTTTCTACTGTCGTTGCTGTCGCCACGACCGACATTATGTCGGTCGCTTATCCCGCCCTCACCCCGGGGGGTGCCGTTCGGTGTGTCAGTGGGGTGTGTCCTGCCCGAACGGCCCATCGAAGCGGTGTCCGAACCGCTGTTGACAGGCAGTCGGACGGAGTAGCATCCGCCGCATCGGTTCCTGATCCAACGAGGCGGAGGAACAATGCAGGCGACTGCCACGGTGCTGGTCTACAGCGATGACTCGGGCACCCGCGAGCAGGTGCGG
Organism: Streptomyces sp. NPDC060064; assembly: GCF_042736455.1. Lineage (NCBI taxonomy): Bacteria > Bacillati > Actinomycetota > Actinomycetes > Kitasatosporales > Streptomycetaceae > Streptomyces > Streptomyces sp. NPDC060064. The sequence continues at coordinate 24,940 of NZ_JBHWWF010000054.1, forward strand.
TTGGCAGCGGGACTCAGGCCGGCCGCCGATCTGCCGCCGGTGGAGTTCCTGGAGTGCGCGACCCTGCCTGCCGTCCTGAAAGCGCTGGACGAGGGCGGTGTCGATGTCTGCGTACTGGACGGCGAGTCGGTTCCCGCGGGCGGTATGGGCGTCTGCCGGCAGATCAAGGACGAGATCTTCAACTGCCCGCCCGTGCTGCTGCTGATGGGCCGCCCGCAGGACGCCTGGCTGGCCACCTGGAGCCGTGCGGAGGCCGCGGTGACCCTTCCGGTCGAGCCGGTGGAGTTCGCGGACTCCCTGGCTGCCCTGCTGCGCCGCAGGCTCGCCGTTCAGGCCTGAGGCCCCGGCCGGGTCAGACCTGGGGACGCAGTCGGGCCGCGTCGTCGGGGCTGCTGCCGTCCCTGGTCCCGGCCACCAGGGCACTGCCCTTGCGCCATGTGTCCCAGGACAGGTTCCAGTCGCCGAAGCCGTTGCCGAAGGGGTCCATTTCGGCGCCGGCGCTGTTGATGACCTTGACTATGTCGCCCTCGCGCACGGTCTTGTAGAACCAGGCGGCATTGCTTGTGGACATCCCGGTGCAGCCGTGGCTGACGTTCGCGTACCCCTGTGAGCCGACGGACCACGGCGCGGCGTGGACGTACTCACCGCTCCAGGTGACGCGGGTCGCGTAGTAGACGGACAGGTCGTACGATTCCGAGCTGCCCGCGGAGATACCGATGCTGGTGCCGCGCATCCGTACGAAGTACTCCTTGCCGAGCACGACCTTGATTCCGTTCCGGGTGGAGAAGCCGGGCTTGCCTGTGGTCACCGGAATGGTGTTGATCACTTCTCCGTTGCGCTTGACCGTCATCTGGTGCGCGCCGGCGTCGGTTATGGCCTCTATTCGGTCCCCGATGGTGAGTTTCAGCGGCTGCGAGGCGCCGCCGTAGAGCTTGTCGGCGACCTTGACGCCCTGGAGGTTGCTGACCGCGCTGACGGTCGCGCCTGCGGGCCAGTACTCCTTCGGGCGGAAGTGCAGCTTCTTGTCGTCCACCCAGTGCCAGGTGCCCTCCACTGCGGGCGTGGACTCGACCTTCAGGGCGCTTTCGACGACCGCCCTGGCCGCCTTGTCCCTGACCGGGGCGGTGAGCTCCGCGGTGATGGGCTGGCCGACCCCGTACGTGCCCGTCTTCGGGCCGAATTGGACGGTCAGGAGCTTCTTGGAGGGCGCGGTCTCAAAGGTGATCGTCCGGGTGCCCGGGAAGCCGTCCTCGTCCTCCATGGAGACCTTCACGGTGTACTTGGCGCCGGCCGACAGGGGCGCTGTGGAGCGCCAGCGGCCGCCGTCCGCGGAGAGCTCTCCGGCGAGGTGGTGGCCCCGTTCGTCGGTCACCATGACATCGGTGATCCGGCCGTCACTGCCGTCGACGGTGATCTCGAGAGGCTTGTCCGGGTCCGCTTTGGCGCTGTCGGACGGCGCGTTCAAGGAGATCTGTTCCGCCGCGTCGTACGGCTTCGCGGCGAGCGGGTTGCCGTCGGAACCGAAGCACGCGGCCGCGCCCGCCCCGAGGGACACGACCAGCAGGGTGCAGCTGACGACGGTGCGTATGTGCGGGGTGTGGTTCATAAGCACACGTTATGAAGATCGGTCAATAACGGCGCGCCGGGTGACTGCAAACGAGGGGCCCGGATCCCTCTCAGGAGTGAGTGGGATCCGGGCCCGGCCCGTGTGCTGCTGACGCGGTGTTACTGGTTCTGGTTCTCACCGCGGTAGAACTCGAACACCCAGCCGAACAGGCCGACCAGGATGACCGGGGCGGAGAAGTACAGCAGCCACCAGCCGAAGACGACGCCCATGAAGGCGAGCGCGCCACCGATGCCGAGTGCGAGCGGCTGCCAGCTGTGCGGGGCGAAGAACCCCACCTCGCCGGCCTCGTCCGCTACGTCGGCCTCCTTGTCGTCCTGGGCCATGGCGTCCACTCGCCGGGCCGTGAAGGCCAGGTAGTAGCCGATCATGACGCTCAGGCCGAAGGCCAGGAAGAGCGCGGTGGTACCGGCCGGCTCCTTCGACCACACGCCGTACAGGACGGCGACGGCGAGGATGAAGACGCTCAGCCAGAGGAACATCTTGCCTTGGATCTTCACTTGCCGTCCTCCTTGTCACCGGTCTTGTCACCGGTAAGGACGCTGGCTCCGTGACCGCCGTGCTCGAGCTGGTCGAGAGCGGCGATCTCCGGGTGGTGCAGGTCGAACGCCGGGGATTCGGAACGGATCCGCGGCAGGGTGAGGAAGTTGTGCCGCGGCGGCGGGCAGGACGTCGCCCATTCGAGCGAACGGCCGTAGCCCCACGGGTCGTCGACCTCGATCTTCTTGCCGTACTTGGCCGTCTTCCAGACGTTGTACATGAACGGCAGGACCGACAGACCGAGCAGGAACGAGCTGATCGTGGAGATGGTGTTCAGCGTGGTGAAGCCGTCGGCGGCGAGGTAGTCCGCGTAGCGACGCGGCATGCCCTCGGCACCCAGCCAGTGCTGCACCAGGAACGTGCCGTGGAAGCCGATGAACAGCGTCCAGAAGGTCATCTTGCCGAGCCGCTCGTCCAGCATCTTGCCGGTGAACTTCGGCCACCAGAAGTGGAATCCGGCGAACATCGCGAAGACCACGGTGCCGAAGACGACGTAGTGGAAGTGCGCGACGACGAAGTACGAGTCGGAGACGTGGAAGTCCATCGGCGGCGAGGCCAGGATGACGCCGGTCAGTCCACCGAAGGTGAAGGTGACCAGGAAGCCGATCGTCCAGAGCATCGGTGTCTCGAAGGACAGTGAGCCCTTCCACATGGTGCCGATCCAGTTGAAGAACTTCACACCGGTCGGTACCGCGATCAGGAAGGTCATGAAGGAGAAGAACGGCAGCAGGACGCCGCCTGTGACGTACATGTGGTGCGCCCACACCGTCACGGACAGGCCCGCGATGGCGATCGTCGCGGCCACCAGACCGATGTAGCCGAACATCGGCTTTCGGCTGAAGACCGGAATGATCTCGGAGACGATGCCGAAGAAGGGCAAGGCGATGATGTACACCTCTGGATGGCCGAAGAACCAGAAGAGGTGTTGCCAGAGCAGGGCCCCGCCGTTGGAGGCGTCGAAGACATGCGCACCGAATTTGCGGTCCGCCTCCAGCGCGAAGAGCGCGGCGGCCAGCACCGGGAAGGCGAGCAGGACCAGCACACCGGTCAGCAGCACGTTCCAGACGAAGATCGGCATCCGGAACATCGTCATGCCGGGGGCTCGCATGCAGATGATCGTGGTGATGAAGTTGACCGAACCGAGGATCGTGCCGAAGCCGGAGAAGGCCAGACCCATGATCCACATGTCGGCGCCGACGCCCGGCGAACGGACCGCGTCCGACAGCGGGGAGTAGGCGAACCAGCCGAAGTCGGCCGCACCCTGCGGGGTGAGGAAGCCGGCCACCGCGATCAGCGAGCCGAAGAGGTACAGCCAGTACGCGAACATGTTCAGCCGCGGGAACGCCACATCGGGCGCGCCGATCTGCAGCGGCATGATCCAGTTCGCGAATCCGGCGAAGAGCGGCGTCGCGAACATCAGCAGCATGATCGTGCCGTGCATCGTGAACGCCTGGTTGAACTGCTCGTTCGACATGATCTGCGTGCCGGGACGGGCCAGCTCGGCGCGCATGAAGAGCGCCATCAGGCCACCGATGCAGAAGAACGCGAACGACGTGACCAGGTACATCGTGCCGATGGTCTTGTGATCGGTGGTGGTCAGCCAACTCACGATCACAGTACCCGGCTGCTTGCGCCGTACCGGCAGCTCGTTCTCGTACGAGTCGTCAGCTGCTGCGGCGGCACCCTGAGGTTCGTTGAGGATGCTCACAGTTTGTTCGTCTCCGAGTTCCGGGCCGGGTCCGTCAGCTCAATGCCCGACGGGATGTAGCCGGTCTGCCCCTTCTCCGCCAGCTCCTTCAGATGCTGCTGGTAGCGCTCCGGGGAGACGACCTTGACGTTGAAGAGCATCCGGGAGTGGTCGACGCCGCAGAGCTCGGCGCACTTGCCCAAGAAGGTGCCCTCATGGTTCGGAGTCACCTCGAAGGAGTTGGTGTGGCCCGGGATGACGTCCTGCTTCATCAGGAAGGGGACCACCCAGAAGGAGTGGATGACGTCACGAGAGGTCAGGATGAACCGGACCTTCTCTCCCTTGGGCAGCCAGAGCGTCGGGCCCGGGTTTCCGGTCTGCGGGTTCCGGGTGCCGGGGATGCCGGCGTCGTAGACGCCGCCCGCGGCCGCCGGGAAGTCCTCGCGGAACCTGTCGGGGATGGCGCCCAGACTCTTGTTGGTCTTGGCATCACCCGAGGAGCCTTCGACGTTCTCGATGTAGTTGAAGCCCCAGCTCCACTGGTAGCCGACCACGTTGACCGTGTGGGCGGGCTTGGAGAGGGCCAGGAGCTTCGACTCGTCACGCGCGGTGAAGTAGAAGAGCACCGAAACGATGATGAGCGGAACGACCGTGTACAGCGCCTCGATGGGCATGTTGTACCGGGTCTGCGGGGGTACCTCCACCTTGGTGCGGCTGCGCCGGTGGAAGATGACACTCCAAATGATCAGACCCCACACCAGCGCGCCCGTGATGAGCGCTGCCGCCCACGAGCCCTGCCAGAGGGAGAGGATCCGAGGGGCCTCTTCCGTTACCGGGGTGGGCATACCCAGGCGGGGGAAGTCCTTGTATGTGCAACCGGAGGCGGTCGCCAGGACAACACCCGCGGTCAGCACCTGGAGCAGCTTCCGCCGCATCGGGCGCCGCGACGAGCGGTCGGAGCCGTTGGGACTCACGTAGCGCCTTCCCGAGAGTCTCGGCCCGCGCGGCATGCCGCGGCCGTCTCGCTGGTCGGTCGCCGGCCCTGACGCGGGCAGGGGTTTGGATGTTTATGCGGACCAAACCCTACTGGACGCTATTTGGGGTCGCGCGGGGAGGGTGCCCAACGCGCCGCCCGACTCCCCGAAGGGGTGGAATCCCCCCGGAATCCCGGCCTCCGGCAGGCATCTGACGGCCCCTCCGCGTACGGGGGTTAGCGTGGCAGGGTGCCCTACTTCGACACCGCATCCTCCGCTCCCCTGCACCCGGTTGCCCGGCAGGCCCTGCAGGCCTCCCTGGACGAGGGCTGGGCCGATCCGGCCCGGCTCTACCGTGAGGGGCGGCGCGCCCGGCTGCTGTTGGACGCCGCGCGGGAGGCGGCGGCGGAGGCGGTGGGCTGCCGTCCGGACGAGCTGGTCTTCACCCCTTCGGGGACGCACGCGGTTCACCTGGGAATTTCCGGCGCTCTCGCGGGCCGTCGGCGTGTCGGGCGCCACCTGGTCGTTTCCGCGGTCGAGCACTCCTCGGTGCTCCATTCGGCGGCCGCGCACGAGGCGGCGGACGGCACCGCGGTGACCGAGGTCCCGGTGGACCGGGCCGGAGCGGTCTCTCCTGCCGTGTACGCCGCCGCGCTGCGTGAGGACACCGCGCTGGCCTGTCTGCAGTCGGCCAACCACGAGGTGGGTACCGAGCAGCCGGTGGACCTGGTCGCCGAGGCGTGCCGGACGGCCGGGGTGCCACTGCTGGTGGACGCGGCGCAGTCGCTCGGCTGGGGCCCGGTGGAGGGTGACTGGTCACTGCTCGCGGCGAGTGCCCACAAATGGGGTGGTCCTGCGGGAGTCGGACTGCTCGCCGTGCGCAAGGGTGTCCGGTTCGCCCCTCAAGGGCCCGCCGACGAGCGGGAGTCGGGGCGGACGGCCGGCTTCCAGAACATCCCGGCGATCGTGGCGGCCGCGGCCTCACTGCGGGCGGTGCGGGCGGAGGCGGCGGACGAGGTGGTACGGCTGCGGGCCCTGGTGGACCGGATCCGGGCCCGTGTCCCGGAGCTGGTCCCGGATGTGGAGGTGGTCGGTGATCCGGTGCGCCGGCTCCCCCATCTCGTCACCTTCTCCTGTCTCTATGTCGACGGAGAGACTCTGCTGCACGAGCTGGACCGGGCGGGTTTCTCGGTCTCGTCGGGGTCCTCCTGCACGAGCAGCACGTTGACGCCGAGCCATGTGCTGCGGGCGATGGGTGTGCTGTCGGAGGGAAATGTCCGTGTCTCGCTCCCTCTCGGTACGACCGAGGTGGAGGTGGACCGCTTTCTCGAGGTGCTGCCGGGGGTGGTGGCCGGGGTGCGCGAGCGGCTCGGGGCGCCCGTCGCGGCCACCGGGACCGGTAGGGAGGCGTCGCTGGTCGTGGACGCGCTCGGCAAGCTGTGCCCGATCCCGGTGATCGAGCTGGCGAAGGTGATCGGGGACGTACCGGTCGGTGGCACGGTGACGGTCCTCGCGGACGACGAGGCGGCGCGCCTGGACATCCCGGCGTGGTGCGAGATGCGGGACCAGGAGTACGTGGGTGAGCGGCCGGCGGACCGGGGCGTGGCCTATGTGGTCCGCCGGCGCTCGTAACTGCTGATCGGGACTGCTGATCAGGCGATGTACGTCCGGACCTCGGCCGCGGCCTCGTGGCCGTACGCCTTGGTGAAGCGGTCCATGAAGTGGGCGCGGCGCAGGGTGTACTCCTGGGTGCCCAGGGTCTCGATGACCAGGGTCGCCAGCATGCAGCCGATCTGGGCCGCGCGCTCCAGGCTCACACCCCAGGACAGGCCCGAGAGGAAGCCCGCGCGGAACGCGTCGCCGACGCCGGTCGGGTCGACCTTGGCCACCTCCTCCGCGCAGCCCACCTCGATCGCGTCCTGACCGACCTGCTCGATACGGACGCCGCGCGAGCCGAGCGTGGTGACGCGGTGGCCGACCTTGCCCAGGATCTCCTCGTCGGTCCAGCCGGTCTTGGACTCGATGAGCCCCTTCTCGTACTCGTTGGAGAAGAGGTAGGTGGCGCCGTCGAGGAGAGTACGGATGTCGTCGCCGCTCATCCGCGCGATCTGCTGGGAGAAGTCCGCGGCGAACGGGATGGAGCGGGTCTTGCACTCCTCGGTGTGGCGGAGCATCGCCTCGGGGTCGTCCGCGCCGATCAGTACGAGGTCGAGGCCGCCGACCCGGTCGGCGACCTTCTTGAGCTCGATCTGACGGGCCTCGCTCATCGCGCCCGTGTAGAAGGAGCCGATCTGGTTGTGGTCGGCGTCCGTCGTGCAGACGAAGCGGGCGGTGTGCAGGACCTCGGAGATACGGACCGAGCCGGTGTCGACGCCGTGCCGGTCGAGCCAGGCGCGGTACTCGTCGAAGTCGGCTCCGGCCGCGCCGACCAGGACGGGCCTGGTGCCGAGCTGGCCCATACCGAAGCAGATGTTGGCGCCGACACCGCCCCTGCGCACGTCGAGGTTGTCGACGAGGAAGGAGAGGGAGACCGTGTGCAACTGGTCGCCGACCAACTGGTCGGCGAAGCGGCCGGGGAAGGTCATGAGGTGGTCGGTGGCGATGGAGCCGGTGACTGCGATTCGCACGGCGAGGACGCTCCTGTGGCGGGGTGGCGTTGACAGTTAACGCTACCGGGTCGAAGCACCTGTCCTGAAGTGCGGAAACTACCCGATAGTAGGGCTTTTCTCCTGGGCTACCGACTCGTACGGTGCGAATATGACGAAGCACATCGCCCCGCGCGAGCAGCGAGAGTCCGAGATCAGCCTGGCCCAGCTGCGCGGTGACTGCGCACGGATGGCTCCGCACTGGGTGGTGCCCGCGGCCGCTGTGCCCGCGCCCGTGCCGCCGTCCCGTATCCATGGTGTCGTAGTTCCGGCCGCTTCCGCCCGCCTGATCGACGCAATGTCCGAATACGGCGACTGACGCGGTAGGGCGACTGACGCAATACGGCGGCTGACGCGCAAGAGGCGCACGGAGGGGAACCGTGCGCTCCCCCGCTCCGTCCCATCCGTGCCCCCGGCAGAAGGGGGCATGAGACAAGGAGCGATGCGGTGAGCAGTACGGAGCGACCCCCCAACAGCGCGGACAGCCCGCACCGCCGGCGTTCCCCGCTCGCCGTCGCCTCGGTGGCGGCGGCGGTGCTGGTCGCGGGAGGCGGTACGTACTTCGCGACGGCCGGCTTCGGTGGCGGCGGCGACAGCGCGGACGCCAAGAACGGTGCGCCACACGATATGGCACCGCCACTGCTCTCGCTGGACACCGCTGCGGGCAGCGGCGGCCCCGGCATCGCGCCCGGCGAGCCCGACCCCAATGGCGGGATCGTCTACCGGGCCGAGGGCAAGCTGCCGGACGGTCCGGATTCGGCCCCTGTCTACCGTACGAACGGTGCTGTCACCGAGGCCGAGGTGACCCGGCTGGCGAAGGCGCTCGGGCTGCCGGGCACACCGCGACCGGTCGGCCCGGCCTGGAAGATCGGCGCCGAGAAGGATGGCGCGGGCCCGCTGCTCCAGGTCAACAAGCAGGCGCCGGGCACCTGGACGTTCGCCCGGTTCGGGGCTTCGCCGGGCGGTGACAACTGCCTGAAGGGCAAGGCGTGTCCCTCGCGCGGCGAGCCGGGGAAGGCGGGGAAGGCTGCCGAGGGCCCCGCGGTGAGCGAGGAGGCCGCGAAGAAGGCCGCCGCTCCTGTGCTGAAGGCGGTCGGCCAGAGCGACGCCGAGCTGGACGCCCGCCAACTGATGGGCGCGGTACGGGTGGTGAATGCCGCTCCGGCGGTCGGCGGACTGCCCACGTATGGCTGGACGACCGGGATCCAGGTCGGTGCGGACGGTCAAGTGGTCGGCGGTAGCGGGCAGTTGAAGAAGCCCGAGAAGAGCGACGAGTATCCGGTGGTCTCGGCCCAGGAGGCACTGAAGCAGCTGAACAAGGCCGGCGAGGGCGCGGGCCCGATCGGAATCGGCGGTTGCGCCACCCCGGTGCCGGTGGAGGGCGAGCAGAAGCCCGCGGCGCCGTGCGAGCCGAAGAGCAAGGCGGCCGGTCCTGAGCGGCTGACGGTCGGCAAGGCCGTTTTCGGGCTGGCAGCGCAGTACATGGACGGACGGCAGGTGCTCGTACCGTCATGGCTGTTCGAGGTGAAGCCGAAGGGCGGCGCCCAGCCGTTCACGGTCACCCAGACGGCGGTGGACCCGAAGTTCCTGTCGAAGTCCGCACCGCCGAAGCGGAACATCAAGCCGACCCAGCCGCCGAAGGATCCTGTCGCGGGGTCCGAGCGGGGCATCACGTCGTACAGCGTGAACGGGCGGGTTCTGTCCGTGACGTTCTGGGGTGGCGTGTGCAGCGACTACGCGGCGACGGCGAGCGAGAGCGACAGCCAGGTGAAGGTCAAGGTCGTCGAGTCGAATCCCGACCCGAAGCGGGTCTGCGTCATGATCGCGAAGGAGCTGACGGAGAAGGTGACGCTGGACAAGCCGCTGGGCGACCGGAAGGTCGTGGACGCGGAGACGGGCAAGGCCGTCCCGCTGAAGTAGCACATGTGAAGTAGCACGCGTGCTTTCTGGAGCGGCGTCCGACAGACGCGGACAGACCAGACGCCGGACAGACCAGACGCCGGACAGACGAAGGCGGCGGCTCCCGGAGATCGGGGCCGCCGCCTTTCGCCCGACTGGGCTCAGCTTTAGCTGAAGGAGTCGCCGCAGGCGCAGGACCCGGTGGCGTTCGGGTTGTCGATCGTGAAGCCCTGCTTCTCGATCGTGTCGACGAAGTCGATGGAGGCGCCGCCCAGGTAGGGAGCGCTCATCCGGTCGGTGACGACCTTGACGCCGTCGAAGTCCTTCACGACATCGCCGTCGAGCGAACGCTCGTCGAAGAACAGCTGGTAGCGCAGACCCGAGCAGCCACCGGGCTGAACGGCGACGCGCAGCGCCAGGTCTTCCCGGCCTTCCTGCTCCAGCAGGCCCTTGACCTTGGCTGCGGCGGCGTCGGACAGGAGGATGCCGTCGCTCACGGTGGTGGTCTCGTCCGATACGGACATCTGCTTCTCTCCCGGGTTGTACGGAGACTGCTTGCCGACGATTGCAACCGGCGTGGCCGCGGATTCATTCCGGGGCCGAGGGCATGTTGTTCCCTTTCATGCTCGCACACCGGGTCGACGGGGGCACCGACCTGTGGACGGGGGGTGCGTCACATGGACGCTATGGCCATCGTCAAAGTGACGTGAAGCGGTTATGATAGATAGCGTCAAATAGACGAGAAGGTCTGTCTGCAGAAAAGAAAGGGTGCGTGTCGTGACCACCGCCCAAGCCCGCCCGGAGCTCGACGTCCAGCCGTCGCCGCTCGCCCTGCTGCTGCTCGGCCGCGAGGCCGACCCCAGGAGCGAGCGCGGTGTGGAGTGCCCCGGCGACCTGCCCTCCCCGTCCGACCCGGACCTGGTGGAGCGCGCACGTGCAGCCAAGGAGAAGCTCGGGGACAAGGTCTTCGTCCTGGGGCACCACTACCAGCGCGACGAGGTCATCCAGTTCGCCGACGTGACCGGGGACTCCTTCAAGCTGGCCAAGGACGCCGCGGCGCGGCCGGAGGCCGAGTACATCGTCTTCTGCGGTGTGCACTTCATGGCCGAGTCTGCGGACATCCTGACCTCGGACGACCAGAAGGTCGTACTGCCCGACCTGGCCGCCGGCTGTTCGATGGCCGACATGGCCACCGCGGAGCAGGTCGCCGAGTGCTGGGACGTGCTGACCGAGGCCGGCATCGCGGAGCAGGTCGTGCCCGTGTCGTACATGAACTCCTCGGCCGACATCAAGGCCTTCACCGGCAAGCACGGCGGGACGATCTGCACATCGTCGAACGCGAAGCGTGCGCTGGACTGGGCCTTCGAGCACGGCGAGAAGGTGTTGTTCCTGCCCGACCAGCACCTGGGGCGCAACACCGCGGTGCGGGAGATGGGGATGTCGCTCGACGACTGCGTCCTCTACAACCCGCACAAGCCGAACGGCGGGCTGACGGTCGAGCAGCTGCGCAACGCGAAGATGATCCTGTGGCGCGGGCACTGCTCGGTGCACGGCCGCTTCTCGCTGGACTCGGTCAACGATGTGCGGGAGCGGATCCCGGGCGTGAATGTCCTGGTCCACCCCGAGTGCAAGCACGAGGTCGTGTCGGCCGCGGACTACGTCGGCTCGACGGAGTACATCATCAAGACGCTCGAGGCGGCTCCGGCCGGCTCAAAGTGGGCGATCGGCACGGAGCTCAACCTGGTCCGCCGGGTCGCGAACGCGCACCCCGACAAGGAGATCGTCTTCCTCGACAAGACGGTGTGCTTCTGCTCGACGATGAACCGCATCGACCTGCCCCACCTGGTGTGGGCGCTGGAGTCGCTGGCGGAGGGGAATCTGGTGAACCGGATCCAGGTCGACAGGGAGACGGAGAGCTTCGCGAAGCTGGCGCTGGAGAGGATGCTGGCGCTGCCGTAGCGGTGGGCTCGGACCACAAACAGGGGTGGCCCCCCCCCGGGGGGGGGGGGGGCCCCCCGGGTGGGGGGCCGCACGGCGCAGGACGGGGGCCGGGCCAG
>NZ_JBHWWF010000055.1:0-14676 GCF_042736455.1 Streptomyces sp. NPDC060064
GCGCCCGTACCGGTGCCTGTGCCTGTGCCTCAGGCTTCAGGCTTCAGGCTTCAGGCTTCAGGCGCAGTTGAAACGCGCGGCGCCCCAGTCCCCGTGATCGCCCGTCTTCGACCCGTTGGTGTCGGTGACCTTCAGCCGCACATGGCGTGCGCCGTCCAGAGCGACATCGACGGGCACGGTCGCCGAGGCCCCGGTCACCTTGGGCGAGGTCCACAGCACCTTTCCGTCCGCCTCGACCGAGAAGGCCACCTCCCCATAGCCGTTGATCTCGTCGTCGATTCCGACATCCGCGGTCAGCGCCGTGCAGCGGCCGCCGAGATAGACCTCGATATCGGAGTCGGCGTGGGTGCCGATCCCCTTTTCGTACGTCTTGCCCGCCAGCGCGAGCGGGTGTCCGTCGGCCGCTCCCGACTCACCGTTGCTGCGGTCACGTTCCGCGGGCCCGTAGCCGTTCGCCGACTTCAGCCACACCAGGTCACTGGCCCAGGCGTCGCCGGCCGGCGGTGGCGGCATCACCCCGACCGCGAACCGCTGTCCGGCGGTACGGTCCACGCCCGCCGACCGGTGACGTGCCGTCGCGGTCAGCGTCACCTCGCCCGGCTTTGCGTCCGCGGCCGGGACGACGGCCACCTCGACGCGCTTCGTCGTCCCGGCCGGGATCCGGTCCACGACCTGCGCCGGGGTGATCTGCCAGCCCGCCGGCGCGTCCAGCGAGACCTGGACGCCGGTCGCGTCCCGGCCGCCCGCCGTGACATCGACGGCGACCGTGCCCGGCGAACCGGCGCCGAGCTCCTGAGCTGCCGGGACGGAGACAGTCGCGGCCGCGCCCGGAGTCGTACCGCCGACCGCGCTGGTGTCCTCGAGCTTCAGCTCGAAGCCACGGTCGGTGCGCAGCGACGGCGTCTTGACGTGCACCACACCGCCGCGGTCGTCCTGGTCGTACCACCAGCCCTGCGCGGCCTTCGCGTAGGCCGCCTTCGAGGTCTGCCGCGGCAGCCTGCGCCCGCTGAGCCCGACCGTGCTCGGCGCGTCCCCGGTGTGCACGCTGAAGGTGTAAGGACGCGTGGACTGCCTGCCCGTGAACTCGCCCTTGCTCGCGCCGATCCGGACCGTCACATCACCCGCTCCGCGCCGTGGCGCCTGGACGTCGGCGCGCTGGGTGGCGTACTTGCCGCTGCGGTGCTGCCGCGTGACGCCGTCGTCCTCGTACAGCGTGAAGGAGGACGTGCCCTGCGGATAGATGTCCCAGGCGAGCGGGGAGGCAGCGGTGCGGTCGGCGTACGAGCGGATGCCCGGCCACATCGGGACGGTGGCCCCCGCCTTCACGAACAGCGGCAGCGTGTCGAGCGGCGCGCTGTAGTCGTCGACGGTGACCGGTCCTTCGTAGGTCCGCCCGCTCCAGTAGTCGATCCAGGTCCCCTTCGGCAGGTAGATCCCGTCGCGCTCGACGGCGTCCTGGTAGACGGGCGCGACAAGGAAGTCCGCACCGCTGAGGAACTCGTACTTGGCCGCGTCCGTCGCCGCTTCGGGGTCGTTCGGATACTCCAGCACGAGCGGCCTGGCGAGCCCGACGCCCGTCTTCGTCGCCTCATGTGCGTGGGAGTAGATGTACGGCAGCAGCGACTCATGCAGCTTGAGGTAGCTGCGGTTGACCGAGGTGTACGGCTCTCCGTACCGGAAGGGCTGCTTGTCGTTCGCCGCCCAGCCGTCCATGGTCATCGTCACCGGCAGGAACATCTTCCACTGCAGATCACGGGCGTACGTCTTGGGGCTGCCGCCGAAGATTCCGTCCACGTCGCCGGTGGTGTAGGCCAGCCCGGACATGCTCGCGCCCGCGTAGGTCGGGATCTGCCAGCGGATGTACTCCCAGCTCCCGGACTGGTCGCCGGACCACTGGACTCCGCAGCGCTGCGCGCCCGACCAGCTCTCCGGCGCCCAGGTGAAGCCGCGGGCGTCGCTGTTCTCCTCGATGCCCCGGTGGGCGTCCTTGCAGCCGTCCAGCGCGAACTTGTATCCGTCGCCGACCCAGGCGACGTCCAGTTTCGCGACGCGCTGGCCGGCCTTGACCTGGTCGCCGAGCTTGCCGATGCCGTCCTCGGTCCACAGGCCCATCTGCATCCTGCGGTCCTGCAGCCCCTTGGCGGTCTCGGCGAGGTTCTCGTATCCGCACCCGTAGCCGTCGTTGATGAGCATCCACCCGTTGGGCATGTCGTTCTGGACATACCCGTCGGCCACCTTGAGGGAGTCGAGGGTGTGCCGCTCGCCGCGGTTGGCGTTGTGCAGATAGCAGTCGGCGTCGCCGATTTCGAGGCCGTAGACGGGTGGCAGGAAGGGTTTGCCGGTCAGCCGGGTGTACTGGCCGATGACGTCCTTGGTGCTCGGGCCCGCGAAGTAGTAGGCGTCGAAGCGCTGTTCCTTGGCGGTGGTGGTGACCGGCTCGCCGAAGACGTACGTGTTGGGGGCGTACGTATTGCGATAGACGCCGTATCCCGCGGAAGAGAGGTAGAACGGGACGGAGTTGGGGTGTCCGCCGTCGTTCCAGTTGTAGTCGACGCCGACCTCGACGGTCTTGTCACGGTGCGAGGTGTTGCCGCGGCCGTTCTGCATTCCGGCGCCGTAGTACTGCTCCTCGGCGCCACGGGCGAGGGTCTGTGTGGTCCTGTCCCGGTTCCAGGTCAGGCCCTTGGTCTCGGCCCAGATCGGAGTGCCGTCGGCGCGGTGGAGGGCGAAGCGCAGGGGCGTCTTGTAGGCGCGCAGGGTGACCTTGGAGGTGCTCAGCTCGTAACGGTCGCCCTTGTCGCGCCAGTGGGTGGCGGGCGGCGCGCTCTGCGGCAGGACGATGTCCGTGCCTGTCGGGTCGGTGAAGGCGCCGTCCGGGGCGAGTTCGATACGGAACGTCTCGGCGGAGACGAAGCTGACGCGGGCGGCGGCGTCGCCGGCGGTGAACCGGTATACGGCTCCGTCGTGAGCGAAGCCGGTGATGTCACCGACCGTCGTGTCGGCCGGTTCGGCGTGCGCGCCCGTGACCGATGGCACGAAGGCGGCGAACAGACCGAGCAGAGCGGCAACGACCGCTGATCTGAACCGTGTTGGAGATCTCATGGCGTGTGTGTAGCGCGTCGGCACATACACGACCATGGACTTGTGTCCGGCCGCTCCTGGACTTATCGCACGCCCAGGAGCGGCCGGAGGGGCTTACAGGGCTACGCCGAGGAGGGCGTCGACAGCGCGGGAGACGAGACCGGGCGCGCCCTCGTCCGTACCGCCTTCGGACTGCTGGAGCGCGGCCCAGCGGTCGACGGCGACGAGCGCGGCGGGGGCGTCGAGGTCGTTCGCGAGGGCGTCGCGGATCTCCTCGACGAGGGCGTCGGCGGACGGCCCGTCGGGACGCGAGACGGCAGCGCGCCAGCGCCCGAGCCGCTCCACCGCCTCGTCGAGTACGGCGTCGGTCCACTCCCAGTCGGTCCGGTAGTGGTGCGAGAGGAGAGCCAGCCGGATCGCCGCCGGGTCCACGCCGTCGCGCCTCAGCTTGGAGACGAAGACGAGGTTGCCCTTGGACTTGGACATCTTCTCGCCGTCCAGTGCGACCATGCCCGCGTGGACGTACGCCTTCGCGAAGGGGTACTCACCGGTGAGCGACTGCGCGTGCGAGGCACCCATCTCGTGGTGCGGGAAGGCGAGATCGGAGCCGCCGCCCTGCACGTCGAAGCCCATGCCGAGGTGGTCCAGGGCGATGGCCACGCACTCGATGTGCCAGCCGGGCCGGCCACGGCCGAGGGTGGCACCGTCCCAGCTCGGCTCGCCCTCACGGGCGGCCATCCAGAGCATCGGGTCGAGCGGGTTCTTCTTGCCGGGCCGGTCGGGGTCGCCGCCGCGCTCGGCGGAGAGCAGCCGCATGGCGTCGGCGTCGAGGCGGGACACCTCCCCGAAGTGCGGGTCGGCCTCCACGGAGAAGTACACGTCGCCTTCGAGCTCGTAGGCGGCACCGGCGTCACGGAGCCGCTCGACGAGGGGCACGATGCCCGGTATCGCCTCGACGGCGCCGATGTAGTGCTGCGGCGGAAGCATCCGGAGAGCGGTCATGTCCTCGCGGAAGAGCGCGGTCTCCCGCTCGGCGAGCTCGGTCCAGTCGTGCCCGTCGCGGATCGCCCGCTCGAGGAGTGGGTCGTCGACGTCGGTCACGTTCTGGACGTAGTGAACCTGCCGCTTGGTGTCGAGCCACACGCGCTGAACCAGGTCGAACGCGTTGTAGGTCGCCGCGTGACCCAAGTGGGTCGCGTCGTACGGTGTGATGCCGCAGACGTAGATACGGGCGACGGGACCGGGGTCGAGGGTCACTGGACCATTGGTCGCGGTGGAGTGGATCCGTAGGTCGCGGCCCTTGCCAGGCAGGGCGGGGACCTCAGAAGCGGGCCAGGCATGCATGTCATGAGCCTAACCGGACAGGTGTTCCGCATACGAGTGCGGGTGGCCGCGCTTGGGATCGGCGCCCGGGTGCCCGGTCTTGTCCTGTGGTCCTCTGCCCCCAGCGGCGCCACGCTCCGGGGGTGTGGGGCCGTCAGCCCCCACGTCTCCCCCGGGGTCCGCGGCCCGCCTCCGGTTTCGGGAAGGGGCGGGTCAGGGGAACACCCCTCACCTCACACCGGTGGCCACGGAATCGCCGGCCACTCCCCCGACGGCCCCGGATGCCGCCCCGACTCCTTCAGCTCCGTCACCCTGCCCCGCAGCGCCTCCACCTCCGCCGCCGTCAGCAGTTCCGCCAGACGGGTGGCGAGCGGTGCGCCCTCGGCCAGGGCCGCCGCCAGCCCCGACAGCGCCTGCGTCGCCTCCGACGGCAGCCGCTCCCCCGCCCACCCCCACAACAGCGTCCGCAGCTTGTCCTCCACGTTGAACGTGACCCCGTGGTCGATCGCGTACAGCCCGCCGTCAGCCGTCGGCAGCAGATGCCCGCCCTTGCGGTCACCGTTGTTGATCACCGCGTCCAGTACCGCCAGCCGCCGCAGCCGCACATCGTCCGCGTGGACCAGCAGGGCCGTGCGGCCCTCGCCCACCTCCGCGAAGCCCACCGCCTTCCAGCCCTCGCCCGGCTCCTCGTCCTCGACCAGGGCCAGCAGGGACGCCGAAGGGTCCGCCTCGATCCAGAGCTGGACCATGCCCTCGCCGTACGGGCCCTCGCGCAGGACCGTCGTCGGCACCAGGCCCCACCCGGTCGCCTCGGAGAGCTCGTACGCCGCCACCTCGCGCTGCGCCAGCGTCCCGTCCGGGAAGTCCCACAGCGGCCGCTCCCCTTCGACCGGCTTGTAGACGCAGTGGGCCTCTTCGCCCTCGTACGAGACGGAGCAGTACAGCACCGCGTTGGACGCCCCACGGATCCGTCCGCGCACGGTGAGCTCGCCCTTGGTCAGCAGGGTGCGCAGGTCCCCCGAGCTCACGCGCCCCGGCGGTATCCGTTCTGGCGCGGGCATACGTGTCCTTCCGGATCGAGCGGCAGGCTGCACAGCGGGCACGGCGGCCGGCCGGCGTTCACCACGTCCAGGGCGCGTTTGGCGAAGGCCCTGGCCTGCGCTCCGGTCAGCCGGACACGGAGCATCGGCGGACCGTTCTCCTCGTCCTGCAGCAGCCGCTCCTCGGCCTCCGCGAGGTCCTCCTCGGAGTCCGCGTCCAGCTCCACCAGCGCCTGCGCCTCGACGATCATGCGCTGTTCCTCGCCGTCCCAGGCCAGCGCCATCGTGCCGACCCGGAACTCCTCCTCCACAGGCGCGTCGAGCGGCGCGGTGTCCGCGACGTCGGCGGGCGCGACGGCCGGCACCGGCGCATTGCCCCCGGTCCGGCGCACGACCTCGTCCAGCAGCTCGTCGATCCGCTCGGCGAGTGCGGCCACCTGGGTCTTCTCCAGGGCGACGCTGGTGGTGCGCCCCGCTGAGGAAGCCTGCAGGAAGAACGTACGGCGTCCAGGCAGCCCGACCGTACCGGCCACGAAGCGGTCCGGCGGGTCGTAGAGGAACACCTGACGGGACACGTTCTGTCTCCCTTGGGATCGGTCGGTATCGACGACTGTCGTACGACTTCGGACGGCTATCGAGCGGGCATACGGGTTTTCGGCCCGTCCACCCTACTGCGCGCGGCGATCACGGTGCGCCCGCGCCGCCTCCGACGACCGCGGCCCCGCCACCGCCGTTCTCGCGCGGCGCCAGCGAGCCGAAGTCCCCGGTGTCACCGAGGCGCAGAAGAAACGGGCGAGTGCGGGTGTAACGGATCGCGGTCACGGAACACGGCTCCACATGGATCCGCTGGAAAAGATCGAGATGCATACCAAGGGCATCGGCCACCAGGGACTTGATGATGTCTCCGTGCGAGCACATCACATAGGCCGCGTCCTCGCCGTGCGCGGCGTCGACACGCGTGTTCCAGTCGCGTACGGCGTCGACGGCACGCGCCTGCATGTCCCGCATCGACTCGCCGCCCGGGAACGCCGCCGCGGACGGATGCTGCTGCACGACCTCCATCAGCGGCTCGTCGGCGAGCTCCGCGAGCTTGCGCCCGGACCAGTCGCCGTAGTGGCACTCGCCGATCCGTTCGTCGGTGTGCAGCTCAAGACCCGGCCGGGCGTCCAGCAGCGGCCGCAGGGTCTGCACGCAGCGCTCCAGCGGGCTGGAGACGGCCGCGGCGAGCGGCACGGCGGCGAGTCGCTCCGGCAGCGCGGCTGCCTGCGCCGCACCGCGCTCGTCGAGGGAGACGCCCGGCGTCCAGCCTGCGAGCACCCCCGCGGTGTTGGCGGTGGAGCGTCCGTGGCGTACGAGGATCAGCGTGGCCATGCCCGTCAGCCTAGGCGGCCCGGCGCCCGGGGGTGCGTCCGGGCCGCAGGCAGGGAAGAATGCACGCCGTGATCGTGGACTGTGCCATCTACCGCGACGGGCGCCGAACGAAGGGCCCGCCCGACCTTTCCGATGCTCTGGCCGAGGCACGGGCCACCGGCGACGCCTTTCTGTGGATCGGTCTTTACGAACCGACCGAGAAGGAGTTCGACCACGTCTCGGCGGAGTTCGGGCTGCATCCGCTGGCGGTGGAGGACGCGCTCAACGCTCATCAGCGCCCCAAGCTCGAGGTGTACGACGACTCGCTGTTCATGGTTCTCAAACCGGTGGTGTACGAGCCGAAGAGCGACGCCGTCTCCACCGACGAGCTGATGGTCTTCATCGGGGACTCGTTCGTGGTGACGGTGCGGCACGGTGAGAGCTCGCCGTTGCACGCCGTACGGCAGCGTCTGGAGGCCGAACCGAAGGTTCTCAAGCACGGCCCGACGGCGGTGCTGTACGCGATCAGTGACGCGGTCGTCGACCATTACATCGACGTGGTCAGCGAGCTCCAGGTGGACCTGGAGGAGTTGGAGACCGAGGTCTTCGCACCCGTCGGCAGCACGCGCAACAGCGCGGTGCGGATCTACACCTTCAAACGGCAGGTGCTGGAGTTCCGCCGCGCCGCCACGCCGCTGGCGGCCCCGATGGTGCGTCTCGCGAGCGCGGGCGTGCCATTCGTCCATGAGCACTCACAGCCGTTCTTCCGGGACGTCAGCGACCATCTGACCCGAGTGAACGAGCAGGTGGAGGGGTTGGACCGGCTGCTGTCGGACGTCCTGTCCGCCCATCTCGCGCAGATGGGCGTGCGGCAGAACGACGACATGCGCAAGATCTCGGCGTGGGCGGCCATGGTCGCAGTTCCCACGATGGTCGCGGGCATCTACGGCATGAATTTCGAGCACATGCCGGAGTTGCGGTTGGTGTGGGCGTATCCGGCGGTGCTGCTGTTCATGGCCGGGGCGGTGTACGGGCTGTTCAAGCTGTTCAAGCGCCGCGGCTGGCTGTAATGCTCTGCGGCCGGGGCGCTAGAAGGCGGGCGCAGCGGTGGGCGGTCCGTCGAGTGCGCCGCGACGCTGCGGCATCTTCAGGCTGACCATCCGGTGCCAGCCGCCGAGCCTCTCGTAGGCGTACATGGCGTGGATGCCCGCGGCCAGCGCGGCCGACTTGGCATGGGGCCAGTGCAGCAGACGTCCCATATGGCCCATCACGGCAAGGCTGACATCGCGGTAGACCTTGATCTCGGCGAGGGCGCTCTCGCGCAGCACCCCCTGGATCGTACGGCCGTGTCCCTCGGTGGCGAGGCGGAGCAACTCCTCGTGGCAGTACGCCAGATGGTTGTCCTCGTCGTCGCAGATCATTCTGATCGCCCTGCCGAGTTCGGGGTGGTCGCCGAAGTACCTCACCAGCATGACCATCTGGTCGGCGGCCCGCTGTTCGGTGACCCTGCTGTGCGAGAGATAGACGACGATGTCCTGTTCGCTCAGCGGCTCCTCGCGGCGCAGCTTCGCGTGGGTGAGGCCGACGCCCCGCTTCTCGAGCAGCATCGTGTAGTCGGTCTCGGGAGGGACGTCGACCGCAGCGAGCTCCCGCTTCCTGAGCAGGGCATGGAACAGCCTGCCGTGCTTGTCCTCGTCGGCGCCGTGCCGGGTGATCTTGGGCGCGAGGCCCCGCATGCTCTCGGGCACCAGGGCGGCGATACGGCCGTTCTCCCAGCCGCCCTGTGCCTCACCGCTGGCGGCGATCGAGCAGAAGAGCTGGAAGGCATCATCGTCGTCGATGATTTCCTGGAAGAGACTTCGCGCCGAGAGCATCACTTCCACCTCCGTGAGAGCGTCCGCAAAGAACAAGTCAAATGCGGCGCGGGAGGCGAGGCAACAGGTGAGCGGCACAACTGCGCCGAACGGTGGACGACAGGGAACCGCGCGGCAGTAACCAGGACCGGCTTTCGGGCGTTGTGCTGCGTGACGGCCGTGGCGGGGAGACCCCCCGAGCCCCCACCACGGCCGCAGACCTCTCCGCTTACGTACGAGCGTCGCTCACCCGATGTGCCTGCGCACATTCCTTACGCGAGGCCGGCGCGCTCCAGGGCCTCGGTGCCCGCCCGCAGTGCCGTGATCCGCTCGTCGAGCGTGAAGCCGGCCGGAGCGAGGGTCAGCGTGGTGACACCGGCATCGGCGTACGCCTGCATCCGCTCGGCGATCCGGTCCACGGAGCCCAGCAGCGTCGTCTGGTCGATCAGCTGGTGGGGGACTGCCGCGGCCGCGCCCTGCTTGTCGCCGGCCAGGTACTTGTCCTGGATCTCGGCGGCTTCCTTCTCGTAACCCATGCGCTGCGCAAGCTGGTTGTAGAAGTTCTGCTTGCGGCTGCCCATGCCGCCGACGTACAGCGCGGTGTACGGACGGAACATGTCGGCCAGTCCGGCGACGTCGTCGCCGATCGCGAGCGGCAGCGTCGGACAGACGTCAAAGCCTTCCATGGTCTTTCCGGCCTTCTCGCGGCCCGCGCGCAGGTACTTGAGCGCGGTGTCCTCGAGGTGGTCGGCGGAGGGGAAGATCAGCAGGGCGCCGTCGGCGATCTCGCCGGTCTGCTCAAGGTTCTTGGGGCCGATCGCGGCGATGTAGAGCGGGATGTGCTCGCGCTCCGGGTGGACGGTGAGCTTGATCGGCTTGCCCGGACCGCCCGGCAGCGGGAGCGTCCAGTGCTCTCCCTCGTACGAGAGGCGCTCGCGGGACATCGCCTTGCGGACGATCTCGACGTACTCGCGGGTGCGGGAGAGCGGCTTGTCGAACTTGATGCCGTACCAGCCCTCGGAGACCTGCGGGCCGGAGACGCCGAGGCCGAGCCGGAAGCGGCCGCCGGAGAGCGAGTCGAGCGTGGCGGCCGTCATCGCGGTCATGGCCGGCTGGCGCGCCGGGATCTGCATGATCGCGGAGCCGACGTCGATGCGCTCGGTCTGGGCGGCGACCCAGGCGAGCACGGTAGGGGCGTCGGAGCCGTACGCCTCGGCTGCCCAGCAGACGTCGTAGCCGAGCTGGTCGGCCTCCTTGGCGACGGCGAGATTGTCTCCGTCCATCCCCGCGCCCCAGTAGCCGAGGTTGATGCCGAGCCGCATAACCGCTCCCTCTTACTGATCAGTAACGTCCCTGTTCCGGGGGACTCTAGCGCGGGTTCACAGGATCCGTCAGGGGGAGGTTGTCCACAGGCTCTCTCCGGGTGGGCGCCTGGCCAGTAATCTCAGCGCCCATGGAGCAGAGGCATCTCGGCCGTACCGGCCTGCGCGTGTCCCGGATCGGGCTCGGCACCCTTACCTGGGGTCGCGACACCGATGAGCACGACGCTGCCGACCAGCTGAAAGCGTTCTGGGAGGCGGGCGGGACCCTGGTCGACACCGCGGATGTGTACGGCGGTGGAGATTCGGAGTATCTGCTCGGGCAGCTCGTCGAGCGGCTCGTACCTCGGCGGGAACTGGTCATCGCGACGAAGGCGGGCAGCGTGCCCGATCCGGACCGGCGCTTCGACGGCTCGCGGGGGCATCTGCTGTCGGCGCTGGACGCCTCACTGGAGCGGCTCGGTACCGACTACGTCGACGTCTGGCAGGTCCACGCCTTCGACCCGGAGACCCCGCTGGAGGAGACACTCCAGGCGCTGGACATCGCGGTCGGCAGCGGGCGCGCGCGCTACGCGGGAGTGTCGAACTTCTGCGGCTGGCAGCTGGCGAAGGCGGCGACCTGGCAGCTGGCCTCGCCGGGAGTGCGGACACGGCTGGCCAGTACGCAGATGGAGTACTCGCTGCTGCAGCGCGGGGTGGAGCGGGAGGTGCTGCCGGCCGCTCTCGACCTGGGGGTCGGGCTGCTGCCGTCGTCGCCGCTGGGGCGCGGGGTGCTGACGGGTAAGTACCGGCATGCCACTCCGGTTGATTCGCGGGGTGCTTCGGAGCAGATGGCGCCGTTCGTGGAGCCGTATCTCGACGAGGCGGCGAGCCGGATCGTGGACGCGGTGGCGACGGCGGCTGACGGGCTCGCCGCGACGGCGCTGCAGGTGGCGCTGGCATGGGTGCGGGACCGGCCGGGTGTGGTGGCCCCGATCGTCGGCGCACGCAACGCACAGCAGCTCACGGCGGCATTGTCAGTGGAGGCCCTTAGTCTTCCTGACGAGATCTGCCAGGCGCTCGACGATGTGTCGGCGCCCGTGCACCGCTATCCCGACCAGGACTGGAGCACGCTGTGACTGTGCCTTCCCGGGGGACGACCCCCGGACCCCCGGACGAGGCCCGCGACGCCGCGGACGAGACCGCGGACCAGGCCGCCGACCCGGCATCGGGCACCGCCGAGGGGGACGCGCCCGAGGCGGACGCAGCCGAGCCGGACGCAGCCGAGGCGGAGGCGCCCGAGGGGGACAAACCGGAAGCCGGCACATCGGAGGCCGAGAAGACAGCTGCCGAGAAGGCGGCCGAGCTGTCCGAGGCCGAGGCGGAGCTGGTCGCGCAGCGGGAGTTGCGGGCCCGGATCGAGCAGCGGAAGGCCGAGAAGGCGGGGCCCATCGAGAGCGGCACCAAGCTGAGCGGCACGGCCGCCGATCTGCTCGCGGCAGTGCGGGCCGTGGAGAGCGGCGAGAAGGCCGACACCGCGTTCTTCGACTCCCCCGCGCCCGCCCCCAGACGTGCCGCTCCGACCGCGGAGCCCGTACGACACCGGGTTCCGCAGCCTGTGCAGGCACCGCGGGCCACGGCGCCGGAGACCGTGACGACGGTGCGGACCGTGCTCGCCGAGGGCGGCGCACCCGAGGCGCTGGCGGCGCAGGTCGCGCGGGTGCTCGGCGAGCAGGCCGCGGAGGTGCTGCGCGAGGATCCGTGGCGGCTGCTGTCCGTGCCCGGCGTCCGGCCGGAGCAGGCCGACGGCTTCGCCCGGGCGCTTCTCGGCGCTGAGTGCGGCCCTGGTGACGAGCGCCGGGCGGCGGCGCTCGTCGCCTGGGAGCTGGAGCGCGCGGCGCTGCAGGGCCACACCGCGTTGGAGTCCTCGGCCGTACGCGCGGCGCTGGCAGAGCGGTCGGTGCCCGATCCTGACGAAGCGCTGCAGCAGGCAATCGCCGAAGGTGCCGTGCTGGTGTTCCAGGACGGTGTCGAGGAGACCGAGCAGGCCGCGGACGGGGCGGAGTCCGAGCAGCCGGCTGTGCCGGTGGTGCTGGGGCTCGACCGATACGCACTCGCCGAGGAGAGTCTCGCGGACGGCCTGGCACGGCTTGCCAAGGCCGGTGCGGACGCCAGGTGGGATGCCGCGGAGCCCACCGAGCTGATCCGTGCGGTCGCCGCGAGCGGTCTGGTCGTGCACACGGGCGGGGAGGCGGCGCGGGCCGAGCCGGTCGCGGTGGCCGAGGCCGCCAGTGCGCTCGGACTGCGCGCGGTCGTCGCGGTCCACAGCGAGAACGGCAGCCGGCGGCTCGGCCCTGCGGCGGTCACCGTCTCCGGGCTGCTGTCCGGTGCGGAGGGTCCCGGCAGGGACGAGGACGGGGCATTCGCACTCGATCTCCTGGTCGTTCTGGACGCAGCGCAGTTGGACGTGGAGACCGCGGCGATGCTGGTGGAGTCGATGCCGGACGGCAGCCGACTGGTGCTGAGCGGCGATCCCGGTGTGCTGTGCTCGGCGGGCGCGGGCCGGGTGTTCGCGGATGTGCTGGCGGCCAGGGTGTGCCCGCAGATCGCCTCGCGGACGCCGGACCCCGGTCCGATCGGAGAGCTTGTCTCGGGCATCGGCATCGGCGAGCTGAACCAGGTGGCGGCGCCCGGCAAAGAGGTCGTCATCGTCCCGGTGCGGGACGCGGGCGAGGCGGTCCACCGTACGGTGCAGCTCGTCGCGGACTCGGTGCCGCGGGCCCTCGGCGTGCCGACCGAGCAGACCCAGGTGATCACGGTGGGACACGGCGGCTCCGCCGGGACCCGCGCGCTCAACGCCGCGCTCAAGGAGCGGCTGAACGCTGGTCCGGGCCGGTTCGGCGGCTTCGACCCGGGCGACCGGGTCGCCTACGCACCCGCTCTCGGCCGGACACTCACCGGCACGGTCGTCTCGGCGGACGTTGCGGGCCTGCATCTCGACTGCGACGGCACGCCTGTCGTCGTACCGAAGGAGCGGGTCGAATCGGCGGTGCGCCACGGCTGGGCGCTGACGGCGCACCAGGCCGCGGGGATGCGCTGGCCCGCGGCGGTCGTGGTACTGCCGGGCGACGCGGCGCAAGGGCTGAGCCGACCGTGGGTGTATACCGCGTTCAGCCGCGCCGAGCGCCATCTGTCCGTGGTGCACGGCGTGGATCAGGCGCTGCCGCGCGCGGTGGCGGAGGTGGCGTCCCAGCACCGCACGACGCGGCTGCGGACACTGCTCGAGGAGCTGCTCGCGACACCGACACCGACGCCGGCGCCGTAGCTCGTGCGACAGCCCGGGCCAGCCTCCTGGACGGGGCGGGACCCGGGCTGCGGGTCGCACGAGGCAGCGTGGTCAGGACTCCACTTCGTCGAGGTCGTCCAGCTCCTCGGCCAGCTCGTCCTCGTCGAAGACCGAGCTGACGTCGAAGCGGCAGACGACCCGCTGCGGATCCGCCTGGTCGAAGGGTGTGCTCAGCCACTCGCCCGGTTCGGGAGCATCGTCCGAGGCCGACACCCACAGCGTGGAGTCGCCCTCCTCCAGACCGAACTCCTTGTGCCGGGAAGCGATTTCATCCGGTTCGTACTCACCGAAGAGCACGCCGAGTGCCGCATGCACGCTCGTGCCGACCACCGGGGCGTTCTCCGGCCCCCGGTCGTCATCGGGGTCCAGGTCGGCGAGGCGCTGCGCCTGTGAAAGCAGTCGCTGGGGCTCCACCACCGCATAGTCGCGGCGGATCAGCACGCTCAGCGCGCTCGGCTCCTCGGGACCCGCGTACGGCGGAAGTGAATCGTCCGCGCCCGGGATCTCGAACGGCGTCACCTCGTCATAGCGGTCGTAGAGCCGCTCGTCGTACGCCTCTGCCGCCGCGGCAAGGACATTGAACGCGTCATAGACGGCCGGGTCGTCCTCGCCCGTGCGGTTTTCGACCGCCTCGAGGTGACGGTCCAGTGCGGCTTTGACCGCCTCGGCGGCGGCACGTACCTCGGCAGCGGTGGGCTGCGCAGCATCAGACATAGTGCAGACGCTATCCGTACCTGGGCTCTGCCCGCACAATAGATGCGATGCCGGAATACGAATTTGTCGACGTGTATGTACCGCGCGGGGTGTCCCGCAAGGAAGCGACCCGTCTGCTGACCGACCATGCCGAGTACGGACACTGGGAGTTGGACCGACTGAGTCTGCACCGGGACGGCAGCCGTAGGGTGCGGCTGCGCCGGCGCATCATTCGTCAGGTGCGCGCCACCTGGTGAGCGAATAAGGCGGAGCGGGCCCCGCCTACGCGGGGCCCGCTCCGTTTTCGTGCCATTTATACCGATGCGACCGCTTGACTACGCCGAGGCGCGGGCCCGGCGGTACATCACAGCTCCCGCCAGCAGCATGCCCGCGCCGGCCGGGGCCAGCGTGTCGAGCGAGTCGGCACCGGTGTGCGCGAGCTGGTCGACGCCCTTGGGCGAGGTGACGGTCTGCGTGCCGGGGGTGTTCGGCTTGCTCGGGGTGACGGGCACTACCGGCGTGGTGGACTTGCCCGGCTGACTCGGGGTGCTCGGCTTGCTCGGGGTGTTCGGGAGACCCGGGGTGGTCGGGGTGGTCGGCAGACCCGGAGTGGTCGGGGTGTTCGGCAGACCCGGAGTGGTCGGGGTGTTCGGCAGACCCGGAGTGGTCGGGGTGTTCGGCAGACCCGGAGT
>NZ_JBHWWF010000055.1:14773-35329 GCF_042736455.1 Streptomyces sp. NPDC060064
TTCGGCAGACCCGGAGTGGTCGGGGTGTTCGGCAGACCCGGAGTGGTCGGGGTGTTCGGCAGACCCGGAGTGGTCGGGGTGTTCGGCAGACCCGGAATGCTCGGGATGTTCGGCAGACCCGGAATGCTCGGCTTGCCCGGGGTGCTCGGGCTCTCCGGCTTACTCGGAGTGCTCGGCTTGCTCGGAGTACTCGGGCTGCTCGGCTTGCTCGGAGTACTCGGCTTGCTCGGAGTACTCGGGCTCTCCGGCTTGCTCGGCTGAGTGTGGTCACACGGCTGACTGGGCTTGCTGGGCTTGCTGGGCTTGCTGGGCTTGCTCGGGGTGCTCGGCTTGCTCGGAGTGCTCGGCTTCGCGGGCGGGGTGGAGACGCTCGAGCCGTTGTCGCACTCGTTGCCCGTGGCGGTGTTGCCGAGGCCACCGATGGTGAGGGCGTTCCCGCAGGCGTTCACGGGGACGTCGATCGGCACCTGGACGTGGTTGCCCGAGATGACGCCGGGATTGTCCTTGGGGTCCTCGCCTGCGTGGGACCCGCCGGACTTATTGCTGCACTCATTTCCGCTGGCGGGGTTGAGCAGCGCGAGTACATTCACGGTGTTCCCGCACACGTTGACGGGAACATGCACCGGAACCTGGACCGTGTTTCCGGACAGTACGCCGGGCGAATTCGCCGTGCCTCCGTTCGCACCGGCGTCCGCGTTCGCATAGCCACCGCCGAGCGCGAGTACGCCGCCCGCCGCTGCCATGGTGATCAGGCCCTTGCGCGTGATCTGTCGCATAGGTTGAATCCCTGCCTTCTTGCTTCAGGAATACCCGCGGGCGTCGGTACCCGGGGGTGGAATGCTCGGACGGCCCCGGAGTGCGTGGCGCGCACTCCGGGGCCGCTCGAGTTCAAACCCAGACCCATACGGGTCGAGTCACAACGTCACTCGTTGACGCAGGTGTTGCCGAAGGTAGGGTTCAACAGCCCGACCACGGAGACCGTGTTGCCGCATGCGTTCACCGGCACGTGGATGGGCGCCTGGATGACGTTGCCGGAGACCACCCCGGGGGAGTTGACAGCAGCACCCTGGGCACCCGAAGAGGCCATGGCGACACCCGCACCAGCGAGTACCAGACCACCGGTGGCAGCCGCAGCAGCGACGACCTTCTTGATCATTGTTCCTCCTTGTTGGCAATGCGGCCCCAGCCGCGGACCGCATCACCTGTAACGAGGAGGAAGGAACGGGGCTACGAGCCGACGGCCCCATTCACTCTTTTTGGTCAAGTACGCACGCACTGGCGATTATTAGAGTTCCGTTTCAGCAGATCTGACCCCGATGCGGTTCAGCACTGGTCCAGGAATCGGTCAAGCACCCGTACGCCGAACTTCAGACCGTCCACCGGAACCCGTTCGTCCACCCCGTGGAACATGCCCGCGAAGTCCAGCTCCGGCGGCAGCTTGAGCGGCGCGAAGCCGAAGCAGCGGATGCCGAGGTCGTCGAAGGACTTGGCGTCGGTTCCGCCGGAGAGCATGTACGGCACGGCCCGGGCGATCGGGTCCTCGGCCTTGAGCGCGATCTGCATGGCGTCGACGAGATCCCCGTCGAAGCTGGTCTCGAGCGCCTTGTCCCCGTGCACGTCCTCCCGCTTGACCCGCGGGCCCAGCAGCCGGTCGAGGTCGGCCAGGAACTCCTCCTCGTACCCCGGCAGAAAGCGCCCGTCGACATGTGCGGTCGCCTGCCCGGGGATCACGTTCACCTTGTAACCGGCGCCGAGCATGGTGGGGGCGGCGGAGTTGCGCAGCGTGGCGCCGATCATCTTGGCGATGCCGCCGAGCTTGGCGAGCGTCGCCTCCATGTCCTCCGGGTCGAGCGGTGTGCCGAGCGCGTCGGAGAGCTCGTCGAGGAAGGACCGTACGGTCTTGGTCATCCTTACCGGCCACTTGTGCCGACCGAGCCGGCCGACCGCCTCGCAGAGTTCGGTGATGGCGTTGTCGTTGTTGGTCATCGACCCGTGCCCGGCGGTGCCTTCCACAGTGAGCCGCATCCAGTGCATGCCCTTCTGCGCCGTCTCGACGAGATAGAGCCGCAGATTCTCGTTGACGGTGAAGGAGAAGCCGCCGACCTCCCCGATCGCCTCCGTCACGCCCTCGAAGAGATCCGGGTGCTTGTCGACCAGATGCCGCGCCCCGTACGTGCCGCCGGCCTCCTCGTCGGCGAGGAAGGCCAGCACGATGTCGCGCGGGGGCTTGCGGCCGCTGCGCAGCCGGTCCCGTACGACCGCCAGGGTCATGGCGTCCATGTCCTTCATGTCGACCGCGCCCCGGCCCCACACACAGCCGTCCGCGATCTCGCCGGAGAAGGGGTGGTGCGTCCAGTCGTCGGCGTTGGCCGGTACGACGTCGGTGTGGCCGTGGATGAGCAGCGCGGGCCTCGACGGGTCCTCACCCTCGATACGGGCCACTGTGGAGGCGCGGCCCTTGTGGGACTCGAAGATCTGCGGCTCGAGCCCGACCTCGGCGAGCTTCTCCGCGACATACTCCGCGGCGGCCCGCTCCCCCGGACCCGAGTGGTCGCCGTAGTTGCTCGTGTCGATCCGGATCAGCTCACGGCAGAGGTCGACGACCTCGTCCTCACCCGAAAGGGGCTTGGTCTTGTCGGCCCTGTTCGACTCGCTCACGCTGATTCCTCCCACTGTCGCTGCTGGTGGTTCCCCCTCATCCTCCCGCGCCCCGCCCCGTACCCCAAGGGCGACTGTCCGCCGTCATACGGCCGTCACACCGGATCCGGGCGTGATCGAGCACAGTCGAATGTTTGCTATGGTTTTCCACGTCGGAACGGCCCAGCGCCGCGAGACAGACACCTGGTCCGGGTGGCGGAATGGCAGACGCGCTAGCTTGAGGTGCTAGTGCCCTTTATCGGGCGTGGGGGTTCAAGTCCCCCCTCGGACACAATCAAGATCCCCACGGATTCCCGTGGGGATCTTTTGTATCCCTGGGTGGCGTCCGTCTTCCGTACGCGCGCGGCCGGGGCGCAGCCGAAGCGGGCGTTGTGCGCGGTGGATCGGCAGCGGCCTCGGCTCCGGCCCCTGTTCCACCGGCATCCGATACCGGCATCCGATGTAGTGGGCATACAGTCACGTCGGTGAGACGCAGACACAGAGCCCCGGCCGCGCCGCTCCCCCAGCGCGACGGGATCGACCCGGTGCGGCTGCGGCTGCCCGCCGATCCGGACGGCGCCTGGGCGACGGTGCGCGACCATCTCGCCGGGCGGTACGCCGACGCCATCGGCGCCGAAACCGTCGACGCGATGTTCCGCGAGGGCCGCATCGTCGGTACGGACGGTCCTGTCGCCGCCGACGAGCCCTATACCGCCGGCCGGTATCTCTGGTTCCACCGGGACTTCGCCCCCGAGGAGCCCGTCCCCTTCGAGGTCGGGATCGTCCACCGCGACGAGCGTCTCGTGATCGCCGACAAGCCCCACTTCCTCGCCACCACGCCGCGCGGCCGGCACATCACCGAGACGGCACTCGCCCGGCTGCGGCGCGATCTGGAACTACCCGAGCTGCAGCCCGCGCACCGTCTCGACCGGCTGACCGCGGGACTCGCGCTCTTCGTCGTACGGCCCGGGGACCGGGGCGCGTACCAGACGCTGTTCCGGGACCGGGAGGTCCGCAAGGAGTACGAGGCGGTGGCACCGTACAACCCGGCGGTGGCGCTGCCCCGCACCGTACGCAGCAGGATCGTGAAGGAGCGCGGGGTGATGGCCGCGCGCGAGGAGCCGGGCGAGCCGAACAGCGAGAGCCGGATCGAGCTGCTCGAGCACCGCGCCGGGCTCGGCCGGTACCGGCTGCTCCCGGCCACCGGCCGCACGCATCAGCTGCGGGTCCATATGAACAGCCTGGGGCTGCCGCTCCTGAACGACCCGGTCTATCCGGTCGTCCAGGAGGCGGGGCCCGACGACTACTCCCGTCCCCTTCAACTCCTGGCGAAGGTGCTGGAGTTCACCGACCCGGTGACGGGAGAGCCGTACCGCTTCGAGAGCAGGCGACGACTGACTCAGTGGCCCCTCTGAATCCACTCCACGAGCTGAGGTGACTCGTCTCCGACAGTGGTCGCGTCGCCGTGGCCGGTGCGCACCACGGTCTGCGGCGGCAGTGTGAACAGCCGGTCCCGGATCGAGTCGATGATCGTCGGGAAGTGGGAGAAGGACCGGCCGGTGGCGCCGGGGCCGCCCTGGAAGAGCGTGTCGCCGGTGAAGACCGTGGACAGCTCGGGCGCGTAGAGGCATACGGCACCGGGGGCATGGCCGGGTGTGTGCAATACGCGCAGCCGCGTCCCGGCCACTTCCAGCACCTGGCCGTCGACGAGTTCGCCGTCGGGGTTGCGGTCCGGGTGCGTCTGCTTCCACAGCGGCAGGTCGTCGGCGTGGAGCAGGATCGGCGCGCCGGTGGCGGCGGCGAGGGCGGGAGCGGCGTCGATGTGGTCGTTGTGCGCGTGCGTGCAGACGATGGCGCGCAGCGTACGGCCGCCGAGCGTATCGAGGATGGCCGCGGCGTCATGGGCAGCGTCGATGACGATCGCCTCCTGGTCGTCGCCGACAATCCAGACGTTGTTGTCGACGTCCCAGGTGCCGCCGTCGAGCGAGAAGGTGCCGGAGGTGACCAGATGGTCGATCCTGCAGTTCGGGGGGTTCATCAGAACTGCACCACCGAACGCAGTACGTCACCCTCGCGCATCCGGGCGAAGGCCTTCTCGATGTCGCCGAGTCCGATGGTCTCGGTCACGAACGCGGAAAGGTCGATACGGCCCTGCTGATGGAGGTCGATGAGCATCGGGAAGTCACGGGACGGCAGACAGTCGCCGTACCAGGAGGACTTGAGCGCGCCGCCGCGGCCGAAGACGTCGAGGAGCGGCAGCTCCAGTTTCATCTCGGGCGTCGGCACACCGACGAGAACGACGGTGCCGGCCAGGTCACGGGCGTAGAAGGCCTGTTCGTACGTCTCCGGTCGGCCGACCGCCTCGATGACGACGTCGGCGCCGAAGCCTCCGGTGAGCTCGCGGATCGCCTCGACGGGGTCGCCGGAACGGGAGTTGACGGTGTGGGTTGCGCCCATCTTCTTCGCCGTCTCGAGCTTGCGGTCGTCGATGTCGACGGCGATGATGCGGGCCGCGCCCGCCAGGCGTGCGCCGACGACGGCCGCGTCGCCCACGCCGCCGCAGCCGATGACCGCGACGGAGTCACCGCGGCCGACCTGGCCGGTGTTGATGGCGGCACCGATGCCGGCCATCACCCCGCAGCCCAGCAGACCCGCGACAGCCGGCGAGACCGCCGGGTCGACCTTGGTGCACTGGCCGGCGGCGACCAGGGTCTTCTCGGCGAAGGCGCCGATGCCGAGCGCCGGGGAGAGCTCGGTGCCATCGGTCAGCGTCATCTTCTGCTCGGCGTTGTGCGTGGCGAAGCAGTACCAGGGGCGGCCGCGCAGACAGGCGCGACAATGTCCGCACACGGCACGCCAGTTGAGGACGACGAAGTCGCCGGGAGCGACGTCCGTGACGCCCGCGCCGACCGACTCCACCACGCCCGCGGCCTCATGCCCGAGCAGGAAGGGGAAGTCGTCGTTGATCGCGCCCTGCTTGTAGTGCAGATCGGTGTGGCAGACGCCGCACGCCTGCACCTTCACCACGGCCTCTCCGGGTCCGGGGTCGGGGACGATGATCGTCTCGACCCGTACCGGCTCGTTCTTCCCCGGCGCGACCACGCCCTGCACCTGCTGCGACATGGAGAACCTGCCCTTCTTCGCATGTGAAGTCGACCACCACTATGGACTGTCACGGCGCGGGCCACGGTCCGCACCACGGCTGACCGGTACGGGAACGGCCCCCGCGAATTCGCCAGATCGCGGGGGCCGTTCTCCTGGAATGATTCGGTCAGGCGTCCTGGCGCTCCTGCGCGATGGCCTTCACCCGGCCGCGGACCAGGTACCAGCCACCGACCAGCGCCGCCGCGATCAGCGGCAGGAACATCACGGTCGTACGGCCCACACCGCCGCCCCACCACATCAGGAAGGCCACGGTGGCGAGGAAGAACAGCGTGACGATCTGGGTGTACGGCGCCCAGGGCAGCCGGTAGGCGGGGCGGGTGACCCGGCCGTCCTGCGCGCGGTGCCAGAACAGCAGCGAACAGAGCATGATCATGCCCCAGGTGCCGAGGATGCCGATCGACGCCAGGTTCAGGACGATCTCGAAGGCCTGGCCGGGCACGACATAGTTGAGTGCAACGCCCAGCACACCGAAGCCTGCGGTCAGCAGGATGCCGCCGTAGGGCACCTGGCCCTTGTTCATCCGGCCGGTGAACTTGGGTGCGGAGCCCGACAGCGCCATGGAGCGCAGGATGCGGCCGGTGGAGTACAGGCCGGAGTTCAGGCTGGAGAGCGCCGCGGTCAGCACCACGAGGTTCATCACGCCGGCCGCGCCCGGGACGCCGAGCTTGTCCATGACGGTGACAAAGGGGCTCTGGTCGCCGGAGTACGCCGTGTACGGGAGGAGCAGCGCGAGCAGCACCACCGAGCCGACGTAGAACAGACCGACACGCCACATGATCGAGTTGATCGCCTTGGGCATGATCTTCTCGGGGCTCTCGGTCTCACCCGCGGCGACGCCGCACAGCTCGACGGAGGCGTACGCGAAGACGACGCCCTGGATCACCAGCAGCATCGGCAGCATGCCCGTCGGGAAGATGCCGCCGTTGTCGGTGATGGTGGAGAAGCCGGGGGTGTGGCCGTCGACCGGGTGCTGGGTGACCACCAGGAAGATGCCGACGATCATGAAGGCGACCAGCGCGGCGACCTTGATGATCGCGAACCAGAACTCCATCTCACCGAAGTACTTCACCGAGATGAGGTTCGCGGTGAGGACGACGGCGAGTGCGATCAGCGCGAGGACCCACTGCGGGATATCGCTGAACATGGCCCAGAAGTGGGCGTAGGTGGCGGCCGCGGTGATGTCGGCGACCGCGGTGGTCGACCAGTTGAGGAAGTAGAGCCAGCCGGCCGCGAAGGCGCCCTTCTCGCCCATGAACTCACGGGCGTACGAGACGAAGGCACCGGATGAGGGGCGGTAGAGGACCAGCTCGCCGAGCGCGCGGACGACGAAGAAGGCGAAGACGCCACAGACCGCGTAGGCGATGGCCAGCGACGGACCCGCGCCGGCCATTCGGCCGCCCGCGCCGAGGAACAGGCCGGTGCCTATCGCTCCGCCGATGGCGATCATGTTGATGTGGCGGGACTTGAGGTCCTTGCTGTAGCCGGCGTCGCCGGCGTCGACGTGGGGGGAGCTCTTCGCCGGTGCCCCGGCGGCGAGCGTTTCGGCCGCAGTGGTGCGGTCACTCATGGAGAAGTTCGCCTTCGTGAGGGGAGGGGTGGGCGTCCCGGCCGTAGCCGGTGGGGGGTGGTCACCCTGTTATGGCCCGAGGGCACATAACCCGGAACATAATCAGGGCAACCCTGCGATTTTGGCAGTGGCCTAGGTCACGCAGGAATAGATCTGAGGTGTTTCAGAGGTTACGGCCCAGTAAACCAAGGTCGCGCACGCACTCGCCTCGTCGGGGATGCGGCGGCGCCGGACGCCTCAGGGCGCCAGCACATCCAGTTCCGCGAGCGCCCCGACCGAGATCTGGCGGGTGATCTCCTCGGCCCGGACCGCGTCGCCCTCGCGGACCGCCTCGGCGACCTGGACATGCAGGGTGACGGCCGCCGGATCGGGGTTGTCGAACATCACCTGGTGGTGTGTACGGCCGGCAAGGACCTCGGCGACCACATCTCCGAGCCGCGCGAACATCTCGTTGCCGGAGGCGTTGAGCACAACACGGTGGAAGGCGATGTCGTGCTTCAGATATCCCTCGAGCTGGTGTCCGCGCGAGGTGGCGACCATGCCCAGGGCGCACTCGGTGAGTTCGGCGCACTGCTCGGGGGTGGCGTTGCGGGCGGCGAGCCCGGCCGCGACCGGCTCGACGGCCGAGCGCAGCACGGTCAGTGAGCGCAGCTGGCGCGGGCGATCGGTGCCGGCCAGCCGCCAGCGGATGACCCGCGGGTCATAGACGTTCCACTCCTCGGTCGGGCGGACGGTCACACCGACCCGGCGCCGGGACTCCACGAGGTGCATCGACTCCAGGACCCGGACCACTTCGCGGACGACGGTGCGCGAGACATCGAAGCGCTGTGCCACTTCGTCCGTGCGCAACACGCTGCCCTGTGGATACTCGCCCGCGGTGATCGCGAGGCCCAGGTTGTCCAGCACATGGGCATGGAGGCCCCGGCCCTCAGTGGTCATGGGGCAAGAGTACGGGGCACGATTCGGGAACTAAAAGTATGACGTTTAGATCTCAGCCTCTTGAATACGTCATACCTAATGGGTTTCAGTAGCGCGACGGACCGATGTCGACGAAGACAGCGAGGCACGTAATGAGCACCCCCCACGTCGTCGTGGTGATGGGCGTGGCAGGCACCGGCAAGACCACGATCGGTCCCCTGCTCGCCGCCGCACTGGGCGTCCCGTACGCCGAGGGCGACGATTTCCATCCCCCGGCGAACATCGCCAAGATGTCGGCCGGCGCCCCGCTGGACGACGCGGACCGCCGGCCCTGGCTCGATGCCATCGGGCAGTGGGCGCACGGCAGGGCGGGCCTCGGCGGAGTGGTGTCCAGCTCCGCGCTCAAGCGGGTCTACCGCGACCGGCTGCGGGCCGCCGCGCCCGGTGCCCTCTTCCTCCATCTCACCGGCGACCGGGCGCTCGTCGAGCAGCGGATGTCCGAGCGCAAGGGCCACTTCATGCCCGCCGCGCTGCTGGACTCGCAGTTCGCCACGCTCCAGCCGCTCGGGGACGACGAGGCGGGCGTCGCCGTCGATGTGTCCGGCACACCGGAAGAAATAACCGAACGGGCCGTCGCCGCGCTGCGCCGGCTCGAGAGCTAAGGAATCGCCACCGTGACCAGTCTCAGCGTCGAGACGCTGGCAGCGGACGCCACCGAAACGATCACTTCGGCCGGCAACGCGCAGTTGGGCATCGCCGTCCTCGCGGGCATCGCCGTCATCGTCCTTCTCATCACCAAGTTCAAGCTCCATGCCTTTCTGGCGCTGACCATCGGCTCACTGGCTCTCGGCGCATTCGCCGGCGCCCCGCTGGACAAGGCCATAGTCAGCTTCACCACCGGCCTCGGCACCACCGTCGCCGGTGTGGGCGTGCTCATCGCGCTCGGTGCGATCCTCGGCAAGCTGCTCGCCGACTCCGGCGGCGCGGACCAGATCGTCGACACGATCCTCGCCAAGGCGGGCGGGCGCGCCATGCCGTGGGCGATGGTGCTCATCGCCTCGGTGATCGGGCTGCCGCTCTTCTTCGAGGTCGGCATCGTGCTGCTGATCCCGGTGGTGCTGCTCGTCGCCAAGCGCGGCAACTACTCGCTCATGCGGATCGGCATCCCGGCCCTGGCCGGCCTCTCCGTGATGCACGGACTGATCCCGCCGCACCCCGGACCGCTGGTCGCGATCGACGCCATCGGCGCCAACCTCGGCGTCACGCTGGCGCTGGGTCTGGTGGTCGCCATCCCGACCGTGATCATCGCGGGCCCTGTCTTCTCCCGATTCGCCGCGCGCTGGGTGGACATCCCGGCACCGGAGCGCATGATTCCGCAGCGTCCTTCCGAAGACCTGGACCGGCGTCCCGGCTTCGTCGCCACCGTGGCCACCGTGCTGCTGCCGGTCGTCCTCATGCTGGTCAAGGCGCTGGTGGACATCGTCGTCGACAACAAGGAAAGCGGCGTCCAGCGCGTCACCGACGTCATCGGCTCGCCGCTCATCGCCCTGCTCGCCGCGGTCATCGTCGGAATGTTCACGCTGGGACGCGCGGCCGGGTTCACCAAGGAACGGCTCTCCTCCACCGTCGAGAAGTCGTTCGCACCGATCGCGGGCATCCTGCTGATCGTCGGCGCGGGCGGCGGCTTCAAGCAGACGCTGATCGACGTCGGCGTGGGCCAGATGATCCTGGACTTCTCCAAGGACTGGGCGATTCCGGCGCTGCTGCTGGCCTGGCTGATCGCGGTGGCCATCCGTCTGGCAACCGGCTCGGCGACCGTGGCGACCATCTCCGCCGCCGGTCTGGTCGCGCCGCTCGCGGCCGATATGTCGACCACGCACGCGGCCCTGCTGGTGCTGGCGATCGGCACGGGCTCGCTCTTCTTCAGCCATGTCAACGACGCCGGATTCTGGCTGGTGAAGGAGTACTTCGGAATGACCGTCGGCCAGACGATCAAGACCTGGTCGGTGATGGAGACGATCATCTCCGTGGTCGGCCTCGGCTTCGTACTGCTGCTGTCACTCGTCCTCTAGACGGTCGTCCAGCCACAGCGGGTGTTCCTGCTTGGCCCACGGGCGCTCGACCGACCCGGTACGCATACCCCTCCGTGCCTCCGGGTCGGCGAGCGCCATGCCGATATGTCCGGCCAGCACGATGCCGACGGTCAGCGAAAGCCAGTCATGGACGAAAGTCGCGCTGGTCCGCCACACCAGTGGTGTCAGGTGGGTGAACCACATCAGCAGCCCGGTCGCCAGCATCACCAGCACCGCGCCCGCGATCCACGCCGAGTACACCTTCTGCCCGGCGTTGAACTTGCCCGCAGGACGGGAGTCGGGACGGCGGTCGCGCCGGCGGGCCGCACGCAGCCACGTCCGGTCGTGCGGCCCGAAGCGGTTCAGCCTGCGCAGATCGGCTCGGAAGGCGGGCGAGGCGAGACCGAGCAGAAACGGCACGGGCAGCATCAGCCCGGCCCACTCATGGACGGTGACCACCAGATAGCGGCGGCCGACGAGTTCGGCGATCTGGGGTACGTACAGAGCCGCGGCGGTCGCCACACACAGCAGCATCAGCGCGGCGGTCGTGCGGTGCACCCAGCGCTCGGCGCGGCTGAACCGCCGTACCCGCGCGGGCCGTTCAGACAGTGGGGGTGTCGGTGCGGCCGTTGGACCGGCCGACCCAGGCGTCGACGTCATAGCCCCGCTCCTCCCAGTAGCCGGGCCGGACACCGTTGGTGACGGTGATCCCGGAGAGCCATTTCGCCGACTTGTAGAAGTACATCGGCGCGACATAGAGCCGGACCGGGCCGCCGTGGGAGTGGCTGACCGGCCTGTCCTGCATCTGCAGGGCCACCAGCACATCGTCGCGGCGGGCCTGCGGCAGGGTCAGGCTCTCGCTGTACGTGCCGTCGAAGCAGCTGAAGCGGATCGCTTTGGCCTCGGGGCGTACGCCCGCGGCGTCCAGCAGCAGCGACAGCTTGACGCCCGCGAACGGGGTGTCGGGGACCCGCCAGCCGGTGACGCACTGCACATCGCGTACGACCCGGGTCTGCGGCAGCTTGCGCAGCGCGTCCAGGGTGTAGGTCGCCGGGCGGTCGACCAGACCGTCGACGGTCAGCCGGTAGCTCTGCTCGTCCTTGCGCGGTACGGAGGAGGCGACCGAGTAATAGCGGAAGCCGCCGCCGTTGGGCAGCAGCCCGCTCAGACCGGTCGGGTCCTTGTCCGAGGCCGCGCCGAGGAAGGACTCGAGCCCGCGCTGCAGATACGGCGCCGCCACGACTCCGGTAGCGCCGAGGCCGAGCATGCCGAGCACCAAGCGGCGCCCGACGGGCGCGCCCTCTTCGTCGGAGTGGTGTGTGGTCACCCTTCGATTCGAACACCACGGAAGCGTGGATGCCAGGAAAATCGGCCGCACGTCAGACTTTCGTCACACTCGCGCTTTTCGGGGGCTCCGCCCCCGGACCCCCGCTCCTCAATCGCCGGAGGGGCTTGATCTGCCCGGGCGAGTATCAGCCCACCGCCTTCGCCGCCGCCCGCCCCGCCGCCCGCCCCGAGAAGATGCAGCCGCCGAGGAATGTGCCCTCCAGCGAGCGGTAGCCGTGCACCCCGCCGCCACCGAAGCCGGCCGCCTCGCCCGCCGCGTACAGACCCGCCAGCGGCTCGCCGTCCTCTCCGAGCACCCGCGAGGACAGATCGGTCTCCAGGCCGCCGAGGGACTTGCGGGTGACGATGTTCAGCCGTACGGCGATGAGCGGTCCGGCCTTGGGGTCGAGGATGCGGTGCGGTGCGGCCGTGCGGATGAGCTTGTCGCCGAGATAGTTGCGGGCCCCGCGGATGGCCGTGACCTGGAGGTCCTTGGTGAACCGGTTCTTGATCTCCCGGTCCCGCGCGGTGATCTCGCGCCGCAGCTCCGCCTCGTCGATCAGCGGCTCCTTGGTGAGTGCGTTCATCCCTCGTACGAGTGCGGAGAGATCGCGCTCGACGACGAAGTCGACGCCGTTGTCCATGAAGGCCTTCACCGGGCCCGGGACATCGGCCCGGGCGCGCCCGATCACACCGCGGATCGACTTCCCCGTCAGATCCGGGTTCTGCTCGGAGCCCGACAGTGCGAACTCCTTGCCGATGATCTTCTGGTCGAGCACGAACCAGGTGTAGTCGTAACCCGACTTCATGATGTGTTCCAGCGTGCCGAGGGTGTCGAAGCCGGGGAAGAGCGGGACGGGCAGCCGCTTGCCGCGCGCGTCCAGCCAGAGCGAGGAGGGGCCGGGCAGGATGCGGATGCCGTGTCTGGCCCAGATCGGGTTCCAGTTCTCGATGCCCTCGGTGTAGTGCCACATCCGGTCGCGGTTGATGTGGCTCGCGCCCGCGCCCTCCGCGATGCCGAGCATCAGCCCGTCGACGTGTGCGGGGACGCCGGAGAGCATCTTCTCGGGCGGGGTGCCGAGCCGCTCGGGCCACTGGGCGCGTACGAGATCGTGGTTGCCGCCGATGCCGCCCGAGGTGACGATCACCGCCTGCGCGCGGAACTCGAAGGCGCCGGCCACCTCACGGCTGCTCGCGGTGCCGCGCTCGGCGGCGGACGGCTCGAGAACCTCGCCGCTGACAGTGTCCAGCACTCCGGCACTGCTGCTCAGCCCGGTGACGCGGTGGCGGAACTTCAGCTGGACCAGGCCACGCCCGACGCCTTCCCCGACCCGCCGTTCGAAGGGCGCGACGACGCCGGGCCCGGTGCCCCAGGTGACGTGGAAGCGCGGTACGGAGTTGCCGTGGCCGGTGGCGTCGTAGCCGCCGCGCTCGGCCCAGCCCACCACCGGGAAGAACCGCATTCCCTGCGCGTGCAGCCAGGGCCGCTTCTCACCGGAGGCGAAGTCGACGTATGCCTCGGCCCACTCGCGCGGCCACCGGTCCTCGTCGCGGTCGAAGCCCGCGGTGCCGAGCCAGTCCTGCAGCGCCAGCGCCCGGCTGTCCTTGATCCGCATCCGCCGCTGCTCGGGCGAGTCCACGAAGAACAGGCCGCCGAAGGACCAGTGCGCCTGCCCGCCGATGGACTGCTCGGGCTCCTGGTCGAGCAGGATGACCTTGCGCCCCGCGTCGACGAGCTCCGCGGTGGCCACCAGGCCCGCCAGCCCTGCCCCGATCACAATCACGTCAGCGTCGTACGCCATGGGTTCCATCCTCGTCGGGCTCGGGCCGTGTCATGGGCACGTGCGGTGGTCCGATCTTCGGTACGGGCCAGTAACTAGTCAACAGCCCGGCCGACCGGTGATTGGATGGAGTCATGACTCCCGCTGACGAAATCCTGGACATCGTCGATGAGAACGACGAGGTGATCGGCCAGGCCCCGCGCGGCGAGGCGTACACCCGGGGGATGCGCCACCGTTGCGCGTTCATCCTCGTCAGGGACGCGGAGGGCCGGATCTTCGTCCACCGCCGCACGTCGACGAAGCTGGTCTTCCCATCGCTGTACGACATGTTCGTGGGCGGGGTCGTCGGCGCGGGCGAGAGCTACGACGAGGCGGCGCTGCGCGAGGCCGAGGAGGAGCTCGGGGTCTCCGGACTCCCCCGGCCCGTACCGCTGTTCAAGTTCCTGTACGAGAACGGCGAGCGGACCTGGTGGTCGGCCGTGTACGAGGTCCGCTGCGAGCTGCCCGTGCACCCGCAGGCCGAGGAGATCGCCTGGCACGACTTCCTGCCGGAGGAGGAGCTGGAGCGGCGGCTCGCGGAGTGGGAGTGGACGCCGGACGGTCTGGCGGCGTACGAACGGCTGCGGGAGTCAGGTACAACGCCCTCCTGACAGGGCGTCGGCGAGGTCCCCGGCCTGGTCAGAGGTGATGCCCAGCGCCAGGGGGAGCGCGCGGGGGCTGTGGTCGCTGCCGCAGACCGGGATCGGACTGCCGTCCCGTACGACCCAACTCGGCAGCTGCCGGAAGGAGTTGTCGAGGATTTTGCCCGCGACGTCCTGCGCGTGCTTCTGAGGTGTGCCGCAGTCCGTCAGCGCCTGGGCGACGACCGCCGCGGCGTCGTGCGGCATGTCGATGTCGCCCAGCATGGGCAACAGCATCAGCAACCGCTCGGCGGGATCGGTGAGGCCTTCCGCGCCGTCCGGCACGGCGGCGGCGATGGCGGTCAGCTCGCGCCAGGACAGCCCGGGTCCCCTGTCATGACCGTCCATCTGACCCAGGTGTCCGAGCCGCCCCCACTCGGGGTGGCGGACGAAGTAGTCGATGCCGCTGTCCTCGGGGAAGTTGCGGTGCGCGACGACGGCGGTGTGCCCGCGGCCGAAGGGGACGCGGAAGACCGGCCAGTGTTCTTCGTCGGCGAGCTGCTCGTACAGCGCGTCCACATCGGCCGTGTCGGCGCCGAAGCGTTCTCGTACGGCTTCCGGCTCCTCGTGCCACCAGCACAGATGGAGGAACCAGAAGGCCGGACCGGTCACCAGCTCCTCGGCCGCCACCAGCTCGAATTCCTGCTCGTACTCGGGGATGTGCACCTGGTCGCCCATGCCGCCGCACGGTAGCCGGGGCCGCTGACAACCCCGCAGGTAGGGTGCGACATGTGAGCGAAATCGGACGGAGCCTGCGGCTGTGGTTCGCGCCCCAGCGGGTGCGGGAGGAGGGCGAGACTCCCGACTACCGGTTCTCGCTCGCCAATGAGCGGACCTTTCTCGCCTGGCTGCGTACGGCGCTCGCACTGATCGGCGGCGGGTTCGCGGTCGATCAGTTTCTGCCGGACCTGGCCTGGGGAATGCGCGCGGGGATGGCGCTCGGGCTGCTGGGCGCCGGGGTGCTGTGTGCGCTGCGCGCCGTGAATCACTGGGTGCGGTGCGAGCGGGCGATGCGGCGGGGCGAGGATCTGCCCGTTTCGCGGTTCCCGACCGTCCTGAGCATGGTGATCGCCGTTGTCGCGGTGGCGATGGTGGTGGTTGTGCTCTTCGGCTGGGAGGGCGGGCGTTGACCTCCGAGCCCGAGCGGGATCCGGGGCCGCAGCCCGAGCGGGATCCGGGGCTGCAGCCCGAGCGGACCCGGCTGGCGTGGCGCAGGACCACCCTGGCGTTCACCGTGGCGGCCGTGCTCGCTGCCCGACAGGTGGCCGGCGGCGATCTGAGCACGGCCGGTTTCGTGGCGGTGGCCTGCAGTGCGCTGGTGTGGCTGGGTTTTCTGCGGGTGGCCCACCGGCGGGTGCACGCGCTGGGCGCCGGGCCCAGACCGCAGGTGCTGTCGGACCGGGCCGCGCTGGCCGCTGTGGCCTGCACGGTCGCCCTGGCCGGTTTCGCGGTCGCGATGATCGTCTGAGTTCAGGCGCCCCAGTCGACGGTGACGACGATCTTGCCGCGGGTGCGGCCCTGCGCGTTCAGCGCATGGGCCTCGGCCGTCTGCTCCAGCGGAAAGGTCCGGTCCACATGGACGGTGATCACGCCCTGCTCGGCGAGCTCCGCCAACGCCGTCAGATCCGCGGCGTCCGGCCGGACCCACCAGTAGTGGCCGCCGAGGCTGAGGACCTCGCGGTCGGCGATCGAGGCGACGCGGCCCTGGGGCGCGAGCACCTCGGCCGAGACCCTGAGCGCGTCCCCGCCGACCGTGTCGAAGGCCGCGTCGACGCCGTCGGGGGCCAGGGCGCGCACCCGGTCGGCCAGCCCTTCCCCGTACTCCACCGGCTCCGCGCCCAGCTCGCGCAGATGGTCGTGGTTGCGCTCGCTCGCCGTGCCGATGACGCGCGCGCCGGCGTGCTTGGCGAGCTGTACGGCGAGCGAGCCGACGCCGCCCGCGGCCGCGTGCACCAGGACCGTGTCCCCACTGCCCACCTCGAGCGCGCGATTGAGCACCTGGTAGGCGGTGAGGCCGGCCAGCGGCAGCCCGGCGGCCTGTTCGAAGCTCAGGTTCAGCGGCTTGCGGGCGAGAGCGCGGACCGGAGCGGCGACGTACTCGGCGAAGGTGCCGCGGCACAGGACGTCCTCGCGTACGTATCCCATCACCTCGTCACCGACGGCGAACTCCGTTGCGGCGATGCCCGGTTGGACGACCACACCCGAGACGTCCCAGCCCGGCACGACCGGGAAGACCGCCTGGAACATCGCCTCGAGATAGCCCTCGCGGGCCTTCCAGTCGACCGCGTTGACCGCTGCCGCGCGCACCTTGACCAGGATGGAGTCGGGACCGACCTTGGGGTCGGGGCGCTCCCCGTACTCCAGGACCTCCGGGCCGCCGTAGTGGCCGTAGCTGATCGCCTTCATGATCCGACCCTCAGGTGTGGTCGGCGCTCACGCAAGCCGGGTCCTCCAGTACGAGCACCCCGGGCCGGACGGCACGTGCGCCTGCGCGGTGTGCGGTGTGCACGGTCATCCTGTGTTCCCGGGCGCGGCACGGGGCCGGGAATACAGGATGA
This sequence comes from Streptomyces sp. NPDC060064, assembly GCF_042736455.1. NCBI lineage: Bacteria > Bacillati > Actinomycetota > Actinomycetes > Kitasatosporales > Streptomycetaceae > Streptomyces > Streptomyces sp. NPDC060064. Next base: position 31,478 of record NZ_JBHWWF010000055.1, read on the forward strand.
CCAGAGTCTCCACAGCTAGCCTGGTGAGCGACAGAACGCCACGAATCACATCAAAGGTGAGCGTCATGACCGTTCTCCACCACGAACATCCCACGCACGAGCACACACACGGTCCGACCTGCGGACATACCGAGGTTCCGCACGGCGATCACGTCGACTACGCGCACGACGGCCACCTCCACAGGGCGCACTCCGGGCACTGGGACGAGTGCGAGCCGGGCGAGCATGTCTCGCACAGCGGCCATGCGCACGATCACGGCCCGGGCTGCGGGCACCCAGCCGTGGAGCACGGTGACCATGTGGACTACGTCCACGACGGACACCGGCACGCCCAGCACGACGGGCACTGGGACGATCACTGAGCACCGCCGGCTCCCGCCTTCCCCCGCGCCATGCGCAACTGGCAGTCTGCTACCGACCAGTTCGGCCTTGACTCGGGGGAGTTCAGTTGTCCGCAACAGATCCGTACACCGTCCAGCTCGCGCCGGAAGTGCACGCCTACGTCCAGCCGGACGGCGGCTGGTGCCTGAACAACGCGGGGTTCGTCAGCGACGGGGAGTCGACCCTCCTCATCGACACCGCCGCCACCGAACGGCGGGCGCGAGCACTGCGTGACGCGGTCCTGGCGACCGGCGTCCCGCTGCCCCGCACCATCGTCAACACGCACCACCACGGCGATCACACCTACGGCAACACGGTCTTCACTCCGAGGGCCGTGGTGATCGGGCACGACCAGTGCCGCAGCGAGCAGCTCGCGGCAGGCCATCAGCTCCATCTGCTGTGGCCGCGGACCGACTTCGGCGACATCACGATCACTGCCCCCACCGTGACGTACAACGACCGGCTCACCGTCCATGTCGGCGACATCGAGGTGCGGCTGATCCACCCCGGCGGCGTCGCGCACACCCTCGGCGACACGGTCGTGCATCTGCCGCGGCAAGGAGTGGTCTTCACCGGGGACCTGATCTTCCAGGGCGGCACGCCCTTCATCCCGATGGGCTCGCTGAGCGGGTCCCTGCGGGCACTGGACCTGATGCGCTCGCTCGATGCGACGACGGTGGTCCCCGGCCACGGTCCGGTCACCGACCCGTCGGCCTACGACGCGACGGAGCGCTATCTGCGGTACGTCGCCGAGCTGGCCCGCGAGGGGCACGCCAAGGGGCGCACTCCGCTGGAGACGGCGCGCGAGGCGGATCTCGGGGTCTTCGCGGAGCTGCGGGAGAGCGAGCGTCTGGTGGCGAATCTGCACCGGGCGTACGCGGAGCTGGACGGGAAGCCGGAGGGCTCGCCGCTGGATCCAGTGCTCGTGTTCGGCGACATGGCGGCGATGAACGGCGGCGTACCGGTGGCCTGCCACGCCTGAGCGGCACCCGTACCGCTGTCTGCCCGAGAGTGACCTTGTTCCCCCATGTGACCGACACGCATGAATGTGATGCTCGGACATGTGATCCAGCCCCAGGTTTCGCTGCGCACTGGACTACATACCGACTGGTCGGTCATCATGAACGCGACCCGTTCTTATGCGCCCCCGGAGGTGCCAACCATGAGCTCAGTCCCCCCGCCAGGCCTCGACCCCGAGCAGCTGCGCGGTTACCTCGACCGCGAGCGGCCGGGTCTGGTGAGCGGACCGCTCAGCGCCCGGCTGATTCAGGGCGGCCGCTCCAATCTCACGTACTCCGTCACCGACGGCACCGGTCGCTGGGTCGTCCGCCGGCCCCCGCTCGGGCACGTACTGGCCACCGCGCACGACATGAAGCGCGAGCACCGGGTGATCAGCGCGCTGCACCCGACCGCCGTGCCGGTGCCCGAGCCGGTGCTGCTGTGCGAGGACGAGTCGGTGATCGGATCACCGTTCTACGTCATGGAGTTCGTGGACGGCACTCCGTACCGCACGGCCGAGGAGCTGGCCCGGCTCGGCCCCGAGCGCACCAGGGACGCGGTCCTCGGCCTGGTCGACACCCTCGTGGAACTGCACGCCGTGGACCCCGAGTCGGTGGGTCTCGGCGACTTCGGGCGGCCCGAGGGCTTCCTCGACCGGCAGCTGCGCCGCTGGGGCAAGCAGCTGGACGCCTCCCGCAACCGCGAGCTGGCCGGCATCGACGAGCTGCACGCCGCGCTCGGCCGCGCCCTGCCCGATTCACCCGCGGCCACCGTCATCCACGGCGACTACCGGCTGGACAACGTCCTGGTCGGCCCGGACGACCGGATCAAGGCGATCCTCGACTGGGAGATGTCGACCCTCGGCGATCCGCTGACCGACCTCGGGCTGCTGGTGATGTACAGCGTCAAGCTGGAGCTGCCCGACTCCCCCGTCAGCACCACCGCGGGCGCGGCGGGCCACCCGGACGCGGCCGAGCTGATCGAGCGGTACGCCGCCCGCTCCGGCCGCGACACCTCCGCCATCTCCTGGTACACGGCCTTCGCATGGTTCAAGCTCGCCGTGATCCTCGAGGGCATCCACTACCGCTACACCCTCGGCCAGACCGTCGGCGCCGGCTTCGACCGGATCGGCGATCTCGTGCCCCTCTTCATCCAGCACGGCCTCACCACCCTCCAGGAAGGCTGAGTACCCCATGGACTTCGCATTCGACGCGCGCACCGAGGAACTGCGGGCCAAGCTTCTCGCCTTCATGGACGAGCACGTCTACCCGGCCGAGGCGATCGAGCACGAGCAGCGCGCCCAGCTGGCTTCGCCGTGGGACACCCCGGCGATCTTCGATGAGCTCAAGGCCGAGGCGCGCAAGCAGGGTCTGTGGAATCTCTTCCTGCCCGACGCGGAGCACGGGGCGGGACTGACCAATCTGCAGTACGCGCCGCTGGCCGAAATCACCGGCCGCAGCCCGCACTTGGCCCCGACCGCGCTGAACTGTGCCGCCCCCGACACCGGGAACATGGAGGTGCTCGCGCAGTTCGGCAACGAGCAGCAGAAGAAGCAGTGGCTGGAGCCGCTGCTGACCGCGGAGATCCGGTCCGCGTTCGCCATGACCGAGCCCGAGGTGGCCTCGTCCGACGCAACGAACATCCAGACGCGGATCGACCGCGACGGCGACGACTACGTCATCAACGGCCGCAAGTGGTACATCTCCGGGGCGATGAACCCCGACTGCAAGATCTTCATCGTGATGGGCAAGACCGACCCGGACGGCGCCGACATCCGCCGCCAGCAGTCGATGATCCTCGTGCCGCGCGACACCCCGGGCCTGGAGGTCCGGCGCGCCATGCAGGTGTACGGCTACGAGGACCACGCGCACGGCGGCCATGCCGAGGTCGTCTTCGACAACGTACGGGTGCCCGCCTCGAATCTGATCGGCGAGGAGGGCGGCGGCTTCGCCATCGCCCAGGCGCGCCTCGGCCCGGGCCGAATCCACCACTGCATGCGGCTGATCGGCATGGCCGAGCGGGCCATCGAGCTGATGTGCAAGCGGGCCGTGTCCCGTACGGCCTTCGGCAAGCCGATCGCCCAGCAGGGTGTCGTACAGAACTGGATCGCGGACGCCCGGGTCTCCGTCGAGCAGCTGCGGCTGCTGGTCCTGAAGACCGCCTGGCTGATGGACACGGTCGGCAACCGCGGGGCGCACGCCGAGATCCAGGCGATCAAGATCGCGACCCCGCGGGCGGTCGTCGAGATCCTCGACAAGGCGGTGCAGGTGCACGGCGCGGGCGGGGTGAGCCAGGACTTCCCGCTGGCGGAACTGTGGGCGGCGGCGCGGACGTTGAAGCTGGCGGACGGGCCGGACGAGGTGCACCAGCGCTCGCTGGCGCGGCGGGAGCTGAAGCAGTACCTCTAGCTCGGCCGGGGGCTTTTCCCACCCCGGCCCCCTCCCAAAACAATCGCCGGCGGGGCTCCAGAGG
>NZ_JBHWWF010000056.1:0-33605 GCF_042736455.1 Streptomyces sp. NPDC060064
GAGGGGCTGCGGCTGATGGACGCCCTGATCGCGGTCAAGCGCGGCGTCCCCGGGGCCGTCCTGCCCGAACTCAAGCAGCGCCGGGTGCGGGCCGCGGCGAACGCGGTGATCGAGGAGCGGCCCGAGGAGGGTGCGGTCCGCTCCGATGTGGCCGTGGACAATCCGGTGCCCGCCCCGCCGTTCTGGGGCACGCGGGTGATCAAGGGGATTCAGCTGAAGGAGTACGCGTCCTGGCTGGACGAGGGCGCGCTGTTCAAGGGGCAGTGGGGGCTGAAGCAGGCCCGTACGGGGGACGGGCCCACGTATGAGGAGCTGGTGGAGAGTGAGGGCCGGCCGCGGCTGCGGGGCTGGCTGGAGCAGCTGCAGACCAGGAACCTGCTGGAGGCGGCCGTGGTCTACGGCTACTTCCCGTGTGTGTCCAAGGGTGACGATCTGATCCTGCTGAACGAGGACGGTTCCGAGCGGACCCGGTTCTCCTTCCCGCGTCAGCGCCGTGGCCGCCGGCTGTGTCTGGCGGACTTCTTCCGTCCCGAGGAGTCCGGCGAGAGGGACGTGGTGGGTCTGCAGGTCGTCACCGTCGGTTCCAGGATCGGTGAGGCGACCGCCGAACTCTTCGCGTCCGACTCCTACCGTGACTACCTCGAACTGCACGGCCTGTCCGTGCAGCTGGCCGAGGCACTGGCCGAATACTGGCACGCCCGGGTCCGCGCGGAGCTCGGTTTCGCGGGTGAGGACCCCGCCGATGTGGAAGACATGTTCGCGCTGAAGTACCGGGGTGCCCGTTTCTCCCTCGGCTACGGCGCCTGCCCCGATCTGGAGGACCGCGCGAAGATCGCGACCCTGCTGGAGCCCGAGCGGATCGGTGTCCAGCTGTCCGAGGAATTCCAGCTCCACCCGGAACAGTCCACCGACGCCATCGTCATCCACCACCCCGAAGCGAAGTACTTCAACACGGGAGGGGCGCGATGGTGACGACTCTGCGGGACGTTCTCGCGGCGGGGGAGCGTTCGTACTCCTTCGAGTTCTTCCCGCCCAAGACCGACGTGGGTGAAGAACGGCTCTGGGACGCCATCCGCAGGATCGAGTCCCTGTCGCCCGCCTTCGTCTCGGTGACGTACGGCGCGGGCGGTTCGTCCCGGGACCGTACTGTCGCGGTGACCAAGAAGATCGCCACCCTGACGACCCTTCGCCCGGTGGCCCATCTCACCGCCGTGGGCCACTCGGTGGCCGAACTGCGGCACATCATCGGCCAGTACGCGGACGCGGGCATTCGCGACGTCCTCGCGCTGCGCGGCGACCCGCCGGGTGACCCGAAGGGCACTTGGGTCTCCCATCCCCAGGGGCTTACGTACGCAAGGGAACTGGTGGAACTGGTCCGTGAGTTGGGTGACTTCAGCGTGGGAGTGGCGGCGTTCCCGGAGCGTCATCCCCGGTCGCCGGACTGGGACACCGACATCCGGCACTTCGCGGCCAAGTGCCGTGCGGGTGCCGACTACGCCATCACCCAGATGTTCTTCGACGTCGAGTACTACCTGAGGCTGCGCGACCGGGCGGCGGCTGCGGGATGTGACACCCCGATCATTCCCGAGATCATGCCGGCGACCGACTACCGGCAGATCCGCCGCTTCGCCGAACTCAGCGACGCGGCCTTCCCGGAGGAGCTCGCCGGACGACTTCATGCCGCCCGGGACAACCCGGAGGAAGCTCATCGGATCGGTGTCGACCACGCGATCGCGATGGCGGAGCGCCTGCTCGACGAAGGCGCTCCGGGCCTGCACTACATCACCCTGAACCGATCGCCTGCGACGGTGGAGATACACCGGGGCGTCAGGAAGACGAGGAGTACCCATGCCCTCTCAGTCCGCCACTGACTTCAAGGTGGCCGACCTTTCCCTCGCGGAGTTCGGTCGCAAGGAGATCACTCTTGCCGAGCATGAGATGCCCGGTCTGATGTCGATCCGTAGGGAGTACGCCGCCGTTCAGCCGTTGGCGGGTGCCCGGATCACGGGTTCGCTGCATATGACGGTGCAGACGGCCGTGCTGATCGAGACTCTGGTCGCGCTGGGCGCCGAGGTGCGCTGGGCGTCGTGCAACATCTTCTCCACCCAGGACCACGCGGCCGCGGCGATCGCGGTCGGCCCGGCGGGCACGCCGCAGGCTCCGGCGGGTGTTCCGGTGTTCGCGTGGAAGGGGGAGACGCTTCAGGAGTACTGGTGGTGCACGGAGCAGGCGCTGACCTGGCCCAACACGCCCACCGGTGGCCCGAACATGATCCTGGACGACGGCGGGGATGCCACCTTGCTGGTCCACAAGGGTGTGGAGTTCGAGAAGGCCGGCTCGGCCCCGGACCCCTCGACGGCGGACAGTGAGGAGTACGGGCACATCCTGACGCTGCTCAACCGCACCCTGACGGAGGCGCCGCAGAAGTGGACGCAGCTGGCGTCGGAGATCCGTGGTGTGACGGAGGAGACCACGACCGGTGTGCACCGGCTGTACGAGATGCACCGGGACGGCACGCTGCTGTTCCCGGCGATCAACGTCAACGACGCCGTGACCAAGTCGAAGTTCGACAACAAGTACGGCTGCCGCCACTCGCTGATCGACGGCATCAACCGGGCCACCGATGTCCTGATCGGCGGCAAGACGGCGGTCGTGTGCGGCTACGGCGATGTGGGCAAGGGCTGCGCGGAGTCGCTGCGCGGCCAGGGCGCGCGGGTGATCGTGACGGAGATCGACCCGATCTGCGCGCTGCAGGCGGCGATGGACGGCTATCAGGTGACCACGCTGGAGGAGGTGGTGGAGACGGCGGACATCTTCATCACCACGACCGGTAACAAGGACATCATCCTGGCCTCGGACATGGCGAGGATGAAGCACCAGGCGATCGTGGGGAACATCGGTCACTTCGACAACGAGCTCGACATGGCCGGCCTCGCCGCTGTCCCCGGTGTGGTGAAGGACGAGGTCAAGCCGCAGGTGCACACCTGGACCTTCCCGGATGGCAAGGTCCTGATCGTGCTGTCGGAGGGCCGGCTGCTGAACCTGGGCAATGCGACGGGTCACCCCTCGTTCGTGATGTCGAACAGTTTCGCGGACCAGACGCTGGCCCAGATCGAGCTGTTCACCAAGCCCGAGGAGTACCCGACCGACGTGTATGTGCTGCCCAAGCACCTGGACGAGAGGGTCGCCCGGCTCCACCTGGACGCGCTCGGCGTGAAGCTGACCACGCTCCGCCCCGAGCAGGCCGCCTACATCGGCGTCGAGGTCGAGGGCCCGTACAAGCCCGACCACTACCGCTACTGATCGGCTACGGAGGCTGATCCACCCCGAGGACCAGGCCCCCGCCCATCCCCCGGGTGGGGGCCTGACCTTTTCCCGCTTTCCCGCTTTTCCCGCGCCCCGCCCATGCCTTGACTGTCCGTCAGTACTGGCCGTCAGCGCATCGACGCGACGGCCCACTCCGAGGCCACTGCCACTGCGACGCCGACCCCCAGCACCGCCGTGGCCACGCGTGTACGTCCCTGTCGGCTGAGCACGAGCGCGCTGCCCGAGAGGATCAGCGCGATGCCGTAGAAGCCCATGGTCAGCACCGAGTGCGTGCTGCCGAGCCGCAGCACCAGGGTGGCGCCCACGGCGATCATGATGACCGCGGAGAGAGCTATCCGTATGCGGCGTGCCTGACGTGGTGTGAGCCCCTGCCGCTCCGGGCTCGAATTGGCTTCTGACATGCCCGAAGACTAGCCGTCGCGTCTCCGCGGGGGCCGCACCGGGCCGACTTGTGATCCGCTCAGGTCACGCACCGCGCGCACTGCCGACCTCGGCCGTCCACAGCGGCGCGATGCCGGTGAGCTGGCAGGCCATCAGATAGAGGGGGATCGGCGGGGTGTAGGGGCTGGTGCCGTCGGGCCGGCGGATCAGTCGCGGTTTCGTCGCCGGTACACAGGCACCGCGGGCGTAGTGCGAGGGCAGTGGCCAGGTCAGCTCGAGGTCCGAGCCGGCGGGCACGATCCACCACCACCAGTCATTGTCCGCGAATACGCAGCCGTTCCGCGGCAGACGCCCAAGGAGCCGGAATCCGTACCGGGCGGGCACGCCCACGGCGTCGCAGCCCAGCGTGGCCTGCAGCGCGGGCGGCAGAATCAGCCTGGTCATCCGGCGCTCGCCGGCACGGCGGCCGCCCCGCGAGAGGAAGGCGGCCAGGTTCTTCAGCGTGGCCGGCTTCTTCATCATGGACTCTCCGACCGGTACGGCACTTCCGTTCCGTACGGCAGTTCGTCCTCGTGCGGCAGTTCGGCCCACACCATGCGGCCCGGGCCGAGGTGCGACTCGTGCGAACCCCAGGCGCTGCTCAGGGATTCGACCAGCAGCAGCCCGCGTCCGCGTTCCTCGTCGATGGCGCGGCACACATGCGGGCCGGTGGGTGCGGAACCCTGGTCGTGCACGGTGATGCGCAAGCGCTCAATGCCGTTGAGCAGTTCGCAGGCGACCAGATGACCGGCGGTGTGCACGACCGCGTTGGTGACCAGTTCGGAGATGACCAGCATCGCCGTTTCGTGGATATCGCCGCCTATGCCCCAGTGGTGCAGCCGCTGGCGGGCGAGCTTTCTGGCACTGGCGACGAATTCGACGCGCGCCGGTAGCTCGAAGCCGTACCGGTGATGAGGAGCCCCCAGGCACGGGTCCAGGTGCCATGGAGTGAGCGCGTCACGGTTCACACGGCCACTCTCTCCCTGCAGGACGCACATTGGCAAGACCCACTCTGAAAATTGCAGAGTGGGCATATTCATGACTGTGGGGGCGTGGCAGACTGCTCGCAACAGCACAGGGGGAGGTCTGGGAGTGAGCGAACCGCGGTCCGCCCCAACCGTGGGTCAGGTCGTTCTCGGTAAGCGCTTGCAGGATCTGCGGGAGCGGGCCGGTCTCAGGCGTGAAGAGGCCGCCAAGGTGCTGCGTGTCGCCGCGGGCACGATCCGCAGGATGGAGACGGCCGAGGTCGCGCTGAAAATCCCTTATGTCCAGCTTCTGTTGAGCGCATACGGGATCACGGACGATGAGGCGCGCGGCTTTATCGAGCTGGCCGAGGAGGCCAATAAGCCGGGCTGGTGGCAGCGCTTCCATGACGTACTGCCGGGCTGGTTCAGCATGTACGTCAGCCTGGAGGGCGCGGCCGGCCTCATCCGCGCGTACGAACCGCACTTTGTGCCCGGTCTGCTGCAGACGGAGGACTACGCCCGGGCGATCATGCGCGGCGGAGCCGTCGGGCGGACCGATCCGGCGGACATCGAGCGCCATGTGGCGCTGCGGATGGAACGCCAGTCCCTGCTCACCAGACCAGGCGCGCCCAGACTCTGGGTGATCATGGACGAGACGGTGTTCCGCAGGCCCGTCGGCGGTCCCGGCGTCATGCGGGCGCAGATCGACCGGCTGCTCGAAGGCGCCGAACTGCCCCATGTCACTCTGCAGATAGCGGAGTTCGCGACCGGACACCACCCCGGCACCTATGGGCCGTTCGTCCTCTTCCGGTTCGCCGTCCCCGAGCTCCCGGACATGGTCTACAGCGAGTATCTGACCGGCGCCGTCTATCTGGACGCGCGCCCCGAGGTCGCATCGCATCTTGAGGTCCTGGACCGCATGGCTGCGCAGGCCGCGACGGCACAACGTACGAAGGAGATCCTCAGGGATCTCCGCGAGGAGCTGTGAATGGATCGCATATACAACGGCATGCCCGCGGCCGAGCTGGGTGCCGAGGGCTGGCACAAGCCGTGGAGCGGCGGCAACGGCGGCAACTGCTTCGAGACCATGAAGCTCGCCGACGGCAGGGTCGCGGTGCGTCAGTCCGCCGACCCCGACGGCCCCGCGCTGATCTACACCTCCGGCGAGATCGCCGCGTTCATTCAGGGGGCCAAGTCGGGGAAGGCGGACTTTCTTCTCACCTGATCCCTCGGCCGCCGCTCATCGGCCGAGACACGGGGAGCGACGTGCGGGCGTCGCCCGCAAGGCCTGGTCAGCCCGCCGCGGCCCCCTTCGCCGCTCCCGGCGGGAGCAGCGTCGTGAGGAACGACTTCGGCGCCGAGACATTCCCGGCCGAGTCGAGCGTCCGGTACTCGATCGTGTGCGTTCCGTAGTCGGGAGCGGCCTCGTCCCACGGCACCGCGCGTGTCCTTCCGAGCTTGCCGTAGACCAGATCGTCGATGGCAGTGCCGCTCGGGGTGAAGAGGAAGGGCGCGTCGGCGTCGGTCGGCCAGCCGTAGTACGTCTGCCAGCCGTCACCGTCGACCCTGAACTGCGTCACCACGGAGCCGGCCCGGTCGTCGCGGGCCGTCAGCTTCATCGTGAAGGGTCCGTCGTAGACGTACTCCATCGGCCTGCCGGGCTGGTGCACCGTACGCAGAGGCTTCGAGAGCGCGTACGCCGCCGTCGCCGGGATTGCGTCCACCGTCCAGGTCAGTGTGGACGGCGTACCGGCGATACGGGCCGTGAGCCGGTGCGTGCCGGGGCGCAGCCGCAGCGCGCCCAGGTCGAGATCGCGGTCGTTGCCCGGGTTGGCCAGCGGGCGGCCGTCGAGCGCCCAGCGGACCGTCACAGTCCGGTCGACGGGATGTGTGGTGTCGGCATACACGACCGATGCCGAGCCCACCGGGGCCGTGGTGTCGGTGTGACCGGTGAAGGCGGCCCCGACAGGCTCGCGCGGGGTGGTGACGGCCGGGTCGACGGTCCAGGCGACGGTGCGGGTCAGCGCCGCGGACGCGCGGATCGCCGGGTCGCGCACGAACGGCGTGGGGTCGGTGACCGTGGCCGTCAGCCTGTGCGTGCCGCGGGCCGGGTGGAGCCGCCGTAGGTCGAGCGTGCGGGCGTCGCCGGTGGAGCGCAGCGGACGGCCGTCGAGCCGCCATACGACATCGAGCTCACCGCCGACCGGATGCAGCGTGTCCACCCACACCGTCCGGTCGTCGCCGATCGCGGCGGTGTTCGGTGTGTGTCCCTGGACAAGGTCCACCTTGGCGGAGATCTTCTGCGTCATCACCTCGCGCTCGACCTGGTCGAAGGGGTAGCCGAGGGTCTTCATGATCGAGTGCTTGCTGGGCCGCCAGACGCCCTTGGTGCTGTACATCCCGCCCTCGAACCGTCCGATGACTCCGCCGGACTCGCTCCTCTCGCCCAGCCAGCGCCACCACTTGGCGCGCTGCTGCTTCATCTGCTCCTCCGTGAGCAGGGTGTGGTGGACGGAGGAGGGCTCCCCGCCGCTGTACGCACCGCCGGGGACACCGCGCGCGTAGTAGTCGTACTCGTCCTGGAGCTTGCCCAGCGAGTGGCCGATCTCGTGCGGGGTGATCAGCGAGGAGAGCGCGTTGTCGCCGGAGGCCGTGGCGTAGGTGCCGCCGGCGCCGCCGTAGGTGTCGCTGTTGGCGAGGGCCACGATCTGCCGGTTCGCGTTCGCGGAGCCGGGGACGAGGTCGGCGAGCGCCGTCGCCGAATCGCTGTCGACGGTGAGCAGTCGCTGCACACTGTCGGCGTCGCAGCCGCCCCAGAAGCCCATGTTCAGGGCCGTGTCGCGGCGCGGAGAGTCCAGACCCGGGTCGCAGTCCACACCCGACTCGGCGGAGGGCACCTCCACCGCCCACACATTGACGTAGGAGCGGTACGAGGCGAACGGCTCGGTGGACCAGAGCACATTGAGGTGCTTCTCGACATCGGCGCGGAACGCCGGCATCTCGTCGGTGGTGTAGCCGTCGCCGAGAACGATGATGTTGAAGCGCTTGTCGGCGGGTCCTGTGGTCTGCACGGGGAGGACGGTGGCCTGGGCGGTCACCGGCTCCTCGGCCGCGCCGGACGGGGTTGCCGTGCCCAGGAGGCAGGCGGCGACAAGGGCCCCCACGGTGGCGAGCAGGGTGGCCGCTCTTCGGGGGCGTATACCGGGTGAGGTCATGGGGCCGGAGCGTACGACTAGGCCCAACGGGCCGTAAAGACAGCAGAGTTGGCCATGCGGCCGCAGCGCCGGCGCAGTGCGATCCGCAGCAACTCGTGCCGCTGTTGTCCGGGACGCTGGGATGACCGGAGAGAACCCCGGCCCCAACTCCGGCTCCGACAACCCGCACGACCGGTACGGCGCGATCGGACTGGCAGGCATCCTCAACGGCACCTCGCAGGGCCATGACGTACGGGCCCTCCTCGAACTCATCACGGTCAACGGCGAGATGAAGGTCGTGGCCCTCGGCCGACGCGTCGACGGCGCCAGTTCGCAGACGTTCGCCGCCGACGCCGACTGGAGGACGCTGCTGCCGCAGGACACATGGGTGTTCCTCGCGGCGACCTTCGACTACGACAGCGGCACCATGGCCCTCTACCGCAACGGCCGCCCGGTGCCGGGCTTCTACACCCTCACCGGCGATCCGTGGGCCGTCGAAGGACCGCCGGAACCCGACGTCGCCTCGCCGACCGACCCGCGCGGCATCAAGATCGGCGGCAGCTGTCCGCAGAACAACAAGGAGGGCAATCCCTGCAACTGCCGGATGGACGACCTGATGTTCCTCGACCGGGCCCTCACGCCGGGCGAGATCCGGGCCCAGTACCGGCGGACCACGTAGGGGGTGCACCGTATGCGCGCAGTCCCGAGGCTCCTGGTCGCGCCGCTCGGCCCGGCCGTGATCCGCTACGACCGGACCGCCTGGGCGGCACGCGTGCCGGCCTGCCGGCCGTAACGACGACGCAGTACGCAGCCGGCGAGCACCGCGCCGGCTGCGACCGCGTACGCCGTGGTGCCCACCGCCTCCGGCTCGGCGTCCATGTGCACGGTGACGTACTTCGCCGCGCCCGCCACGGCGACACCCAGCCACTCCCACCGGCCGTCGAGGGCGACCAGTGCCACCAGCAGCAGCGCGTACCAGGAGTAGCCCGGAGTCAGCAGCAGAAAGGCGGTGCCGGTGACCAACAGGGCGCCGCTCCAGGGGCGTTCGGGATCGCCACGCCGCAGCACCTGCACGACAACCACCAGCATCACAACGATCACCGCGGCAGGCGCCCAGTCGTCCGGCAGCACAAGACGCAGCAGGGCATAGCGGTTGCGGGCGGAGGGGTCGTCGTACCCCTCCTCCTCCACATACCCGCCGAGGAAACCGAAGACCGAGCCGTCGGAGACGAGGACGTACGGCAGATAGCTCAGCACCACCACCGCGGCGGCCGGCAACAGCACAGCCACCGCGTCCCGCACCCGCCGAACGCCGGACAGCGCGCCCGGCAGCACCACGGCAGGCAGCAGCTTGGTCACGATCGCCGCGCCGAGCAGCGCCCCGCCGAGGATGCGCCGCCGGACCACGACACCCAATGCCACCACCGTCAGGAGCACGCCGAGCACATCGGCATGCGCGTTGTTCACCGCCTCGATCGGCACGATCGGGCACCAGGCCCAGTACGCCGCATGTCGTGGATCGCCGCGCCGCCGCAGGACCAGCAGCAGCGCCGCGGTGGTGCCCAGCGCCAGCAGAGCGCCGCCCGTCTGCAGCGCCTTGTGCCGTACACCGTCCGGCGACAGCGCGTGGACGAGCAGGAAGTACCCCTCCGCCACCGGCGGGTAGATGGTGTGCACCTGCGGCCGGTTGAGCCGGGTGCAGTGGATCTCGCCCGCGGGACCGGAGATCCGCACCCGCTCGGGCAGCGCGCACGCCGTCCCGGTCGGGAAGAGCCAGACGTCGCGGAGCCCGGTGAGCGCGGGATCGGCGGGTGCGTGGTCGTACGGCGAGATCCCGGCCGCCTGCACTCTGCCGTCCCAGGCGTAGCGGTACGAGTCGGTGCTGGTGCGCGGGGGAGCGAGAAGCCCGGTCGCGGTCACCGCGATACCGCCCGCGACGACGAGGATCACGGCATGGCGCACCGGAGTCCTGCGAACCGCGAAGACCGCCGCGGCGAACAGCACCCAGCAGGCGGCGTACCACCAGGAGAGACCGGCAGGATCGTCGATATAACCGTCCTTGCGGATGGTCAGGGCGAGAACGACCGTCAGGGCCGCGAGCAGGGTGCCGGCGGCGAGCGTACGCGGGTTGATCACAGGCTCAGCGTCGCAGCCGGAACCGGCCCGGACCGCGCGCCGCCCCCTGACGTCCGCATTCCGTAAGGTGTTGGACCCGTCCGCGCGGCCCGTCGCGGAGGTCTTATGGAGACATGAAGCTCCGACCACCCCGAACGCCTCGACCGCCCCGGATCCCCGCACCGGTCCTCCCGGCCTTCTCGGGCAGGCTGCACGACGCCCGCACGGCCACCTCGATCGGCCGCTGGCTGGGCGGGGCGATCGCCGTGTGCTTGGTGACCGGGGTGATCAGCCACTATCTGCAGCACCCGCCGGACTGGCTCGTGGACATGCTGCCGAGCCGGCCGTCGTGGGGCTATCGGGTGACCCAGGGCCTGCATGTGGCGAGCGGGATCGCGGCGATCCCGCTGCTGTTCGCCAAGCTGTGGACCGTCTATCCGCGGCTGTTCGTATGGCCGCCGCTGAGGTCGGTGCGGCATGCGCTGGAGCGGCTGTCCGTCGCGGTGCTGGTCGCGGCCGCTGTCTTCCAGCTCTTCGCCGGGCTGCTCAACACCGTGCAGTGGTACCCGTGGCCGTTCTCCTTCGTACCCGTGCACTTCGCCGTCGCCTGGCTGCTCCTCGGCGCGGTCGTCCTGCATGTCGCGGTCAAGTACCCGGAGATCAGGGCGCATTGGAGCATACGCTCGCCCGGGACACTCGAACTCCCGGAGGCGGACGGACCGGACCGCCGCTCCCTGCTGACCGGCGTCGCGGCGGCGGTCGGCGCGGTCACGCTGACGACCGTCGGCCAGTCCTTCACTCCGCTGAAGCGCTTCGACCTGCTGGCACCACGACACCCGGACCACGGCCCGCAGGGCCTGCCGGTCAACCGGACGGCGGCCGCCGCCGGGGTGGCGCGGCTGTCCGTCCCTGACTGGCGGCTCACGGTGCTCGGCAGACACTCGTACGAACTCACTCTCGACGAACTCGCCGCGCTGCCCCAGCACACCGTGACCCTCCCCATCGCCTGTGTGGAGGGCTGGAGCAAGTCCGCCGAGTGGACCGGCGTACGCGTCCGTGACCTGCTGGACCGGGCCGGAGCGCGGCCCGACGCGGCGGTACGGGTGGTGTCGCTGGAGCGGCGTGGCGCCTACCGCGTCATGGAGATGGGCAGCGGCTACACCCGTGATCCGCTCACCCTGCTCGCCCTGCGCCTCAACGGCCAGGTGCTCTCCCCCGACCACGGCTTCCCGGCGCGCATCATCGCCCCGAACCGCCCCGGCGTACTGCAGACGAAGTGGGTCACCAGGATGGAGGTCATGTGATGCGGATCGTGACGGGCGGGGTGGGCCTCGCGCTGATGGCCGTCGGCGCGTCACTTCTGGTGACGGGCGGGCAGCTGAAGGACGTGGCGCTCTGGCTGGCGGGCGCGATCGTCCTGCACGACGGGGTCGTTGCCCCGCTGGTGCTCGGCACCGGCCTGCTGTTGGCGGCCGTCCCTGCCCGCGGCACGGTCCGCGGCGCACTGGTGGTGGCCGGCTGCCTGACGGTGATCGCGCTGCCGGTACTGCTGAGGCCGGGGGCGCCGAAGAACGCCTCCGTGCTGCCGCTGGACTATCTGCGCAACTGGCTGATCGCACTGGCGGCGGTGGCAGTGCTCACGGGCGTACTGCTGGTGGGGATGCGGGTGCTGCGCCGATGGACGGCCTATCGCCGCGCGCCACGTGGCTGAATTCTCGGCGAACTGGTTGCCGGACCACGGGACATGGGTGGGTGCCAGGGCAGACCTCCTGGTGGCAGCGGCAGCGCGGAGTCGTGCTGTGGCAGGCCACGTCGAGCGGGCGGCAGCCGACCGGTATCGGTCCGCCGCGCGGCTGCACCACGCCACGGCCGAGCGGCCGACCCGGGTTTGGCCGACGCCGGCCCGGCCGCCGGTCGAGCAGATCCGGGCCCGGCCGCCGCAGGCCACGTCGAGCGGGCGGCAGCCGACCGGTATTGGTCCGCCGCGCGGCTGCACCACGCCACGGCCGAGCGGCCGACCCGGGTTTGGCCGACCGTCCAGCCGATCCGGGTCCAGCCGCTGCCGGCCCGGCCCGGCCCGGGCTTGGCAGCCGGTCCAGCCGATCCGGGCCCGGCCGCCGCAGGCCACGGCGTGTTCTTGGAAGTAGCGCCGTTCGCCCGCAGGGCGGGCGGGACTTCTAAAACACGCCCTGGGCGGGGCGCAGCGCGACGAAGGTACGCCCGGCGGCCGTCCAGCGGTCGACCCCCGACTCCGGCACCGCCCAGCCGGCCTCCCGCGCATACCGGAGCAGCGCGGGAGTGCCGAGGCGGGCCCACGGGAACGCCGAGCCCTGTGCGCTGCCGCCGTCGAAGACGCGGACCTGGACGCGTTCGTCCACATCGAGCGGGTTGGTCTCCACGAGCAGCACACCGTCCTCGGCGACGAGACGGGACACGCGGGCCAGCAGGGCGCGGGGGTCGCCGCCTATGCCGATATTGCCGTCGATGAGCAGCGCCGTACCCCAACTCCCCTCGCGGGGCAGCGGATCGAAGACGGAACGGTGCAGCGCACTGCCGCCCGTCCGTACCGTGCGGGCAACCGCCTCGGGACTCACATCGATGCCCAGCGTCGGCCGCCCCAGCTCGGCGAGGGCCGCGACGAGACGGCCCGGGCCGCAGCCGATGTCGAGCACCGCGCCTCGGCATCGCTCCAGCACGGTCAGATCGGCGGCGTCCGGCGCGGCGCACCAGCGTTCCACCTCCAGCGGCAGCAGCCAGCCGTCGGGGCGGCGCAGAAAGAGCGGGCCGCGGCCGGTGCGCAGAGCGGCGGTGTACGGATCGGCCTGCCAGGCGGGCGCGGTCATCGCGCCCCGGTCCCGGCGAGCGCGGCGAGGGTCGCGGCGAACCGGGTGTGCGGGGCCTCGGCCGCGACCAGCCGGGCGTCTTCCGCCGTGTCGACGTCCCGCAGCAGCGGCAGATCACGCACCGTCAGGCCGGCATCGGTGAGCCGCTCTCGCTGTACTGCGCCAGTCCTGGACAAGGACATCGGCACCCCGAGCAGCAGCGCGGGATCCGGCTCGGCCAGCCCGAGCGCCCAGAACCCGCCGTCGTCGGCCGGGCCGAAGGACGCCTCTCCGTCGCCCAATTTCAGTCCGAGGGCGAGGAGTTCTACTGTCACTTGTGGGGTGTCCATTCCGATCAGCAGGCTGGGTCCGTCGCAGAGCCCGAAGGCATGGGCGAGCCGGGAGTCGAGCCCGCCCGCGCACTGCGGTACGACCTCGATGCCGGCCGGCAGCCAGTCGCCGGGTACACCGTCGAGTACAAGGACCCGTCGGCCTGCGGGCGTGGCGAGCACGACGTCGAGAGTGTCGAGGAGAGCGGCCTCGGCGAGACAGGCGGCTTCGGCGGGGGAGTACGCGGGGGTGAGCCGGGTCTTCACCCGGCCGGGTACGGGGGCCTTGGCGATGACGAGCAGCGTGCCCGCGGATGAGGAGCTCATCGCACACCACCCCCGACCCCGCGCGCCGACGGTTCCGCGAGCACCGCACGCATGTCCCGTACCGCCTGCCATGTGCCCCGCCACGTCCCTGTCACTTTCGACTTTCCCGATCTCGGCAGATACGGGACGTCCACCTCCGTCACCCGCCAGCCCGCGTCCGCCGCACGGACCACCATCTGGAGCGGGTAGCCGCTGCGCCGGTCGGTCAGGGCCAGGGCGAGCAGATCCTCGCGGCGTGCGGCCCGCAGTGGGCCCAGATCGCGCAGTCGCAGCCCGGTGCGCCGGCGCAGCATCCGCGACAGCGCCAGATTCCCGGCCCGCGCATGCGGCGGCCATGCCCCGCGGGTCTGCGGCCGCCGTCGGCCCAGTACCAAGTCGCTCTCGCCGTCCGCTACTTGGCGTACAAAACCGGTCAGCAGCCCCGGATCCAGCGAGGCGTCGCAGTCGCAGAAGCAGACATACTCCGCCTCCGCCGCCAGCAGCCCCGCATGGCACGCGGCCCCGAAGCCGCGCCGCCCCTCATACACCACCTTCGCGCCCAGCCCGCGGGCGATCCGGTCCGAGTCGTCCGTCGAGCCGTTGTCCACCACGATCGCCCGCCATCCGTCCGGGATCCGCTCAAGCACCCACGGCAGCGCCTCGGCCTCGTTCAGACACGGAAGTACGACGTCCACTCCGCCGCCCGTCATGACACGCCACCCCGCAGCCTGCTCGCGGCGAACTCCGCCATCCCTTCCGCGAAGCCGACCCGCGCCTTCCAGCCGAGCTCGGCCCTGATCCGTCGCGAGTCCGCGGTGATGTGCCGTACGTCGCCCAGCCGGAACTCCCCGGTGACCACGGGCGCAGGACCGCCGTGCGCCGCGGCCAGCGCGCCCGCCATCTCACCGACCGTGTGCGGCGTCCCGCTGCCCGTGTTGTACGCGGTCAGCACTCCGGCCTCGCGGCCGTGCAGCGCCTCCAGGGCGAGCGCGTTCGCGTCCGCCACGTCCCGTACATGGACGAAGTCCCGCCGCTGGTGCCCGTCCTCGAAGACCCGCGGCGCCTCACCCCGCTCCAGCGCGGACCGGAAGAACGAGGCCACGCCCGCGTACGGCGTGTCGCGCGGCATCCCCGGCCCGTACACATTGTGGTAGCGCAGCGCCAGGGCCCGCCCGCCCGTGCCGCGGGCCCACGCCGCGGCCAGATGCTCCTGGGCCAGCTTTGTCGTCGCGTACACATTGCGCGGGTCCGTCGGAGCGTCCTCGCCGACCAGGCCGGACGTCAGCTCGGCGCCACAGTCGGGGCAGCGGGGCTCGAAGCGCCCGGCCGCGAGATCGCCACCCGCGCGCGGCCCCGGCCGCACCTGCCCGTGGCGCGGGCAGTCGTAGCGGCCCTCGCCGTAGACCACCATGGAGCCCGCCAGCACGAGTTGCGTGACACCGGCCTCGGCCATGACCGTCAGCAGGACGGCCGTGCCGAGGTCGTTGCAGGCCACGTACTCCGGTGCGTCCGCGAAGTCCTTGCCGAGGCCGACCATGGCCGCCTGGTGGCAGACCGCGTCCACGCCGCGCAGCGCGCGCGCCGTCACCGCCCGGTCGCGGACGTCTCCGTGGATCCATTCGGCGTCGGGCATCGGCGGGGGTTCCGGATGGGCCGCCGGGAGCAGGGCGTCGAGCACGACCGGGTCATGGCCGAGAGCGGCGAGAGCCGCGACGACCTGCGAGCCGATGAAGCCCGCGCCTCCTGTGACGAGTACACGCATAACTGCGACGCTACGGGCCGAAACCCTGCTCACCGGCGTTGCGCGCCGTGCCGTCACAGGTCCGTAAGGAGTTCAGCCCTACGGCACGGTCGGGCGGCGGTCGGACGGGTGAGGCCGGGATGCCCGGCCGTACGGCTGTTGCGACCTCACTGCCTGGGACCCGTACGACACGGTCTTCAGTGTCGACACCGGCCGGCAGCGCGAAGGCGTCTACCGACGGGACGGGTCAAGGCGAGCGGGCCGGCGATCGCCGACGGCGACTTCACCACGTACTACGACAACAAGGGTGTCCTTCCCGTGGCGCTGCCCCTGGACCTCGGCAAGGTCAGGAGGGCCCGTCTGGCTGTGGTGGTCGGGCACCGGCGCCGCCACGGACGACGTTGGCCGGTGCTGGCAGGCGTTTCTCCGCCGCTTTCGACGTGGAGCACACGTTCCGCCTCCTCAAGCAAACCCTCGGCTGGACCCGCCCGAAGCCGCGGGACTCGCGGGCCGCCGACCGCTGGACCTGGCTCGTCCTGGCCGCTCACGCGCAACTCCGCCTCGCCCGCCCCCTCGCACGGGATCTGCGCCGGCCATGGGAGCGGCCAGCGGAACCGAACAGACTCACCCCCGCCCGGGTCCGCCGCGGGTTCAGGAACCTGCACGCGAAGACGGGCACGCCAGCCGGTGCACCAAAACCCACCCGCCCCGGCCCCGGCCGCCCGCTCGGCTCGAAAAACCGGCGGCCCGCCACCCGCTACGACGTCGGGCGGGTCCTCGCCACCGGCGAGTCCTACACCCGACCCGCACACCACGAGAAGGGGACGAAGCCCCGGCGGACGATCGATGATGGCCGTGATCACGGCACGGAATAGGCTGCTCGGGTTGCAGTCGCAGCTGGATCTACAGGGGGCTACTCATGGAGCACAGCTCGCGTGAGCGTCGATACCATCGCCTGGTCGCGGACGGAAAGTGAGTCGCGCCAGCATGACTGACGAAGTGATAGGAGAGCCCGTCGGCGGATTTCCCGGCCGGGCGCGAGAAGTCGCGATCCTGCGCGCGGTGCTGGCGGGCGAAGGTGGCACCTGGTGCGTCGCGGTCACCGGCGAACCGGGGATCGGCAAGAGCCGGCTGCTGACGGAGCTGGGGAAGCTCGCGGACACAGCAGGATGGACGGTCCGCAGCGCACGCGCGGCGGAGTTCGAGTCCCACATCCCGTTCGGTGTGTTCGTCAACGCGCTCGACGACCAGCTCGCCGAGCTGGGCCCGGAGCGTCTCGCCGCCCTCGGGCAACAGCAGCTCGCACTTCTCGCGACCGTGTTCCCGGCGATTCCCGCCACCGGCCCCGCCGACCTGGTCGACGCGGAGCGGTACCGGCTGCACCGGGCGGTTCGGGCGTTGCTGGAGCTGGTCGCCGAGCCGTCCGGGCTGGTGCTCGTCTTCGACGATCTGCACTGGGCGGACGAGGGTTCGGTCGAGCTGCTCGACCACCTTTTGCGCCACCCGCCCCAGGCGCGGCTGGTCTTGGCATTGGCGGGCAGGCCCCGGCAGACGTCGCTGCGGCTGTGGCACGCGCTGTCCCGCGCCGCGACCGACGGAGGGGCCGAGCTGCTGGAACTCGCGCCGCTGAGCCAAGCCGATGCCGGCCACGTCATGCCGGAAGGTCTGGGCCGTTCCCGGCGGGAAGAGCTTTACCAGGCCAGTGGCGGAAACCCGTTCTACCTGGAAGCCCTGGTGCGGGCCGGTGAGCGGGGTATCGCCGTCGGTGATACGGCGCTCCACCCCGACGGGGCGATCCCGGTGGCGGTCCACGCGGTGCTCGCCGCCGAGTTGGCCGCGCTGACCCCGCAAGAGCGGGTCGTCGCGCACGCCGCCGCGGTCGTGGGTGACGACTTCGAGGCTGATTCGCTCGGCGAAACGGCGGCAATGGACGCCGGGTCCGTGCTCGCCGCGCTCGACCGGCTCGCCGAGCGTGACCTGGTGCGGCTGGACGGCGCGACCGGCCGGTTCCGGTACCGGCATCCGCTGGTGCGCAGCGTCGCCTACCAGGATGCCGGTCCTGGCTGGCGGCTTCAGGCACACGGCCGGGCCGCGTCGGCACTCCGGAGCCGGGGCGCGCCGCCGGCCGAGTTCGCCCGGCACGTGGAGCGATCCGCCGTCCGCGGTGACCTCGAGGCGGTCGCGGCGCTCACCGAGGCGGCCGAGGCGACGATGCACACCACGCCGGCGACCGCCGGGCACTTCCTGCGGGCGGCCATCCGGTTGCTCCCCGACTCGGAGTCGGCCACGCCGCAGCGCCTGATCCTGCTCGGCCGGCTGGCACACGCACTCGGCGCCACGGGCGACCTGCGGCAGGCCAGGGAAACCATGCACGAGGTGCTGCGGCTCCTGCCTGCCGAACTCACCCAGATCCGGGCACAGACAGCGCGGGCCTGTGCGACGGTGGAGCAGATTCTCGGGCGCTACACCGAGGCCAGGGCGATGCTGCACAGCGAGTGGAAACGCGTCGAAGGTGTTGACGCCCACTCGGCGGCCGTCCTGCTCGTCGCGCTCGTTGCCGGTGAAAGTGTCGAGCGCGAGCACGGACAGGACCGGGTGGCCGAGGCGATCGCCGCCGCGCGGGAAGTCGGGGATCCGATGCTGCTGGCGACGGCGTTGTCGGCCGCAACGCTCATCGACCGGCGGGCGGACCGGCTGGACGAGGCGGCCGCACTCCTGGACGCGCTGCCCGACAGCGACCTGGTCCGCGACATCGATGCGGCGTTCTGGCTGAGCTGGTCGGAAGTCTCCGCCGACCGGCTCATGGCGGCGAGCCGGCACATGAGCCGTGGCCTGCAACTGGCTCGCGCGAGCAGGCAGTCCCACAAGATCGCGCTGCTGACCGCGATCCGCGGCATGGTGCATGCCTACCTCGGCGAGCTGGCGGCGGCGACGACCTGCTTCGACGACAGCCTGGAGTCGGCGGAACTGACCGGCAGCGAGGAGCTGCGCGTCATGGCGTTGACCTTCGGGTGCTGGATCACCACCTGGCGCGGCGACCTGGCCGAGGCAATCCGTCTGGGTAAGGAGGCCATCGTCGTCGACGACCAGGCGACGGCCATGAGTTCCTGGCGCAGTGGCCAGGCCGAGGCGATGCTGGCGCAGGCGATGTTGCACTCGGGTGATCCGCACGCTTGCATCGAGCTGCTGCTCACCAGTGGCGGTGGGACCGAGCTGCCGGCGGTGGGCCTCCGCACCAGGCCATTGGTGTACCTGATGCTCACGGAGGCGGAGGTCGCGGCCGGCAGGGTTGCCGCGGCCGCGGCATGGGCCGACCGAGCGGAGGACGCGGCCGGCCAGCTCGAGCTTCCGCTGCGCACCGCCATGGCACAGCAGGCCCGCGCGATCGCCACGCTGCCAACGGATCCGGCGGCAGCCGCACCGCTCGCTGTCGCCGCTGCCGGCACGTTCGGCCGGATCGGGGCGGCCGTGGAGGCCGGGCGGGCGCACTTGCTCGCCGCGACGGCGTTCGGCGGCAGCGGGGCGATCGACCAGGCCCGTGCGCACCTCGTGTCCGCCCGCGCGTTGTTCACCCGGTGTGACGCGCAACTGTTCCTGCCTCAGGTCGCGCGCGAGGAGCGGCGCCTGAACGCGCGCGGCCCCCGGCCCGAAAGGGGCGCCGAGCGGTTCGACTTGACCGCCCGTGAGGTCGAGATTGTCAACCTGGTCTCGGACGGCCTGACCAACCGGGACATCGGCCTCCGGCTGCATCTGAGTCCCAAGACCGTCGAAGTCCACCTGGGCCGGGCCTACGCGAAGGTCGGCGTCTCCGGTCGTGCTGCTCTGGCCGGCGTGTGGGCCGCCGCGGCGCGTGATTGAGGACGCCACGGCAGCCAACAAATCAATTGCCGAGGCCGCGCACGTACAGGTTGAACTTCCGGCTGGTGCCGTCACCGCCCAGGTTCGTCGCACTGGTCGTGAAAGCGACGTGGTGGCCGTCGGCCGAAATCGAGGGGCTGTAGCTGTACCCATCGCTCTGCGAGCCGTCATTGGCGACGCTGACCCTGGTCGTGGTGGCGGTCACCCGGTCTCGCACATACACGTCCCAGCTTGAGTTGGTGTCGCCGGTCACCAGCTTGTCCTCGCCGGACACGAACGCGATGTAGCGGCCGTCGGCGGAGAGCGTCGTCCGCTCCTGGCCGGGGGTTTTGCTGTCGCTCAGGCCATTGGGGCCAAGGTTCACCTGCGTCGTCGTCCGGGTAACCCGGTCGTACAGGAAGATGTCGGTGTCGATCGGACCGCCGGTGTCGCCCGCCACCAGATTCGACGCCGTGGATTCGAACGCGACGAAGCGGCCGTCGGCCGAGATGGTCGCCGTGCGACTGGCGGAATTGCCTTCGTTGCCGTCGGGACCGACGCTGATCCGGTCGGTGTACCCGGTCAGCTGATCGTGCACGAACACGTCGTCCGCGTGGTTGTTGTCGGGGAACAGGGACAGTGTCTTCGCCCCGGAGGAGAAGGCGACGTAGCGCCCGTCTGCCGAAATCGACGGCAGTTGGCTGATGTCGTCGCCCTGGCGACCGTTCGAATCGACGCTGACCCTGGTGGTCTCACCGGTCTGCAGGTCGCGCACGAAGACGTCGTGGATGTCGTTGGTGTCGCCGAACACCAGGTTCGACGCGGGAGAGTCGAACGCGACGAATCGGCCGTCGGCGGAGATCGACGGATGGAAACTCTCACTGTCGCTCTGCTCGCCGTGGCTTCCGACGCTGACCCTGGTCGTCTCACCGGTCTGCAGGTCGTGCACGAAAATGTCGCGGTAGCGGTTGGTGTCATCGGCCACCAGGTTCGTCGCGAAGGACTCGAACGCGACGTAGCGGCCGTCGGCGGAGATCGACGGATTCCGGCTCACGTTGTTGGCCTGGTTGCCCGCGGAGTCGACGCTGACCCTGGTGATGACGCCGGTCTGCCGGTCGCGCACGAACACGTCGTCCGCTCGGTTGGTGTCGCCGGCCACCAGATCCCTTGCCAGCGAAGCGAAAGCCACGTAGCGGCCGTCGGCGGAGATCGACGGCCCGCTGGCGGAGTTGCTGATCGGTGCCGTGCCTGCCGGCTTCGGTTCGGCATCCGTGGCATGCGCGACGCCGCCCGCTAGCAGCGCCGCGACGATTCCCGACGCGAGCACTGCGCGCCCTGCGTTGCGGATTACGGAGAGACGTCTCATAGGTGTCCTTCTGTTCGGTTCGCCGCCACGGCAGCCAATTGCCCTGATCAGCGTTCCGTGTCGGACCGGCCGAAGCATGAGGGAACCCCCTACACCTTCGGCGTCGCGTTCTGCGCGGCGCGCGTGTGGATCTTGCACGGCACACTCAGGGTGCCGTGTCCGATCCGGCGTTTTATGGTGAGCAACAGCCAGTGGATCGGGCCGGCGAGATCCATCTGCGGTTTCGCCGGCTCACCCCAGGTTTGGCGTTCGGAGCGCGGTGGGCGCATCGGCTGTGAACCGGTCAAGGAGGCGGTCATCGGCCGTGCGACGATGACGGACACGCCGTTCCGACCGGAACCCCGACAACACCGTGAACGCGTCTCGTTGAACGCCGTGCTCAACCAGCTCCACGATCCCGGCCTCCGTGCTGTCTCATCGCTGAGCACAGGATCGGAGCACGGCCCCCAACACGTCCGACGAACTGGGGAAACGCCGAACAAGTACGAGCCCAGTTCGATGGCGGGGGTTAAACGGCAAGCTCAGTACCTGTTTCCGATCACCGTTCTGAGTAGCCTTGGGCTCTACGCTGGCGTGGTGTTCGAGGGCACCGGGCGGCCCGGGGAGAGGAAGTGTCGGGCTTGTGGCGTACGGACCGCCGGTTGCGCATGCGCCTGGCGGCCGTGCGGGGCGGCGTGGGTGAGGTCGAGTGTCCCGAGTGCGGGGCCCGGTGGGTGACCGGCGGTCGACGGCTATGTACTGCTCGACGCGGTGCAAGGTGAGGGCCTGGAGGAGCCGGAAGGAGACGTTCGGCGAACGGTCACAGTACTGTCAGGCGACCGTCGTCGGGGTGTCCCGCAGGGTGACGTTGGCATGGCTCTCCTGGAAGCTCTGGTCCGAGACCAGGGTGAGTCGGGCGGTGGACTGGAATTCCGGCAGCGTGGCGGAGCCGCAGGAGACCATCGTGGTCTTCAGCTTGGCAATGGTCACGGCGAGGCCCTCGTTGAGGTCGCCGGCGTAGGGGACGTAGCCGTCGACGCCCTCCTCAAAGATCAACCCCTGCCCGCCCTGCCCGTAGCGCTGCCAGTTGCGGGCCCGGTTCGAGCCCTCGCCCCAGTACTCCTTCACGAAGCCGTCGCGGGTGGGGAGCTTCGCGCCAGCGGCCTGGTCGAAGCGGGCGAAGTAGCGCCCCATCATGACGAAGTCGGCTCCCATCGCCAGCGCCAGGGCCACGTGGTAATCGTGTACCAGACCGCCGTCGGAGCAGATCGGCACGTAGGAGCCGGAGCGCTCCCTGAAGGCATCCCGGGCTGTGGCGACATCCAGCACGGCGCTGGCCTGGCCTCGTCCGATGCCCTTCTGGTCGCGGGTGATGCAGATGGAGCCGCCTCCCACGCCGACCTTGATGAAGTCCGCTCCAGCCTCGGCGAGGAAGGTGAACGCCTCACCGTCGACCACGTTTCCGCCGCCGACCGGGATCTCCGGGTGGTGCTTCTTTACCCACGTCAGAGCTTGTGCCTGCCAGTCGCTGTAGCCGTCGGAGGAGTCGAAGCACAAGACGTCCGCCCCCGCTTCCAGAAGGGCGGGAACCCGCTCGCGGTAGTCGTGGGTGTTGACGCCCGCACCCACGCGCAGGCGCTTGGCGGCGTCCACGACCTGGTTCGGGAACCGCTTGTTGTCCGCGTAGTCGGACCGGAACACCAGGTGCTGCAGGTGTCCCTTGGAGTCCAGCACGGGCAGACAGTCCAACCGCTGGTCCCACAACTGGGCGTTGGCCTCGGACAGCGTGGTGTCAGCTCCGGTGTGGGGCAGGGCGGCGATGGGGGTCATCCGACCGCTGACCGGCCCGTCCAGATCGTGACGCTGGGGATGGAAGTCACGGGAGGTCACCAGGCCGAGCAGGCGGCCCGTGCCGGTCCCGTCGTGGGTGACCGCGGCGGTGCTGTGGCCGGTGCGACGCATGACATCGACCAAGCGGCTCAGGCTGTCGTCCGGGCGAATGTTGGTGTCGCTGGTGACGAACCCGGCCTTGAAGTTCTTCACCTCGCGCACGGCCGCAGCCTGGTCCTGGATCGACTGGTTATGGTGCAGGAAGCTCAGGCCACCGTTGCGCGCCAGCGCGATCGCGAGCTCCGGTGTGCTGACGGCCTGCATGATCGCGGACGTGAATGGGGAGTGCAGCTCGATCGCCGGCGTCTCGCCCACAAGGTGCCGTACCAGGGGCGCGCGGAGATCAACCGTGGCGGGCGAGCAGTCGGTTCGGGTCCGATTCGGCAGGAGCAGGAACTCGTTGAACGTCCGTGAGACCTCGGCGATGATCTGTGCCACTGTTCCTCCTGACCCGTCGACCGGGGCCCGACTGCCCAGCCGTGAAGATCGCCCCTCGTGTCCGAAGGTCCGGCAGGCAGGGGCCGGCGTGACAGTCATGGCGGTGCCAGGAACTGCGCCGGGGCCCTGACCAGCACGTCGATCCGGCAGGGTGCGGTCGTGACCTGGCACCCTACTGATTACCCCGCCGCTGCACGAAACTTGACCACTCAGCGGCGACAGGCAGCCGCGCGGAACTCCTCCTCGTCCGCAGGCCGAACGGCGACCAGGGACGCAGTTCACCGATCTTCACTGGTAGGCCCCCCTTCCGCTCTGTTTGTTGTACATGCATCACAAACAGGCACCCAGCTTGTTCTTTAACCCTTCAACCGTTGTAGGGCGGTAAGGGTCTTCTCTCAGCGGACGGTTTTGCCCACGTCGTAGCGGGGTGCCCGGTGTCTGTTCGGGGTGCCGGGCGGTCGTCCGGGTCCGGGCCGGTGGGGTTTCGGTGCTTTGGCGGGGCAGGGCATGTGCTGGCGGAGGTTTCGAAACGTCCGCCGGACTCGGGCGGGTGTGAGGTGGTGTGGTGCGGCCGGCCTCTCCCAGGGGTGCCGCAGGTCGCGGGTGAGCGGGCGGGCGAGCCGGAGCTGGGTGTAGGCGGCGATGATCAGCCACGTCCACCGGTCCGCTGCCTCCGATTCCCGCAGTTTGGGGCGGGTCCAGCCGAGGGTCTGCTTGAACAGGCGGAACGTGTGCTCCAGGTCGAACCTGCGCAGGAACGCCTGCCAGGCCCGGTCGACATCCGCGCCGTCGGCGCCGGTCTTGGAGGACCACAACCACACGGCCGGGGCCGCCCGGTTCTTCGACAGGTGCTCGACTTCCAGCCGGATCAATGTGCCCTCGATCAGTGGGAGTTCGCCCTCGTGTTCCAGCCAGGCGGCCCGGTGGGTCAACCGCGGATGGACCCGGTCCCATGCCTGGGTGACGGCCTTGCCGTAGTTCGCGGTGGCCGTGCGGGTGGTGACGGAGGGCTCGGGCCAGGTCTCGGGCTTGGCGAAGCGGAGTTCCGGCCCGTGCTTCGGCGGCCGGCCTCCCTTCGGGTCGTAGACCCGTGGCGGTTTCGGCAGCCGCATCACGCGGTCACCGCGGACGCGCCCGACCAGCTCGACGGGCAGGTCCCGCAGGACCCACGCCAGGCGGGTGACGTCGTAGCCGGCGTCGGTCACGATGACGATGTCGGGCTCGCCCGGCACCCACTGGCCTGCCGCGACGAGTCGTTCGACGACGTCACGGAGTTGAGCTAGGTCACCGCGGTGGCGTCGTCGGCCGGGCCGAGCCGGACCGCGTCCAGGATCTGCGTCCAGGACGTGGCGCCCATCTCCAGCACGGCGACGAACGAGTAGGGCCAGCCGGGGATGAACTGGGAGGCCGTCTTTGCCCGCCCGTAGACGTGGCAGAACAGCCGGTTCGGCGAGCACGGAGCGTCCGACCGCAGCCACGGTGACACGTCGACGGCCAGAACCAGGCGCCCGTCGGGGAACCGGGGCAGCGGCAGGCCGGCCAGCAGTGACCGCAGCCGGTCCACATCGATCCGCCCCTGGTTCAGGCTGGCGTACATCGCTCCGTGCCCACGTCGATGTTCTGGCAGGAGCGTCAGCTCGACTGCCGAGTGCACCGCACCCGGCGCACACAGCACCGCGTCCGCCAACTCGAACAGCTCATCGCCCCGAACGGTCAGACACGCGTACAACTCATCGCGGAAGCGTGACGCTTCCGCGAACGCTTCCCCCGGAACTGCTTCAGGCAGCAGACTCACCCTCACGGCCTTCGTTCTGATCGGTGCACCTTGGTCGGAGCACATGATCAGACGAAGGCCGCCTCAGCGTCCGGAGAATGCCCAGGTGAGCGACCCAGTTCGAGTCATTTTCGACGCCGGACCCTGAAGGCAGGGTCAGGCTCCCTCGGGAGTGATCAGGCAGAAGGGATGGCCGACGGGGTCCTCGTAGACGCGGTAACCGATCGGCTTGTCCGAACCATCCAGCAGCGTCGCACCGAGGGCGAGCACCTGGGCCTCAGCCGTATCGAGGTTCGTGACCATCACGTCGATGTGCATTTGCTGAGGACGCGCGGAATCCGTCCACCGCGGCGCGCGAAAACCGTCCACCCGCTGGAAGGCGACCACCGGGGCGCCCGCCGCGTTCTGGAGCACGACGAAGTCGCCGGTGTCTGCCTGCCGTGAGAGCGACAGCAGCTTCTCGTAGAAACCGGCGAGTTCATCCGGGTCGGGGCAGTCGATGACAACGGTGTACAGGCGTCCGATCATCCAGCTCACTCTGCCACTGGCCCGCAAGCGGGCCAAACGGCAGGGGCCCAGCCCAAGGTTAAAGAACAAGCCCAGAGGGTGTTTAACGCCTATCTGAGATGATTTGCAGTGGTCTGCGCCTTGGTCTGTCGGGTGCCACTGAAGCTGATGGTGGCGGTGATGCAGAAGTCGCGGCGACAGCGCCGTGTTGGCCCATCTGATCCTGTCTCATCCCGCGATGCGCCGTTGTGCGCCTTCTGCTTCCGCTGCGGGGTGCTCACGCCTGGGCCCGATGGCCGGCCGGCCGGTACCCCTGAATCATGACTAATGTGTCGTCGCTACCCGAGTGATCTGTCCGATGCGCGCTGGGAGTTGGTCGAACCGGTCCTCGCCGCCTGGCGGGCCGAGCGCCGGGGCCGAGGCCTGGACATCGGCCGCCCGCCCGACCACGACCTGCGGATCCTGCTGGACGCGGTCCTCTACGTGAACCGCACGGGCATCCCCTGGCGCTGTCTTCCGCACGACTACCCGCCCTGGCCCACCGTCTACGCCTACTTCGCCCGCTGGCAGGAGGAGGGAGTATTCGACCAGCTCAACACCCTGCTCCGGCGCCAAGTACGCTGGCAGGAGGGCCGCGAGGACGAACCCTCCGCATGTGTCATCGACTCCCAGAGCATCAAAACCTCCACCAACGTCCCCGCGGCCGGACAGGGCATCGACGCCAGGAAGAAGATCGTGGGCCGCAAGCGGAGCATCGTCATCGACACCGTCGGCCTGCTCCTCGGCGTGCTGGTCACCGCGGCGAGCGTGCAGGACTCCGTCGCCGGCCAGCACCTTATCGACCGGGTCGCCGCCGAACATCCCACTGTCCGCAAGACTTGGGTCGACGGCGGATACCGCCAGCACCTCGTCGAGCACGCCGCCACCCTCGGCATCGACATGCACATCGTCCGCCGCGACCCCGCCACCAGAGGTTTCTCCGTCCTGCCCCGCCGCTGGACCGTCGAGCGGACCCTGGGCCGGCTCATGAACCACCGCCGCCTGGCCCGCGACTACGAAGCCCACCCACACCGCTCCGAAGCCATAATCCACCTCGCGATGATCAACCTCATGACCCGCAGACTCACCGACGAGTCCACCCCAACATGGCGCGGCGCTTGAACTAACCCCAACCCGGCAATCGGGGATGAAACAACGGGACGAAATACCCTCTCAGCCCAGGTCGAACGCGTTGCGCAGCCCCAGCCGGTAGCGGGTGCGGTCGTGGCGCTTCATCAGCTCGATCTCCGGGGCGCGGAAGAGCGGCTTCACCGTGCAGCGCGCCGCCGGTGAACCGACGCTGTCCAGCAGGGCGTTGACGGCCGCGCGGGCCGAGGCGTTGGCTCCCTCCATCGTGGCCAGGTCGATGTCGACGGCGACATAGTCGCCGGCCAGGAAGAAGTTGGGGATCCGGGTGGCTGCCTTCGGGCGGTTGTGGAAGGTGCCGACCGGGTGGATGAGGAGCTCGTCCTCATTGGTCGGGTTCGGGGTGCCGAGGCCGGCCACACCCGGGTCGAGGAACCAGGAGTGCAGCGCGCTGTCCTTGAGCACCGTGCGGCCCGTGTCATTGACACTCGCCTTGAGCTGGGCCCACACCTCCCGGGCGACCTCCGCACGGGTGCACTGCTTGGCGGTCTTCCCGTACAGGATGCCGGCCTTGTCCCACTCGGAGATGTCCACGGACAGGCAGTCCACCGCGACGCCGTCGCCGTAGTCGGCTGGGAAGTTCCGGGACGGCCAGTGTCCCGCCTGCTGAATGGCTGTCAGGGACCAAGGGGAGTCGATGCAGTTGAGGTGCCCGTTGAGCAACGGAGCCCGCTCGGTCAGATAGAACTGAATGCCCGTCATCCAGTCCGTCTCCAGGTTGTCGCAGCGCGCCAGCTGCGAGTCCGCCGCGCGCAGCTCGGCTCCCCAGGTCCGCCGCGCGTGCTCCACCGGCATCGCCGAGATGTAGTGGTCGGCGGTGACCGGCCGGCGCACGCCCTGCGGGTCCTCGATCACCGCGGCCGTGACCCGCCCGGAGCCGTACTTCACCTCCCGTACCGTCCAGCCGATCTTGAACTGGACGCCCAGCTTCTCCAGATGGGTCACCCAGGGGTCGATCCAAGCCTCATTGGTGGGGGCGTTGAGTATCCGGTCGAGTGGTCCGTCGGCGCCCCGGCCCAGCGCGTTGAAGACGAAGGCCTCGAGGAGAGTGGCGACCGTACGGGTGCTGGCCTCCTCGGCCTTGGTCGCGACGATGTTCCGGGTGAGTCCGACGGCCAGGACGCGCTGGTAGTCGTAGCTCATCCGCTCGGCCCGGATGAACTCCCACCACGGCGTGCGCTCCCACGTATCGTCGCGCCGCTCGTCGCAGCTGGTGAGAAAGACGAGCCCGCGGTTCACGAAGTAGGCGGTCTCATGGGCCGGGATGCCCAGGGCCGTGTCCAGCGCGGCGGTCAGGGCGCGGCGGATCTCGTCGAGTGTGAGCTGGGCCGGCTTGTGGCCCGGCCAGGGCAGCGGGATCCGTAAGTCCTCGCGCCCGGTGCGGGCGAACGACATCTCGGGTGGCGCCACCAGGTTGTCCCAGACCCCGTTGGCGTTTCCCGGGTACGGGATGCGCCGCATCGTGTCCGGCAGGTTGTGGTAGATGCCGGGGATGAAGCGGAAGCCGTGCTCGGCGGGCAGCGGCCGGCGGCCGCCCTTCGCGCTGTTCGGGACGTCCATGCTGCGGGCCTTGCCGCCCAGTGCTCTGCGCTCGTAGACGGTGACCCGGAATCCGCGGTCGGCCAGTTCATGAGCGGCGGTGAGTCCGGCGACCCCGCCGCCGAGTACGGCGACCGACTGGGCGGCCGGAGCGGCAGGTGTGCCGTGGACGGCGGCGCGTTCCGCCGCGACGGCCGCGACGGCCGTTTCCGCCGAGGTCAGCGCCGCTGTGCCGCCGACCGCCGCAGCCCCCGCCATAAAGGTGCGTCGTGTGTTTCCCACCCGATCCATCCCCAACCCCTTACCGACGGTAACTGTCGCGTCCGGCGCAGGAGCATACGGAGATCCCTCATGACCCGGAAGCCACGCGCGGGCCCATTCGTGCAATGGCTGGAAAATGGAGTCATGTCCCGACGCAGCTCACGCCCCAAACGCACCGTCCCACCCGCCCTGACCGCAGACTCGCCCTGCCCCTGCGGGCTACCCGCGGCCTACGGCGAGTGCTGCGGCCGCTTCCACTCGGGCGAGCACGCAGCCCCCACCGCCGAGCTGCTGATGCGCTCCCGCTACAGCGCCTTCGTGGCCCAGGACGCCGCGTATCTGCTGCGCACCTGGCACCCCGCGACCCGGCCGCCGCATCTCGAACCCGACCCCGGCATGCACTGGCAGGGGCTGGAGATCCTTCAGACCACAGACGGCAGCCCCTTCCATTCCTCGGGCACGGTCACCTTCCGCGCCCGCTACCGGCACCACGGCAAGCGCGGCGAACTGCACGAGCGCAGCAGCTTCGAACGGCACGGCGGCGCCTGGGTGTACGTCGACGGTGTCTTCCTGGAGTGAGTGCCGAGGGCGCACAACCCCGGGTCGGGCGCATGTGACGGCGGTCCAGGGGATCATGCCTCGTCACGCCGCCCGTCACGCGCCTGTCGTGGATCCGGGCCGCACGATCATCAGGGCCGTGACGGTCGCCCACAGCAGATTGAACACCCCCGTGGACATGGCGAGCCTGGCGGAGGCGACGGCGCCGAGGTTCTCCAGGACCGCGCTCTGCCCGGGCAGTACCAGCAGCGCGAGGACTCCGGCGGCGACCGTCGTGAGCACGATGGAGACGATCAACCAGGCGTCGCCGAGGACATGCAGGCTGTTGGCGGTGGCGAGACCGAAGACGGGCACGACGACACCGACGGTCGCGTAGACGCGGCAGATGCGGTGGAGATTGCGTACGGCACCGAGCGCCTGGTCGCTGTCGGGCTCGGCCGCGGCACGGCGGGCGGCGGCCGGGAACGCGCTGGCCGCGACGGTCACCGGGCCGATCGCGATGATCGCGGCCAGGACATGGACGATGAGCAGGATCTTGGTCATGCCGGCCGGCCATCGAGGAGGGGGGCCGCGCCGCGGGCGCTCCGGACCGTGCTCCGGCGCATGCCCGTGCCGCCGGCGCCGAGCACTTCGTACGGGGCGATGACGTCCAACGGGTCGGAGCCGTCGAACAGAACGATCTGGGCGAGCATCCGGCACCAGTCCTTATGTCTCGGGAATCTCGTGAAGAGCCGCCCCCGCAGGGGCGGCCGGACCGACGCTAATGAGCGCCGACGACGACGGACAGTGGCATGAATGCCATCTTCCAACGGATTCCCGCCAGACCCTCTCGCAGTGGCTTCCGGCACAGAAGAGCAGCTCACAGCCTCTTGGCCGGAAAGCCTCGGGCGCTTAGGTTATGGCCATGCACACCGTGGCCGTACTCGCCCTGGACGGGGTCATCGCCTTCGACCTGTCCACGCCGCTCGAAGTGTTCGCCCGCACCCGGCTGCCCGACGGCAGGGCCCCGTACCGGGTCCGGGTCTGCGCTCCGGCGGACGAGGTCGACGCGGGCGCGTTCACGCTGCGCGCGCCCTTCGGCCTGGAAGCGCTGGCCGAGGCGGACACGATCATCCTGCCGGGCTGCGCCGATCCGACCGTGCCGGTCCCGCCCGAGGTGCTCGACGCGCTGCGGGCAGCTGCCGCTCGCGGTACTCGTATCGCCTCGATCTGCGCCGGCGCGTTCGTCCTCGCCGCCACCGGCCTGCTGGACGGCCTGCGTGCCACCACCCACTGGCTCGGCGCGGCCGGGCTCGCCGCACTGCACCCCGAGGTCGAGGTGGACCCCGATGTGCTGTACGTCGACAACGGACAGTTCCTGACCTCGGCCGGGGCCGCCGCAGGACTCGACCTGTGTCTGCACATGATCCGCCGGGACCACGGCTCGGCGGTGGCGGCGGACGCGGCACGGCTGTCGGTGATGCCGCTGGAACGCGAGGGCGGGCAGGCGCAGTTCATCGTTCACGACCAGCCGCCGAACCCGGACGGCGCGACCCTGGAACCTCTGCTGCGCTGGATGGAGGAGAACGCCGGGCGTGAGCTCACTGTCGGCGACATCGCGGCGCACGCGGGCCTGAGCACCCGCACCCTCAACCGCCGCTTCCGCGAACAGACGGCGACCACACCCGTGCAGTGGCTGCACCGGGCCCGTGTCCGCCAGGCCCAGTATCTGCTGGAGACGACGGCGTACTCGGTGGACCGGATCGCCACCCAGGTCGGCTTCGGCTCACCGACGGCGTTCCGCGACCGCTTCAAACGGCAGGTCGGCACCAGCCCGCACGCCTACCGCCGTGCCTTCCAGGGCTCGCCCGAGGCGCAGCGGATCTGATGTCCCGGGATCGTCGCCCGGACGCGGCGGGTCAGTAGGTGCGGCCCGGCTTGATGATCAGTCGCGGGTTGTATGCGGCCAGGATCTTGTTGGACATCGCCAGCGTGGACAGCGCGTGCTCCCGGTCCGCCCGGTCCTCCGCACACAGCGGGCCACGGAACCGGTACACCTCACGCACGGCGCACTCGGCGTCGATCTCCGCCTGCAGAATGTGGATCGGCATGCAGGACCCGATCAGCGCGGCGACTCCATCGGGGATCGGTACGGGGAT
The DNA here is from genome assembly GCF_042736455.1 of Streptomyces sp. NPDC060064. Taxonomy (NCBI): domain Bacteria; kingdom Bacillati; phylum Actinomycetota; class Actinomycetes; order Kitasatosporales; family Streptomycetaceae; genus Streptomyces; species Streptomyces sp. NPDC060064. The sequence continues at coordinate 30,692 of NZ_JBHWWF010000056.1, forward strand.
GAGGGGTGACGCGGTCACGTGTAGTCCTTCTCTGCTTCTTCCGTCGGGCGCCGGCGGTCGGCGTCCTACCCTCCATACGTACCGGACGGGTTTCCGGCTTTGACGGCGGGATTGTCTCTGTGCGGCAACCGTTTTCGGATCACCCTTTGAGGAGCCGGCCATGGGCGTACGCAAGATCTGAAGGGCGAAACAGGGCGGCGATCCTGCCGAACGTCTCCCGGTCGAACTGGTCAGGAACGACGGTGTCGTACGAGAAGTGCGCACTGCCCGGCTCGCCCGGCCGTACGCCTCCGGCGGCACCGCCGACATACCTTACGCGAACGCGGTCGAGGCTCCCTCATCGGTGGTCCTGCGGCGAAAGGGAAGTGACGGACAGTGGCGGCCGGTTACTGCTGTGGCCCTTCATGTGCGAAGTGGCCGTTGTGACAAAGGGGTTGACCGGGTTGCTGATCCATTCCCTGACGATCAATCGCTGTGCCGGCCCGGCCGCGTAGGCGAAGAAGCTCGAGGCGCTCCACGCGTGAATGACCTGCGGGGCCAGGGGTGTCGGGGCAATGAGCCGTCGCTGTGCTCGCGCAGACGGCGGGCGCACAATGCGCCCCAGGTCGCCAAACACCTCCCGCAGTCGGTGAGTTGATCACCGAAGACGGTCCCGAGATGGCGCAGCCGGTCGAGCCGCCGTCGCCGGGCGGCAGTCCGGGCCGGGGTCCTGCTCACTCTCCAGGGGGTGACAGCACTTCGGACAGGTCGTACCGCACCGGTTCCTCCAGCTGCGAATAGGTGCAGCCGTAGGGATCACGGTCCGGCCGCCACCGGCGGAACTGAGCGGTGTGCCGGAAGCGGTCGCCCTCCATGTGGTCGTAGGCGACCTCGATCACCCGCTCGGGCCGCAGCGCCACCCAGGATAGGTCCTTCTTGCCGGTCCAGCGGCTGGTCGCACCGGGCAGCCGGGCGCTCTCATGGGCGCTCTCGTCCGTCCACGCCGCCCATGGATGGTCGTCCGGGGGATCCATCCGCAGCGGCTCGAGCTCCTGGACCAGCTCCTCGCGCCGCTTCATGGAGAACGCGGCGCAGACGCCGACATGCTGCAGCGAGCCCGAGTCGTCGTACAGGCCCAGGAGCAGTGAGCCGACGATCGGGCCGCTCTTGTGCAAGCGATAGCCGGCCACCACGGTATCCGCCGTGCGCTCGTGCTTGATCTTGAACATCAGCCGGGCGTCCGGCCGGTACGGCAGGTCCAGCGGTTTGGCGATGATCCCGTCCAGTCCCGCGCCCTCGTACCGCTCGAACCACTCCTGCGCCAGCTCGGCATCGGTGGTGGCGGGTGCGAGATGTACCGGCGGCCCGGCGTCGGCCAGTGCGGCGGCCAGAGTGGTGCGCCGCACCGAGAGCGGCGCGTCCAGCAGAGCTTCGTCACCGATGGCGAGCAGATCAAAGGCGACAAAGCTCGCCGGGGTCTGTTCGGCGAGCAGTCTCACCCGGGACTCGGCCGGGTGAATGCGCTCGGTGAGCTTGTCGAAGTCCAGCCGCCCCTCGTGCGCGATGACGATCTCGCCGTCGACGACACAGCGGTCGGGGAGATTGGCCAGCAGATCGTCGGCCAGCTCCGGGAAGTAGCGGGTGAGCGGCTTGCCGGTCCTGGAGCCGATCACCAGCTCATCGCCGTCCCGGTGGACGATCGCCCGGAAGCCGTCCCATTTGGCCTCGTACTGCATACCCGGCGGGATCTTCTTCACTGGCTTGGCCAGCATCGGCTTGACAGGCGGCATCACAGGAAGATCCATGCATTGATTCTGCCCGATATGCGGCATATCTGCGCTCGGCCTACCGTGGCGCACATGGGTGCAGCGGTGGAACTGGAGGCCGGCGGGCGCACCGTACGGCTGTCCAATCCGGACAAGATCTACTTTCCCGAGCGGGGCTTCACCAAGCTGGACGTGGCCCGGTACTACCTGGCTGTGGGGGAAGGGATCACCCGCGCCCTGCGCGACCGCCCCACCACTCTGGAGCGCTACCCCGACGGCGTCGAGGGCGAGTCCTTCTTCCAGAAACGCGTGCCCAAATACCTCCCCGACTGGATCCCGACGGCCCATATCTCCTTCCCCAGCGGACGGTCGGCCGACGAGATGCGCCCGACCGAGGTCGCTGCCGTGATCTGGGCGGCCAACCTCGGCACGCTGACCTTCCACCCCTGGCCGGTACGCGGAGACGCCGTCGACCACCCGGACGAGCTGCGCATCGACCTGGACCCGCAGCCGGGCACCGACTTCAACGACGCCGTCAGGGCCGCACATGAACTGCGCGTGATCCTCGACGAGCACGGCCTGCGCGGCTGGCCCAAGACTTCCGGCGGCCGCGGCCTCCATGTCTTCGTACCGATCGAGCCGCGCTGGGACTTCACGCATGTGCGGCGGTCGGCCATCGCCGTCGGCCGCGAGCTGGAGCGGCGGATGGAGGGCAAGGTGACCACGGCCTGGTGGAAGGAGGAGCGCGGCGAGCGGATCTTCGTCGACTACAACCAGACCGCCCGCGACCGCACCATCGCCTCCGCCTATTCCGTACGTCCCAAGCCGCACGCCCCGGTCTCGGCCCCGCTGCACTGGGACGAACTCGACGATGTGTCGCCGTACGACTTCGACCTGGTGACCATGCCCGCCCGTTACGCCGAACTCGGCGATGTGCACGCCGACATGGACGACCACGCCTTCTCCCTGGAGAGCCTGCTGGAGCTCGCCCGCAAGGACGAGCGCGACCACGGCCTGGGCGATCTGCCGTACCCGCCGGACTATCCGAAGATGCCGGGCGAGCCGAAGCGGGTACAGCCGAGCCGCGCCAAGAAGGAGAAGGAGAAGGGGAAAGAGAAGGAGAGCGATTGAGCAGCCGTCGGCTCCCTTCCCGCCTGCGGGAAGGGAGC
>NZ_JBHWWF010000057.1:0-33602 GCF_042736455.1 Streptomyces sp. NPDC060064
CAGGGTGTGGGGGCGTCAGCCCCCACACAACCCTTCCCCCGGCAGGGGGTCTGGGGGCGCAGCCCCCAGTTTCGGGAAGGGGCGGGATAGGGGAATCCCCCGGCCCACCATGACCAGATGCCCGGGCAACAGGTTCTGTCAGGCTTCTTAGCGCCTCCTCAGCCCGCTCTCATCTACGCGCCCGACAGTCATTGCCATGACGGACTACTACCGCCGCAGCGGCGACGAGGGCCAGCAGCAGCCGTACACCACCGGCGGATACCCCCCGCCTCCGATTCATGAGCCCACCCCGCCCGTCACCGTTTGGCCCGGAGACGGCGGCGCCGGGTATCAGCCTCCGGGCGGGGTCGTGCAGGCCGGTCCCGGCGGGGGGCCCGCTCACCGGGCCAGGGCCAAGCGGCCCGTCGCGCTCATCGCCGCCGTTGCCATCGTCGCCGCGGCCGTCGGCGGCGGCGCGTCCGTCCTGGCCCAGCGGCTCACCGACAACGGCACCGGCAGCAGCGGCACCGGCGTGACCGGCACCAATGTTTCGCAGAGCAGCACCGGCACCGTCGCCGGCGTCGCGCAGGCCGTGTCGCCGAGCATCGTCGAGATCAGCGCGACCTCCTCCGCCGGGCAGTCCACCGGTTCCGGCGTGATCATCACCGGCGACGGCGAGATCATCACCAACAACCACGTCGTCTCCGGGGCCGACTCCGTCAAGGTGCGGCTCAGCAGCGGCAAGACGTACACGGCCAAGGTCGTCGGCACCGACCCGGACAAGGATCTGGCCCTGATCAAGTTGGCGGGCGCCAGCGGCCTGAAGGCGGCGGCGCTCGGCGACTCCAGCAAGGTCAAGGTCGGCGACGAGGTCGTCGCCATCGGCTCGCCCGAGGGCCTGACCGGCACCGTGACCAGCGGAATCGTCTCCGCGCTCAACCGTGATGTCACCGTCGCGAAACAGCAGGACCAAGGTCAGCAGCAACAGCAGCAGGGCGGCGGCTGGCCCTTCGAGTTCGGCGGGCAGCAGTTCAACGGCGACACGGGCTCGTCGAAGACGACGTACAAGGCCCTCCAGACGGACGCCTCCCTCAACCCCGGCAACTCCGGTGGCGCCCTCATCAACATGAACGGCGAGATAATCGGCATCAACTCCGCGATGTACTCGCCCAGTTCGGGCTCCGGCTCCACCGCGGGCAGCGTCGGCCTCGGCTTCGCCATCCCCGTCGACACGGTCAAGGCCGACCTGGACGACCTGCGCTCCGGCGGCAGCAGCTGAGCGCATGCGAGGCTGATGCCATGACGACCTCCCGTGAAGGCGACCGCATCCTCATCGTCGACGACGAACCCGCCGTCCGTGAGGCGCTCCAGCGGTCTCTCGCCTTCGAGGGGTACGGGACCGAGGTCGCCGTCGACGGTGTCGACGCCCTCGCACGGGCGGAGGCGTACGCGCCCGATCTGATCGTGCTCGACATCCAGATGCCCCGGATGGACGGTCTGACCGCGGCCCGTCGGCTGCGCGCCGCCGGATCGACGACGCCGATCCTGATGCTGACCGCGCGGGACACGGTCGGCGACCGGGTGACGGGGCTGGACGCGGGAGCCGACGACTATCTGGTCAAGCCGTTCGAGCTGGACGAGCTGTTCGCCCGGGTGCGGGCGCTGCTGCGGCGCAGTTCGTACGCGACGGCCGGGAGCGCCGCCACCGACGACGACGTGCTGGCCTTCGCCGATCTGCGGATGGACCTGGCGACCCGCGAGGTCATGCGCGGCACACGCCGGGTGGAGCTGACGCGTACGGAGTTCACGCTCCTGGAGATGTTCCTCGCGCACCCGCGTCAGGTGCTCACCCGGGAGCAGATCCTCAAGGCCGTGTGGGGCTTCGACTTCGAGCCCAGTTCGAATTCGCTGGATGTGTATGTGATGTATCTGCGTCGCAAGACGGAGGCGGCCGGCGAGCCGCGGCTGGTCCACACGGTGCGTGGCGTGGGCTACGCGCTGCGGTCGGGCGGCGCGGAGTGATCAGAAGGTTCCGTACGCTGCCTCTGCGGTCCCGGCTGGCGCTGCTGGTGGCGCTGGCCGTCGCGGTGGCGGTCGCGGCGGTGTCCGTCGCCTGCTGGCTGCTGACCAGCTCCCAGCTGCGCGCCGAACTCGACACCTCTCTGCGGAACACCGGCGCTCCGGAAGGCACGGTGCAGCAGGCCCTGATCGCCTGTCGCACCCCGCGGAACGAGACCGTCGACGCTCACGCCTCGGGGTTCGCGTACATCCAGATCGTCGGGGCGCGCGGGGACCGCTGTGTCGCGCCGGACTCGCAGCCGGTGAAGGTCCAGGCGCCGGACGTCGCCGTCGCGGCGGGCACCAGGACCGACACACTGCACGACGGCATCACCGACAGGGGTGCCCCGGTACGCGTCCGCACCACTCTGGTTCCCCTCGGCCCGCAGTGGGGCACGGTCGCCGTGTCGGTCTCGCGTCCGCTGGCGGAGATCGAAGCGTCGCTGAACCGGCTCGCGCTGCTGCTCACCGCCCTCGCGGGCATCGGCGTGCTCGGCGCGGGCGCCGCCGGTCTCTGGGTCGCGCGGGCCGGTCTCAAGCCCGTCGACCAGCTCACCGAGACGGTCGAGCATGTCGCCCGTACCGAGGATCTGACCGTACGTATCCCGGTCGAGGGCGAGGACGAGATCGCCCGGCTGTCCCGGTCCTTCAACTCCATGACCGCCGCGCTCGCCTCCTCGCGGGACCGGCAGGCGCAGCTGATCGCGGACGCCGGGCACGAGCTGCGTACGCCGCTGACCTCGCTGCGTACGAATATCGAGCTGCTGGCGCGCAGCGAGGAGACGGGCCGGGCGCTCCCGCCCGCGGACCGTACGGCGCTGATGGCCTCGGTCACGGCGCAGATGACCGAACTGGCCGTGCTCATCGGTGACTTGCAGGAGCTGTCCCGGCCGGACGCCGTCCACCCCGAGCCGCTGAAGGTCGTCGCGATGCACGAGATCGCCGAGGCCGCGCTGGAGCGGGCCCGGCTGCGCGGCCCCGAGCTGACCTTCACGGCGGAGCTGGCGCCCTGGTACGTGCGGGCGGAGCCGGCCGCGCTGCAGCGGGCGGTGGTCAATGTCCTGGACAACGCGGTGAAGTTCTCGCCGCCGGGCGGGACGGTCGAGGTGGCTCTCAGCGGCGGCGAGCTGACGGTACGGGACCACGGTCCCGGTATCCCCGCCGATGAACTCCCGCATGTCTTCGAACGGTTCTGGCGCTCGCCGTCCGCGCGTGCGCTGCCGGGATCGGGGCTCGGGCTGTCGATCGTGGCCCGTACGGTCCAGCAGTCGGGCGGCGAGGTCGCGCTCGTTCCGGCGGCGGGCGGCGGAACGCGCGCGGTGATCCGGCTGCCCGGGGCGGCGACCCCACCGCCGACCGCCTAGCCGGTCAGTTGTGCCGGATGAGTGAATCGACCAGGCCCGACCGGGTGTTGGGGAAGTCGAGCGGCACGATGCCGAGCCCCTTCCACCCACTCGCCTCGGAGCCGTCGATGAAGGAGTGGACCCTCGGGTTGAGGTTGTCGGAGTTCCAGCGCGGCGGCAGATACGCGGAGGTGCTGACAAAGTTGATGTACAGCTTGCCGGGCTGCTGGGCCGCCTTGCGGAAGTGCGTCTCGATCTTGGGGTACTTGGCGTTCGGCGCGGCGTTCCAGTCGTCCTGGATGTCGAAGAGGTTCCCGTCGCCGTAGCGGACGCCGGGCAGTCCGCCGTTGTCGCCGAGCAGCACGACCTTGCCGCGCGCCTGGCCCAGCGTCGGCAGCCCGTCGCCGATACGGAACAGCGAGCGCCAGCCCTTGCCGTCCAGATACAGGTCGAAGACACGACGGAAGGCGGCGTCGCTCTCCTGCGAGTACTCCTGCTTGACGCGCATCAGGACCGTCTCGGAGGGGTGGGCGGCGAGGAAGTCCCGGCAGGCGATGAGCACATCGCCGAACATCAGGTTCTGGTAGAACGCTCCGTGGTGGATGGCGAAGGAGTCGCCGGTGATCCGGCACCGTACGTCCAGAAAGCGGATGCCGCTGTTCAACTGGTCGGCGATGGTGGTGTTCTGGCACTCGGTCCAGAGGCCGCCGAAGCGCGCGCCCGAGTCATGGGTGCCGGGGATCGTCAGCCGTGCCAGGGCGGTCGAGTCGCCGGCGCCCGCCATCCAGTCCTGCGCGGACAGAGTGCGCCGCGGCGCGGCGAACGCCGGTGCGCCGATGAGGGCGGTCGCGGAGACGGCTGCCGCACCCGCGAGAAAGCTCCGTCGGTCCATGGTCCGGCATTATGGCGGGGTCACGTCAAGAATGAACAGGGTCGTGTACCCGTCGGTCGGGAGTGGCCGAATCCCGCCTCAGAAGTCCGCCACGCTCCCACAACGCCGGTGGGGCGGCAGGCACTTGGCCCACCGCCCCACCGTCAACGTGCCGGTACCGCTACTGCACGACCGTGATCCGGTCGGCGGCCGGCGGCGTGATCGGCTTGGCCGCCGTCGAGTTCGCCACCAGGTAGGCGTTGAAGACATCCAGGTCGGAGGCGCCGACCAGCTTGTTCTTGTGCTCCTTCAGCACCGGGAAACCGTCACCGCCGCCCGCCAGGAACTCGTTCATCGCGACCCGGTAGGTCTTCGCCGGGTCGATCGCGACGCCGTTCAGCTTCACCGAGGCCACATCGATCCGGGCCGCACCCGTCTTCTTCAGATCCAGGGTGTAGGTGAAGCCCTTCGAGACCTGAAGGATCTTCGGAGAGGCCTCGTTCGGGCCGCTGACCTGCTGCTGGAGCGTGGTGATCAGCTGGGCGCCGGTCAGGTCGACGACGTTCATCATGTTGGTGAACGGCTGCACGGTGAACGACTCGCCGTACGTCACCACCCCGTCGCCCTCACTGCCCGAGGCCTTGAAGACCAGGTCGGACCTGATCCCGCCCGGGTTCATCAGCGCGAGCTGCGCCCCGCCCTTGTCCGCCGGGGCCAGGCCCTCGAGCTGCGCGTCCGCGATCAGGTCGCCGAGCGGCTTCTCGGGCGCCGTCGATCCACGGCCGTTGATGTCGGCGGAGATCCAGCCCTGGGGGCGGTTCGCGACCGGCGCGGCCAGCTTGTTCCAGCGCGCGATGAGCGCCGTCATGTCCTCGGCCTTGGCCTGGTCACGGCTGACGATGTGGTTCGCCGACTTCACCGACGTACGGACGATGTCCTTGGTGCGACGGTCGTACGTGAGCGTGGTGTCCGTGTAGAGCTTGCCGTACGAGGCCGCCGAAGTGACCATGCGCGGCTTGCCGGACGGGTCCGGGACCGTGCACACGTACGCCTGGTGGGTGTGGCCGGTGACCAGCGCGTCCACCTTGGGCGTGATGTTCTTGGCGATATCGACGATCGGGCCGGAAATGCCGTCGCCCGCGCCCGGCGAGTCGCAGTCGTAGTTGTACGAGGAGGAGGCCGGCGAGCCGCCCTCGTGGATCAGCGCGACGATCGACTTCACGCCCTGGCGGTCGAGCTCCTTGGCATACTTGTTGATCGTCTCGACCTCGTCGTTGAACTTGAGGCCCTTGATGCCGTTGGCGTTGACGATGTCCGGCGTGCCCTCGAGGGTCACACCGATGAAGCCGATCTTGACGCCGTTCTTCTTCCAGACCGTGTACGGCTTGAGGATCGGCTTGCCGGTCGTCTCCTTGGTGACGTTGGCCGCGAGGTAGGGGAAGTCCGCGCCCTTGAACTTCTTCCCCTTCTCGTAGCAGCCCTCGACCGGGTGGCAGCCACCCTTCTGGAGCCGGGCGAGCTCGACCGCGCCCTCGTCGAACTCGTGGTTGCCCACGGCCGTCACATCGAGGTCGATCTTGTTGAGCGCCTCGATGGTCGGCTCGTCGTGGAAGAGCCCGGAGAGCAGCGGGCTGGCACCGACCATGTCGCCGCCGGCGGCGGTGATGGAGTACGGGTGCCCCTTGCGCGCACCGCGCAGCGAGGTCGCCAGATACTCGGCACCACCGGCCGGGATCGCCTTGACGGTGCCGTCGGCCTGCTTCTCACTGACCGTCCCGGCCGAGCCGGCGGGCGGCTCCAGGTTCCCGTGCAGGTCATTGAAGGAGAGCAGCTGTACATCGACAGTGCGTGCGGGCTTGTGGTGACGGTCGCCGTGGCGGTCGCTGCTGCTGGTGGCATTGGCCGGCATCGCGGCGACGAGCGCGCCGACGGTGGCCAGTCCGGCGGCGGTGGCGAGTATCCGCCGGGTCCGCCGGGTCGCGCGGTTCTTCTGTTGTGGCGCTGACATCTGTCCCCTTGTCAGTTCAGCGTGGTGTGAGGGCTGCGAGCGGCAGCCTAGAGTCAACGCGCGTAGCACGACAGGGGCTAGCGGGTTACAACCTGGTTGCCTTCGTTCGTCAACGGGTAGTTCTCCGCGTATCACCCGCACTGCGGACATATACGAGCAGGAACATCAGAAGCCATCCGAACTGTCCTCGGAATTGCTGGAGTTGACCGGCAGGCCGAAGCCGGTCGCGCGGTGCGCGCGGGTGCGGGGCGCGCAGTGGGGCGCGCGGGTGTGGGGCCGCTCAAGGTGAACACCGAGATGATCGTCACGGAGTTCCCGGACCCGAGGGCTTCGACCGCGCCCACCTCCACCGCTTGCGGCAGTCGGCATGCATCTGGCCCGATCCCACCGTCCAACAATCTGTTGAACAACTTCCACCGACCTGCGGGCAAATGCCGAGCCGCGCAGATCCCGCACCCCCACCCCCCCGCCGTACCCTCGACCCATGACAGACGCAACAGCCGCACTCGAGCCCGGCCGGCAGATTCAGACCCTCGAGGAGCTCACGCCCGAGCAGGCCCAGGCCGTACTCGGCATGCTCGGTCACGCCGCCCGGTCCGACGGGATGCAGGCCGTCTCCGAGCAGGGGCGGCTGCAGCTGCGCGGCGGGAAGCGGGAGGGCGTTCGGCATCTCCTTCTCACCGTCGCCGACGAGCTCGTCGGGTACGCGCAGCTGGAGGACACCGACCCCGTCGAGGCCCCGGCCGCCGAGCTGGTCGTGCATCCCTCGCACCGCGGGCACGGTCACGGGCGGGCGCTCGGGGCCGCGTTGCTGGCGGCGTCCGGTAAGCGGCTGCGGGTGTGGGCGCACGGCGGGAAGTCCGCCGCGCGGCATCTGGCCCAGGTGCTCGGGCTGACCCTCTTCCGTGAACTGCGCCAGCTGCGGCGGCCGTTGAACCCGCTGAACATCCCCGAGCCGGTGTTCCCGCCCGGCGTCACCGTACGCACCTTCGTGCCGGGGCAGGACGACGCCGCCTGGCTCGCCGTGAACGCCGCCGCGTTTGCCCACCACCCCGAGCAGGGGGCCCTGACACAGCGGGACCTCGACGACCGCAAGGCCGAGCCGTGGTTCGACCCCAAGGGCTTCTTCCTCGCCGAGCGCGAAGGGGAACTCATCGGCTTCCACTGGACGAAGGTGCACGCCGCGGAGCACCTCGGTGAGGTGTACGTCGTCGGCATCCGGCCCGAGGCGCAGGGCGGCGGCCTCGGCAAGGCCCTCACCGCGATCGGGCTGCGCCATCTCGCCGCCGAGGGGCTGCCGACCGCGATGCTCTACGTCGACGCGGACAACACGGCCGCGCTGACGGTGTACGAGCGCCTCGGCTTTGTCACCCACGAGGTGGATCTCATGTACCGGACCGAGTCCTGACCGGGATCCCGCCGGCGGAGTCCTGAGCGACCGAAAGGCCAGGGGCCGGGAGCAGTTGACCGCTCACGCCGAGCGCGGAGTGGCGGCGGCAGAAGCTCACTCGCCGCCAAGGGGCTGACCTGATCGGTCCTCCGGCTGCACCACGCGCTGCTCGTCACCGCCGCGTTCCTCGCCGCCTCGGTGGCACCCCTGGCCCGGTTCCGCACGGTCGGGCTCGAGGCCGCGCGGGCAGGCGGCCCCTGCGGCTCCCCCGACTCGGGACTGCCCCCGTGCCTCGAGGACTTCACCTCGTCCCCGGCGTTCGAGTACAGCGGCAACATGAGCCTCGCCGCCACTGTGATCGCGTGGCTGCCGCTCGCCGTCGCCGTCCACGTCGACGGTGTCCTTACCGGCCGCGAGCTGGAGCGCGGCACGACCGCCCTGTCCTGGACCCAGTCCGTCACGCCGGCCCGCCGGCCCTCGCGGCCCTGCTGATCACCGCGGGCAGCCGGGGGCTGCGTAAAGCCCCCGGCCGACCTCCGCTCATCACGACCGCGCCTGCATGTCATGTCGTCGTTACCGGGCATTCAGACACCCTTGCGACCCTCTCTCAATGCAGCCCGCTGTGCCCGCCTCCCCCAACGGCAAGATCCCCCTCACCCCGGCCCCTTCCGACGCGCCCGTTTTCCTCTCCGCGCGGAACAATGGGTTCATGAGCCACCAGCCCGCCGAGGTACCGGTCCAGCACCCCCAGCCGTCCGTCGGTTCCATCGCCGCGCACCGGCCACACACCGTCGCGGCCACGGTGTCCGATCTCGAGCCCGACATCGATGCCGACCTCGACGCGTACGAGGAAGATCACGAGGGCGGCGGCGCCGAACTGCCCCAGGGACGGTTCCTCGACCGCGAACGAAGCTGGCTCGCGTTCAACGAGCGCGTCCTGGAGCTCGCCGAGGATCCCGCCACCCCGCTGCTCGAACGAGCGAACTTCCTGGCGATCTTCGCGTCCAACCTGGACGAGTTCTTCATGGTCCGGGTGGCCGGCCTGAAGCGCCGTATCGCGACCGGCGTCGCCACCCGCTCCGCGTCCGGCCTGCAGCCCCGCGAGGTCCTGGACCTGATCTGGAACCGCTCCCGCGAGCTCATGGCCCGGCACGCCGCCTGCTACCAGCAGGACGTCGCCCCGGCGCTCGCCGAGGAGTCCATCCACCTCATCCGCTGGCCCGACCTCACCGAGAAGGAGCAGGCCCGCCTCTTCACGCTCTTCCGGCAGCAGATCTTCCCGGTCCTGACCCCGCTGGCCGTGGACCCGGCGCACCCCTTCCCGTACATCTCCGGCCTCTCGCTGAACCTCGCGGTCGTCGTGCGCAACCCGGTCAGCGGCCACCGCCACTTCGCGCGGGTGAAGGTCCCGCCGCTGCTGTCCCGCTTCCTGGAGGCCTCCCCGCAGCGGTACGTCCCTCTCGAGGACGTCATCGCCGCGCATCTGGAGGAGCTGTTCCCCGGCATGGAGGTGCTCGCGCACCATATGTTCCGGGTGACCAGGAACGAGGACCTGGAGGTGGAGGAGGACGACGCGGAGAACCTTCTGCAGGCACTGGAGAAGGAGCTCATGCGGCGCCGCTTCGGGCCGCCGGTGCGGCTCGAGGTCGAGGAGTCCATCGATCCGTACGTGCTCGATCTGCTGGTCCGCGAGCTGAAGGTGTCCGACGCCGAGGTCTACCCGCTGCCCGGTCCGCTGGACCTGACGGGCCTCTTCGGCATCGCGAAGCTGGACCGGCCCGAGCTGAAGTACCCGAAGTTCATCGCGGGCACCCACCGGGATCTCGCCGAGGTCGAGTCGGCCTCCGCGCCGGACATATTCATGGCGCTGCGCGAGCGTGACGTACTGCTGCACCACCCGTACGACTCGTTCTCGACGTCCGTACAGGCCTTCCTGGAGCAGGCCGCGGCCGACCCGGACGTGCTCGCCATCAAACAGACGCTGTACCGCACCTCCGGCGACTCCCCGATTGTCGACGCGCTGATCGACGCCGCCGAATCGGGCAAGCAGGTCCTGGTACTGGTGGAGATCAAGGCCCGCTTCGACGAGCAGGCCAACATCAAGTGGGCGCGCAAGCTGGAGGAGTCCGGCTGCCATGTCGTCTACGGCCTTGTCGGCCTGAAGACCCACTGCAAGCTGTCGCTGGTGGTCCGCCAGGAGGGCGACACACTGCGCCGCTACTCGCACGTCGGCACCGGCAACTACCACCCGAAGACGGCCCGCCTGTACGAGGACCTGGGGCTGCTGACCGCGGACCCGCAGGTCGGCGCGGACCTCTCGGACCTGTTCAACCGGCTCTCGGGATACTCGCGCCGCGAGACGTACCGCCGTCTGCTGGTCGCGCCCAAGTCCCTGCGCGACGGCCTGATCGCGCGAATAAACAAGGAAGCCGCACACCACCGCGCCGGACGGCCCGCCTACGTACGCATCAAGGTCAACTCGATGGTGGACGAGGCGATCATCGACGCCTGCTACCGGGCGGCGATGGCGGGTGTGCCGGTGGACATCTGGGTCCGCGGCATCTGCGCGCTGCGCCCCGGAGTCCCCGGCCTCTCGGAGAACATCCGGGTGCGCTCGATCCTCGGCCGCTTCCTGGAACACTCCCGGATCTTCGCCTTCGGCAACGGCGGCGAGCCCGAGGTGTGGTTCGGCAGCGCCGACATGATGCACCGCAACCTCGACCGCCGTATCGAAGCACTGGTACGGGTCACCGACCCGGCCCACCGCGCGGCCCTCACCCGGCTGTTGGAGAGCGGCATGTCCGACAGCACGTCCTCCTGGCATCTCGGCCCGGACGGCGCGTGGATCCGGCACTCCACGGACTCGGAAGGCCAGCCGCTGCGGCACATACAGGAGATGCTCATAGACGCCCGGAGGCGCCGGCGTGCACAGCCCTGATATCTCCCGGCAGGACACTGCCGCCGTCCCGGCCGGTCTCCCGGCCGCGGTCACGGCGGGCGAGGCCCTTGCCCGGTATCTCCATGCGCAGGCGGGCGACTTCCTGCGCAGTCTGCGGCTGCACAGCGAGAGCGGCGCGGACACGGCGGGCGTGGCGGCGGCCGCCCGCGCGCTGCGCCAGGCGTCCCGGCGGATCAGCGGAACGCTGCACACCTTCCGGCCGCTGCTCGACCCCGCCTGGGCGGACGGTCTGCGCACCGAGCTGGCCTGGCTGTCCGCCACTCTGGCCCAGGAGCACGCCTGCACCTCACGGCTCGGCCGGCTGCTGGAGGCGCTGTCCCGGCTCTCGGGTGCGGCACCGCTGCCGCCCGCGAGGGGGCAGCTCGGCCCGCTCGAGGCCGCCGCTTCGAAGGCCGCCGCTTCGGAGGCCGCCGCTTCGGAGGCCGCCGCTTTCGAGCCTGGTGCTTTCGAGCCCGGCGCCGGGACGTCCCGCAGTACCGGCACGCTCACGGTCGGTGCCGCACGGGCCGGGGCCCTGCTGGAGCGGCAGCTCACCCTCGCCCGGACCCGCGCCCACTCCGCCGCGCTCCAGGCGCTCGGCTCCTCCCGCTTCCACGCGGTCGCCGACGCCGTCGCGGTACTCGCCTCCGAGCTGCCGCTCGGCCCGCCGGCCGGCGCCCCGGCCGCCGAGGCCCTGACGCTGCCCGCGGAGCTCGCCGAGCGCCGGTTCCTGGAGGCGGTGGCCGCACTGCCGCTGGCCCGCGCGGCACATCCGTACAACGCGGAGGCCCTGGTGCACGGCCTCGCCGCCGCATCGGCCGGAGAGGCACAGGACGCGCCCTGGCACCAGGTGCGGCTGCTGCTGAGACTGCACCGGTACGCACAGGAGGTGCTGCACCCGAAGACGGACCCGGTGCTGTGCCATGCGGGGCTGGTCCTCGACCGCCACCGCGACGCCGCGGAAGCCGCCGACGCGGCCGCCACCGCAGCCCGTACGCCGCGGATCGCCCCGGCCACCGCGTACGCCCTGGGTGTGCTGCACGCCGATCAGCGGCACGAGGTCGAGGCCGCCCGTTTCGCCTTCCAGCAGGTGTGGCAGAGGGCCGCGGCGGTGACGGCACCGTGAGGGCGGCGTCGTGAATCGCCTGGGGGACGACGTCGTGCCGGCCGCCGGCTGTGTGCTGTGGCGCCGCTCCCCGTACGGGGACGACGGTATCGAGATCTGCCTCGTACACCGTCCCAAGTACGACGACTGGTCGCACCCGAAGGGCAAGCTGAAGCGCGGCGAGGACGCCCTTTTCGGCGCGCTGCGCGAAGTGCTCGAGGAGACCGGCCACCAGTGCGTCCCCGGTGCCCGCCTCCCCACCGCGCACTACATTGCGAACGGACGCCCCAAGCAGGTCAGCTACTGGGCCGCCGAGGCGACCACGGGAACCTTCACCCCGAACGAGGAGGTCGACCGCATCCTCTGGCTCTCCCCGACAGCGGCCCGCAGCCGCCTCACCCAGCCGCGCGACCGCACGCTCCTGGACGCGCTGCTCGCGGCCCTCCACTCGGCGTGAACCGCATGAACCGGCACGCCGAGTGGCGACACGGCGACAGGCACCAGGCCGCCCGACACGGTTCACCTCCCGTTCACTCTCTCCCGTTGGCCGCTTCACCTGATCTGCCTAATTTCGGCCCTACACGGTGACCGGCACAGTGCCGGCCCCCCACCCCGAACCACGCCGCCATAGAACGCCAAAGACACCCGGTCAGCGTCCGGCGGCTCCTGGAAGGAAACACCCGAAGTGAAGCTTCAGCGCAAGAACGGGCTTCGCGCCACCGCGCTCGGTGCCATCGCCGTGACCGGCGCCCTGGTTCTCACGGCGTGTGGCTCGGACGACAACGCAGGCGGCACCGGCGGCACGGGCGAGCAGACCAACGCGGCGTCGAACATCAAGTGCGACGGCGCCAAGGGCAAGCTCCTGGCATCCGGTTCCAGCGCGCAGAAGAACGCCATGGACCTGTGGGTCAAGAACTACATGGCCGGCTGCAAGGGCGTGGAGATCAACTACAAGGCCTCCTCGTCCGGTGAGGGCATCATCGCCTTCAACCAGGGCACCGTCGGCTTCGCCGGATCCGACTCGGCGCTCAAGCCCGAAGAGGTCGCCGAGTCCAAGAAGATCTGCAAGGGCGGCCAGGGCATCAACCTGCCCATGGTCGGCGGCCCGATCGCCATCGGCTACAACGTGCCGGGCGTCGACAACCTGACCCTGGACGCCTCGACGATCGCCAAGATCTTCAACGGCAAGATCAAGAACTGGAACGACCCGGCGATCGCCGCCCTGAACAAGGGTGCCAAGCTCCCGGACAAGGCGATCCAGGCCTTCCACCGCTCCGAGGACTCCGGCACCACGGCGAACCTCGGCAAGTACCTCGGCGCCACCGCCAAGGCCGACTGGCCCTACGAGGCCGAGAAGAAGTGGCCGGCCCCGGGCGGCCAGGCCGCCTCCGGCTCCGCCGGTGTCGCCGCGCAGGTCAAGCAGGCCGAGGGCTCGATCGGTTACTTCGAGCTCTCGTACGCGACCTCGCAGTCCATCCCGACCGTCAAGATCAACACGGGTGCTGCCGCCCCGGTCGAGGCCAGCTCCGAGAACGCCTCCAAGGCGATCGCCGCCGCCAAGATCAAGGGCACCGGCAAGGACCTGGCCCTCGGTCTCGACTACACCACCAAGGCCGACGGCGCCTACCCGATCGTCCTGGTGACCTACGAGGTCGTCTGCGACACCGGCAACAAGGCCGACACCCTGGGCACGGTCAAGTCCTTCCTGACCTACACCGCCGGCGACGAGGGCCAGAAGCTCCTCTCCGGCGCCGGCTACGCCCCGATCCCAGCCGAGATCAACACCAAGGTCCGCGAGACCGTCGCGGGTCTGAAGTAACGCAACAGGCCGGCGGGGGCCCTGCGCCCCCGCCGGCCACCCATCCGGTGCACCGCCGCCAGGGGAGTCCTACAGCTCCCCGCCACAGACCGGAAAGATCATGGCTTCCACTACACCGATAGATTCCCCTCCCCCAACGCCGGCTCCGCCGGTCAACAGGAGGCGCGGAACGTCCACCGGCCGCGCCGGCGACAAGGTCTTTCTCGGCCTGTCCCGCGGCTCGGGCATCCTGCTCCTGGTGATCATGGCGTCGATCGCCGCGTTCCTCACCTACCGCGCGACGCTTGCCATCTCGAAGGACGAGGGCAACTTCCTCACCACCTTCGACTGGAACCCGGCGGGCAACCCGCCGGTCTTCGGCATTGCGGTCCTGCTCTTCGGCACGGTCGTCAGCTCGATCATCGCGATGCTGATCGCCGTACCGATCGCCGTCGGCATCGCGTTGTTCATCTCGCACTACGCGCCGCGCCGCCTCGCCGCCCCCCTCGCCTACGTCGTGGATCTGCTGGCCGCCGTGCCGTCGATCATCTACGGCATCTGGGGCGCCCTCTTCCTCGTCCCGTACATGGAGGGCCTCAACCTCTGGCTGGACGAGTTCTTCGGCTGGACCTACATCTTCGAGAAGACCGAGGTCGGCGTCGCCCGCTCGCTGTTCACCGTGGGCGTGCTGCTGGCGATCATGATCCTGCCGATCGTGACCAGCGTCAGCCGCGAGGTCTTCCTGCAGGTACCGCGGATGAACGAAGAGGCCGCGCTCGCCCTCGGCGCCACCCGCTGGGAAGTCATCCGGCTCTCGGTGCTCCCCTTCGGCCGCTCGGGCGTGATCTCCGCCTCGATGCTGGGCCTGGGCCGCGCGCTCGGCGAGACGATGGCCGTCGCCACGGTCCTCTCTCCAAGCTTCCTGATCTCTTTCCATCTGCTCAATCCGGGCGGCGGAACCTTCGCCCAGAACATCGCAGCGAAGTTCGACGAGGCCAATGAGCTCGGGCGCGACGCCCTGATCGCCTCCGGTCTGGTCCTCTTCATCCTCACACTGCTGGTCAACGGCGCGGCCCGCCTGATCATCGCGCGCCGCAAGGAGTACTCGGGGGCCAACGCATGAGCCAGGCAGCCATCAAGGACAGGCCCACGCCGACCCCGCCCTCCCCCAGGGGAAGCCTCAGCGGCCGGTCGCTCCCCCGCTGGGCACCGGCGGGATTCGCGGTCGTCTCCATCGCGCTCGGCGTCGGCATCGGCATGGGGGCCGGCTGGGAGAGCCGCGTTCAGTGGGGCCTGATCTCGGCCCTGCTCTTCGTGAGCATCTCCTACGTGGTGACCACGGCCGTCGAGAACAAGCGCCAGGCCAAGGACCGTCTCGCCACCAGCCTCGTGTGGGTGTGCTTCATCCTCGCCGTGATCCCGCTGTTCTCGCTGATCTGGGTGACCATCAGCCGCGGTACGAAGGTGCTCAACGGCTACTTCCTCAGCCACTCCATGGCCGGCGTCCCCGGCTTCGAGGCGGGCGGCGGCGTCTACCACGCCATCATCGGCACGCTGGAGCAGGTCGGCCTCGCCACCGTGATCTCGGTGCCGATCGGTCTGCTGACCGCGGTCTACCTGGTCGAGTACGGCAAGGGCGCGCTGGCCAAGGCCGTCACCTTCTTCGTCGACGTCATGACGGGTATCCCGTCGATCGTCGCGGGTCTGTTCATCCTCTCGATCATGCTCATCCTCGAGCTGCAGCCCTCCGGCCTGATGGGCGCGCTGGCGCTGTCGATCCTGATGATCCCGGTCGTGGTCCGCTCCACCGAGGAGATGCTCAAGCTCGTACCCAACGAGCTGCGCGAAGCGTCGCTGGCCCTCGGCGTACCGAAGTACCGCACGATCCTCAAGGTGGTTATCCCGACCGCGCTCGGCGGTATCACCACTGGTGTGATGCTCGCCATCGCACGTATCGCCGGTGAGACCGCCCCGATCATGCTGCTGGTCTTCGGCAGCCAGCTGATCAACACGAACCCGTTCGAAGGCGCCCAGTCCTCGCTCCCCTTCTACGTCTGGGAGCAGTACCGGGTCGGCAGCGAGGCGTCGTACGACCGCGCCTGGGCCGCCGCCCTGGTCCTGATCGCCTTCGTCATGATCCTCAATCTGGTGGCCCGGGGCATCGCCCGCTGGAAGGCCCCGAAGACCGGTCGCTGACGCGACCACGTGAAAGCGAAGTGATTCACATGGCCAAGCGCATCGACGTCAGCGGCCTCTCTGCCTTCTACGGCTCCCACAAGGCGATCGAGGACATCTCGATGACCGTGGAGCCCCGCTCCGTGACGGCCTTCATCGGCCCGTCCGGCTGCGGCAAGTCCACCTTCCTGCGCACCCTGAACCGTATGCACGAGGTCACTCCCGGTGGCCGCGTCGAGGGCAAGGTACTGCTGGACGACGAGAACCTGTACGGCTCGAGCGTCGACCCGGTCGCCGTGCGTCGCACGGTCGGCATGGTCTTCCAGCGGCCGAACCCCTTTCCGACGATGTCGATCTTCGACAATGTCGCGGCGGGCCTGCGCCTGAACGGTTCGTACAAGAAGAACCAGCTGGCGGACGTCGTCGAGAAGTCCCTGAAGGGCGCGAACCTCTGGAACGAGGTCAAGGACCGCCTGAACAAGCCCGGCTCCGGTCTCTCCGGCGGCCAGCAGCAGCGTCTGTGCATCGCCCGCGCGATCGCGGTCGAGCCGGATGTGCTGCTGATGGACGAGCCCTGCTCGGCGCTCGACCCGATCTCGACCCTCGCGATCGAGGACCTGATCGGCGAGCTGAAGGAGCGCTTCACGATCGTCATCGTGACGCACAACATGCAGCAGGCGGCTCGGGTCTCGGACCGCACGGCGTTCTTCAACCTGTCGGCGGTCGGCCAGCCCGGCAAGCTCATCGAGATTGACGAGACCGAGCGGATCTTCGCCAACCCGTCGGTGCAGGCCACGGAGGACTACATCTCCGGCCGCTTCGGGTAGTCGTCCGGTCATGTGGTGACCGTGGGCCGGGGGCGTTGGTGGTTCTCTCCGGTGGGTGGTTTCCACCGGCGAACCGCCGCACTCCTCCGGCATACCGGCCACGAGCACGTGGGCGAACCGCCGAACCCTCCGGCATACCGGCCACGGGCAAGCGGCCGAACCCCCTAACACGTCTCGCGGTGCTGCATGGCGGTGCCACCGCAAGGCGAAGGGCCCGCCCCCTCTCCCAGGGGGCGGGCCCACTTGCGTTCCGGCGCGAACGGCGGAACCGCCGCGACGGTCAGCCGAAGATCAGGTAGACCACGCCATAGCTCAACGCAGCGACCGCCGCCGCCGCCGGCATCGTGATGAACCAGCCCAGAACGATGTTCTTGGCAACACCCCAGCGGACCGCGTTGACCCGCTTTGTCGCACCCACACCCATGATCGCCGAGGTGATCACATGCGTGGTCGAGATCGGCGCCTGGAAGAGGAACGCCGAGCCGAACATGATCGACGCGCCGGTCGTCTCGGCCGCGAAGCCCTGCGGCGGGTCCAGCTCGATGATCTTTCGGCCGAGCGTCCGCATGATGCGCCAGCCACCCGCGTACGTACCGAGCGAGAGCATCATCGCGCAGGCGATCTTCACCCAGACCGGGATCGCGTCGCCCTGGTCCTCCACGTCGGCGATGACCAGCGCCATCACCACGATGCCCATCGTCTTCTGCGCGTCCTGCAGACCATGACCGAGCGCCATGCCGGCCGCCGAGACCGTCTGCGCTATCCGGAAACCGCGCTTGGCCTTGGACGGGTTGGACCTACGGAACATCCACATGATCGCGACCATCACCAGATAGCCGACGACCAGACCGACGAAGGGCGAGACAAGCATCGGGATGACGATCTTCTCGAGCACGCCGCTCCAGATGACCTCGGTCCCGCCGGCCAGCGCCGCGCCCACCATGCCGCCGAACAGCGCATGGGAAGAGGACGACGGCAGACCGAAGTACCAGGTGACCAGGTTCCAGACGATCGCGCCGACCAGCGCCGCGAAGAGAATGCCCATGCCGCGCGGGCCCTGGGGCGTCTCGATGATCCCCTCGCTGACGGTCTTGGCGACGCCCTGGCCGAGGAACGCACCGGCAAGGTTCATCACCGCGGCCATCGCCAGCGCCGCACGCGGCGTCAGCGCCCGCGTGGAGACCGAGGTCGCGATCGCGTTCGCCGAGTCGTGAAAGCCATTGGTGTACGTGAATCCGAGCGCGACACCAATGGTCACGATCAGCGCAAAGGTGTCCACGAGGTTCAGGACTCCTTGACCGCAATGGTCTCCACGGTGTTCGCGACATGCTCGAAGGCGTCGGCGGCCTCTTCCAGCACATCCACGATCTGCTTGAGCTTGAGCACCTCGATGGCGTCGTACTTACCGTTGAAGAGCGTCGCAAGGAGCTTGCGGTGAATCTGGTCGGCCTGGTTCTCGAGGCGGTTGACCTCGATCCAGTACTCGGTGAGGTTGTCCATGGTCCGCAGATGCGGCATCGCCTCGGCGGTCAGCTCCGCGGCCCGCGCCAGTACCTCGATCTGCTGCTCGACACCCTTGGGCAGCTCGTCGACCTGGTAGAGCACGACCAGGTCGACGGCCTCCTCCATGAAGTCCATGATGTCGTCGAGCGACGAAGCGAGTTTGTAGATGTCCTCGCGGTCGAACGGCGTGATGAACGAGGAGTTCAGCTGGTGGAAGATCGCGTGGGTGGCGTCGTCCCCCGCGTGCTCCGCTGCCCGCATCCGCTCCGCGATCTCGGCCCGGGCGGAGGCATCCGCACCGAGCAGTTCCATCAGGAGCTTCGAGCCCGTGACGATGTTGTCCGCGGACGCGGCAAACATGTCATAGAAGCTCGTCTCCCTGGGGGTCAGACGAAATCGCACGTGGGGTCCTCGGGGTGCTTTGGATTTGGTCAGGCTGATGCTAGGCGCATCATCCGGCCACGGCTAACCGGCGTTGTTCAGTGTCGCCCATCGGGCACAGTGGTCATCACGGGCCCCCGCCCCCGATCTCGCGCGATTCGTTACCATATACCCACGAGGGGTATGTAGTCCCTTTCTGGACAAGCACAGTCGACAAGGACAGACGGACAACGGGAGGACGCGATGACGACCACCGAGGCGGCCGGCCCCCCGGTCACGGACCATGACCACGGTGTGCACGGCTACCACAAGCAGAAGGACGAGCACCTCAAGCGGCTGCGCCGGATCGAGGGCCAGATCCGCGGGCTGCAGCGGATGGTCGACGAGGACGTCTACTGCATCGACATACTCACCCAGGTCTCCGCGTCCACCAAGGCTCTGCAGTCCTTCGCGCTCCAGCTGCTGGAGGAGCATCTGCGGCACTGCGTCGCCGACGCTGCGGTGAAGGGCGGCGAGGAGATCGACGCGAAGGTCGAGGAGGCGACGAAGGCGATCGCGCGCCTTCTGCGCACCTAGTACATGCACGGGGCACGGCGACCGCGTCCCGGCTGCGCCCCGTGTTTCCGGTCACTCCTGCAGCGACGGGCCTGAGAGCGCGGACCGCTCGGCCACCACCTTCAGCACCTCGTCGATACGGTCCGGGCTGAGCCGTTCCTCGTCCGCGGCCGACGCCGCGATGATCAACTCACCACACAGCTCGATCTCCGCGAGGGCCACGTGGTCCTGGACGGTCGCAGTACTGGGCGGAGCCACGTGCATTCACCTCTTCCTGCCGGTGTCGACTTCCTAGCGTAGGGAGTGATACACGGACCGCGCATGGCACGTCCGGACCATTTAGGCCCTGATCTTCCCGGCGTAAATGTCCCGTTGGTCGGGGAGACGCACGGCCACCGGCGTCCCGAAGTCGTACAGCAGGGTGGTCGACGCGACGGCGACCGGGCGGCCCTGATTGGTGAAACTGAACCGGTGGCGCACCTTGCGCAGCCGGCCTTGTTCGTCGAAGTACACGTCGAACGGCACGATGTCCTTGGCGAACCCTTTCGCCGCGGCGGCCAGCGAGGCCCGCGCATGAGGTTCGGCCACTCGCGCCGCCTGCG
This sequence comes from Streptomyces sp. NPDC060064, assembly GCF_042736455.1. Taxonomy (NCBI): domain Bacteria; kingdom Bacillati; phylum Actinomycetota; class Actinomycetes; order Kitasatosporales; family Streptomycetaceae; genus Streptomyces; species Streptomyces sp. NPDC060064. The sequence goes on from NZ_JBHWWF010000057.1 coordinate 19,534, forward strand.
CGATGTCCGTGGTGCCCCGGTAGTGACGCACCTTCGTCCCGGCCAGCTCCTCCTCGCCGACGTACGTCACGTCCCGCGCGCCGCGCAGCAGTTCGGCTGCGGCGAGCGGATCGGTCGCGCCGCCGGTGACCAGGTTGCCGTCCTCGAGGGTGGTCGTATCGACCCGCACCCACTTGTCGGCCGGTACGCCGGCGCCCCGGTTCTTCATGTACAGCGCCCCGGGCGTCAGCAGCTCGGTGATCGGACGGTGCTCGTCGGCGCCCGCGGGATCCTTGGGCAGTACGACCCTCAGCTCACCGGCCCGCCGCTTGAAGTCGTATCCGCCCTCGCCCCGGATGATCACCCGGGTCCCGCCGGTCGCCATCTCCATGGACGTTCGGGCCTTGGAGCTGCCGGCCCCCGCCAGTACGTCGGCGGCTTTCCGTACGTCGTCGACTCTGCTGCCACCCCGCCGGTCGTCGGCCACGGCACCGCCGCCGACGGAACACCCGCTGCTCGCCACCGCCCCCAGTACGACGGCCGCGACGGCGAACGCCCCGCCCCTGTGCCTGTGCTGCTGCACCACCATCGCCTGCCAACCCCCAACGCGAAACCGCTGCTTGTACGAGACCCCACCCGTCCCGCATAACGACTGCCCTGGCCCCTCGTCACGCGGGGGTCCGTCCTCGACGCGGCCCCAGTACCGTGGAGTGGTGCCTCAGCAAGACCCGACCAGCGACACCTCGCCACACCGAGCCACCACCACCGAACGCGGCTCATTCGCCACCGCCCGCTGCACCTGCGGCTGGGCCGGGCCTGCCCGACGTTCCCGCGAACGGGCGCGTACGGATGCCGAGTTGCACACATCGATACCTGCGACGGAACACTGACGCAGCCCATTGGGCCTGTGGCACAGGGAAAACCGCCGCCCACCCCCGGGAACCCACCGCCCCCAGGAACCGTCTCGTTCCCCAGGAGGCCCCATGGACCGGCGCGCACTGCTCACCACCGCTGTAGTTCTCACCGCTGCCGCCTGCACAGGCAAGAACGGCAGCGGCGCAACCGCAGCTCCTTCCGGCACGCCCGGCGCCGGCCGCTCACCGGGCAGATCCGCGTCCGCCACCACCATCACCACCGCCGCGGCGCCCGACTGGACCGCGCTCGCGCGCGGCCTCGACGGGAAGCTCGTACGCCCCGGTGACGCCGCGTACCGCTCCGCCCGGCAGCTCTACAACACCCGCTTCGACTCGCTGAAGCCCGCCGCCGTCGCCTATGTCGCAGGCGAGGACGACGTCAAGGAGTGCCTGGCCTACGCCAGAGCCCACCGCGTCCCCGTCTCCATCCGGAACGGCGGCCATTCCTATGCGGGCTGGTCCTCCGGCAACGGCCGCCTCGTCATCGATGTGTCCTCGCTGAACCGCGTCGGACAGGACGGCTCCATCGGCGCCGGCGCCAAGCTCATCGACGTCTACGCCGGTCTCGCCCGCAACAACCGCACCATCCCCGCGGGCTCGTGCCCCTCCGTCGGCGTGTCCGGTCTCACCCTCGGCGGCGGTCACGGCGTCACCTCACGCGCGTACGGTCTGACCTGCGACAGCCTCACCGCGGCGACCATTGTCACAGCCGACGGCAAGCAGCTGACCGCGAGCGCCACCGAGAACAAGGACCTCTTCTGGGCGCTGCGCGGCGCCGGCAACGGCAACTTCGGCGTCGTGACCCGACTCCACTTCCGTACCCATCCCACGCCGCCGACCGTCACGGCCTATCTCACCTGGCCCTGGGCGAAGGCCGCGGCCGTCCTCAGCGCCTGGCAGCAGTGGGGCCCGGACCAGCCGGACGAGATATGGTCGTCCGCGCATCTCGCCGCCGGGCCCGGCAGCACGCCGACCCTCTCCATAGCCGCGTTCTCCCTCGGCAGCGAGGGCGACCTCAAGAACGCGCTCGACCGCCTCGCTGACAAGGCCGGCTCGCCCGCCCGCTCGGTCTCGGTGCGCCGCCGCAGCTACCGGGAGGCGATGCTCGGCTACGCGAACTGCACGACGATCACCCAATCGCAGTGCCATCTGCCGGGCACCACTCCGGGCCGTTCGCCCCAGGGCGCGCTGCAGCGCGAGACATACGCCGCGGCCTCCGACTTCTTCGACCACAACCTCTCCCCGGCCGGAGTGCGCGCACTGATCTCCGCGACCGAGGCGTTCACCCGGATCAAGCCCGGCCAGAGCGGGGGCGGCGGCTCCATCGCGCTCACCGCGCTCGGCGGAGCGGTCAACCGCGTGGACCCGCTGGCGACGTCCTTCGTCCACCGGCGGTCCCGGATGCTCGCGCAGTACATCGGCTCCTGGCGGGCCGGCACCTCGGGCACCGCCCAGCAGGCGTGGCTCAAAAATGCCCATGCGTCGATGCGCCGTTATGCGTCGGGAGCCGCGTACCAGAACTACATCGATCCCACGCTGACCGACTGGCGCCGGGCGTACTACGGGCCTGCCGCGGACCGCCTCACCCGGCTGAAGAAGCAGTACGACCCGGACAGGGTCTTCAACTTCCCGCAGGCGCTGTAGTACGTACGGGCGGACGCCGGGCCGGGCGTCAGGCCGCCAGGTCCTTGTCTCCGGCGCCGGACCCCTCGGTCCTCGGCTCCGGAACGCCGAGCGTCTCCGGCAGGTCCGCCGGCCCCGCCGCCGCCCGCCTCGACCGTACGAGCCACGCCACCCGCCCCGACCCGGCGACCGCCGACATGAGCGGTGTCAGCAGCGCCAGCGCGAGCGGCGCGAGCAGCAGCGTCACCGCCGTACCGAGCGCGAATCCACCGACGACGTCGGTCGGGTAGTGCACGCCCATGTAGACGCGGCAGAAGCCCTCGGCCAGCGCGAGACCGATCGCGGCGAGCCCGAACTTCCGGTGTGCGACGAAGAGTCCGGCGCCGAGGGCCATCGCCATCGTCGCGTGGTCGCTCACGAAGGAGTAGTCGGTCTTTCCGGCCACCAGGACTTCAATGCCCTGGTGGTCCAGGAACGGCCGCGGTCGTTCGACGAATCCGCGGATGGGGATGTTGACCAGCAGCGCGAGTCCGGCGGCGAGCGGCGCCCAGATCAGCCCGGCGACCGCCGAGACCGAGTCCTCGGTGGTGCCGCGCCGGCGCACGCTCCACCAGCACCAGAACACCACCAGCACCATCGCGAGCATGATTCCGTACTCGCCGATGAATTCCATGGTGCCGTCGAGCCACGACGGGGCGCCCTTGGCCAGGCCGTTGATGTCGTAGAGCAGGCTGAGATCGGGGTTCGACCCATCCGATGCGAGTCCAGCCATCTGCTGCGGCCCCTTGCCTTGTCGCCTGCCGCGACGCACCTCCGCGTGCGCCGCATCTGCCAACCCCCGTGGTCAGTGCGGTGTCTGCTCCATGGTCAGTGCGCTGTCCCAGTCCAGGGAACGCCCCGCTCCCTGCATACGTTCCACTCTCCACCGAACGATCACCATGACGTTATCGAAGAGTGACACATCGTTGCAGCTCAGAGACGTGGCTCAGCGGAGGGTTCCGGCCACGCCCGACGGCTCGTCAGGCTTCCGGCAACGAGGTCGGCAGCGCCTTCGCGCCGTCCTTGGTGACCCTGGTCGCACCGAAGTAGTCCGGAGTGTCGATCTTGTCGAAGCGGATCACGGCGCCGGTGTACGGAGCGTCGATCATGTACCCGCCGCCGACATAGAGCCCGACGTGCCGGATCGCCCGCGAGTTGGTGAGGTCGTCGGAGAAGAAGACCAGATCGCCGGGGAGCAGCTCGTCCCGCGACGGATGCTCGCCGGCGTTGTACTGGTCGTTCGCGACGCGCGGCAGCTCGATCCCGACGGTCCGGTACGCGGCCTGGGTCAGCCCGGAACAGTCGAAGCGTCCGCCCTGCTCGGGCGTGCCGTTGCCGCCCCACAAATACTCGGTACCCAGCCTCTTCTGCGCGAAGTAGATCGCCGCGGCCGCCTGCCGCGACGGCTGGACCCGCCCGACAGGCCTGGCGAAGCTCTTCTCCAGAGTGCGGATGACCTTCACATAGTTCTGTGTCTCGCGGTACGGCGGTACGCCTTGGTACTTGATGACGGCGTAGGCGCCGGCGTTGTACGCGGCGAGCATGTTGTCGGTCGCGTTGCCGGGCGCTTTCTTTACATATCCGGCCAGTTCGCAGTCGTACGAGGCGGCGGACGGAATCGCGTCGGCCGGATCCCAGACGTCGCGGTCGCCGTCCTTGTCGCCGTCGACGCCGTGCGCGGCCCAGGTCCCGGGGATGAACTGCGCGATGCCCTGGGCCGCGGCGGGGCTCTGCGCCTTGGGGTTCCAGCCGCTCTCCTGGTAGAGCTGGGCAGCGAGCAAAGCGGGGTTGATGGCCGGGCAGAGGTTGCCCCACTTCTGTACGAGCGGCTGATAGAGCGCGGGCACGGCACCCTTGGCAAGGCCGACCGCACGGCCGCCGCTTCCGCCCATGAGCCCGGCGGCCGCGGAGTAGGTACCGACGACGAGCAGCACGACGAAGCTCAGGCACAGCCCGATCCCGACTCCACCGGCCATCCAGACTTTTCGCACGCTCTCAACCCTCCCCCATCCAAGCCGCGTTCCTGCCCGTCTCCACTCGCGAGCCTAGGGTTTGCGTCCCACGCCGCCGAACATGGCGACCTCGTCGGCAGGCACCTCGGGCCGCCAGCGGGAACACGACACCACGCCGGGCTCCAGCATCTCGAGACCGTCGAAGTACCGGGTGAGTTGCTGCGGGGTGCGCTGGGTGAGCCGGGGCGTGCCGTGCTCGTTCCAGAACGCGACGGCGGCGTCCACATCCGGCATCGCCGGGCTGGTGATGGTGTGGGACAGGACAAGATGACTGCCGGCGGGCAGCGCGTCCATGAGGCGGCGGACGATGCCGTACGACTCCTCGTCGTCCTCAATGAAGATCACGACACCGAGCAGCATCAGCGCGACGGGCCGGGTGAGGTCGAGCGTCCGGGCGGCGCTCTCCAGGATCGTGTCGACATCGCGCAGATCGGCGTCGAGATAGTCGGTGCGGCCCTCGGGCGTACTGGTGAGCAGGGCGCGGGCGTGCGCGAGGACCAGGGGATCGTTGTCCACGTACACGACGCGCGCCTCGGGCGCGGCGCGCTGGGCCACCTCGTGGGTGTTGTCGGCGCTGGGCAGCCCGGTCCCGATGTCGAGGAACTGCCGGATTCCCACCTCGGCGGCGAGATGATGCACGGCCCGCCCCAGGAACAGCCGGTCCGCGAGGGCGTAGTCGCCGATTCCGGGGTGGAGCGCGCGGATCTGGTCCCCGGCTTCGCGGTCGACGGAGTAGTTGTCCTTGCCGCCGGTCCAGTAGTTCCAGATCCGGGCGGTGTGGGGGCGCGTGGTGTCGATCCTTGCGAGTAAGTGCGCGTTGTCGGTCACACGGTCCAAGATATCCAACTCGGCTTGGAACGGCTGGTGTTGGGTCAGACGGTGCTTCTGTCCAGTGGCGGGCCGATGTCGGACGGAAGCACGCGGCCAGGGCGAGAACGGCGGCAGCGCCCAGATGGGGGCACAACGACAGTTATTGCCCGGAGTCACGCTCCGTGATACACAGAGTGACCGTACATGCTCCTCGTACCTTCTCCGGCCCATGCCGCCGCAGGTCAGGACGACTGGACCGGTCATACGTGCGGAGATCGGGTAAAGAGACCCGCCAAGTCGGCTTACGGGGGCGGTTTCATCAGCGAAGATAGAACGACGACCCATGCCGAGCGGCAGGGGCACTGAACAACCCAACAGGGGCGGTGAGTTACATGATCCTGGCAGCCGAAAAGGGCGACATCACCACCATCATCGGCGGAATCGCCCCGAACTGGGGGCCTTTCGGGAGCCTGGGTAACGAGGCCAGAGTGATGATCGAGGTCGTGATGGCCGTGGCCATCCTCCTCTGCCTCGGCATCGCGATCTGGGGCGCGGCGAAACAGCGCATCGGAGCGACGGCACTCCGCGACACCTTCAGCGCCGAACAGGGCAAGGGCCTGATCGTCGCCGGTCTGACCGGCGTCTTCATCATCGGGTCGCTGGGGACCTTGTTCACCATCGTGTACGGGATGGCTGTCTGACCCCCCGCCGGTCCTCTCCGGGCTTGCCCGGCCCACCCTTTGAGGTTGCGTTTCCCTGATGTCGAGTCACCACACCACGCCCGCAAGGGAAGCAGCACGACTACCGTCGTACTACGTGACGGAATTCGCGTCGTACTACGCGGAACTGCAAACGGTTGAGGTATGGGGTCTCCCCAGTGGAGCGAGGGGAAGTACGCGAGATGAGCCTCGGTGACGAGCGCGGCTACGGCGGCGAGTCGGGCAGCCGTACGGAGGAGGGCTTCGGCGGCTCGGGCCAGACGCGTACGCGCCTGCCGGGCAACGGCGACACCGACGTCTACGGCGGCGCGCGCCGACCCGTGCGGAACTCACGCTCCCTCATCACGGTGGTGGGCGTGGTGGTGCTGCTGATCGCGGCTATCGCGTTCGCGAACCAGGGCGGCGCCGGGGGCGAGGACGACCCGTCGGGGGGCGGGGGCAAGGGGGCAGCCGGGGCTCCGACGGCGGCGACGGGCGTGAGACCGGTGACGGAGAAGGACGGGGGGATTCCTTCGGGGTACGCGAAGGATGAGCAGGGGGCGCAGAGTGCGGCGGCGAACTATCTGGCCGCGCTGGGCTCTGACGGTATGTACAACAAGGCCCGCCGCGAGCAGATCGTCAGCACTGTGTACGCGCCCGAGGTCGCCGCTGCCCGCAAGGGTGACCTGAACAAGGTGTACTCCGGCGAGAAGTTCCTCACCAGCATCGGGCTGAACCCCGACGGCACAGCCCCGGCCGGGATGACGTTCATTACCCGCTTCAACCCGGTGGGATCCAAGGTGGAGAACTTCAACGGTGGCACCGCACGCGTCTCCGTTTGGTACTCGGCGCTCTTCGGACTGGCCGGTGAAGGCTCCAAGAACCCCGTTTCCGAGAGCTGGTACACGAACATCTTCGAGCTGAAGTGGATCGACGGGGACTGGAAGGTCACTGACTTCACACAGAAGGACGGCCCAGTACCGGTCGGCCGTGACCAGGCCGCTTCCGGCGCCAAGGAGATGGCCGACGCCGTGCGACAGTTCGGAGGGTTCACGTATGCCCGATAACCGGCGCCGAGCCCTCTCGATCACCGCCGCAGTCCTCGGTCTTCAGACGGCTGTCGTACTGCTGGCGACCCGCGCTTCCGCAGCCCCGGCGCCCACGCCGACTCCAAGCAAGAGCAACGACCCCTGCGACCTGATTCGCGGCCCCGCACGTGACTACTGCGACAACGGCGCCCCCGGCGGCGCCCCCCGCTCCACCCCCCTCGACCCCGCCAACGCCCTCGACCCCCTCTCCTCCCTCGCCCGCGGCTGCGCCGACGCCGCCGTCTGGACCATCGACCAGCTCTCCAAAGCGGTGAATTCGACCGCCACCGTCGACTTCACCAACTCCGCCTTCCGCGCCCAGTACGCCATCGTCTTCGCCGCTTCCACCATCCTCACCCTCGTCCTCTGGCTCCTCGCCGTCGCCAAGCGCGCCGTCCGCGGTGTCCCCCTCACCACCGCCATCTCCGAAGCCGTCGGCTTCCTCTGGCTCACCGTCCTCGCGTCCGCCTTCACCCCGCTGATCCTCTACACCCTCGTCTCCGCGACCGACGGCGTCACCGAGGTCATCGCAGGCGGCACCAGCGGGCAGACCGACCAGTTCTTCGGGAACTTCTCCGGTGCCCTGAAGAAGGGGACCGACATCGGCGGCGGGCCGATCATGCTGATCGTCGTCTCACTCGTCACGATCCTCGCCGCCGGCGTCCTCTTCCTCGAGCTGTTCATCCGCGCGATCCTTCTCTACGTCGGCGCCCTCCTCGGCGTCGTCGTCTACTCCGGACTCGTCGACAAGAACATGTGGGGACGGGTCCGCCGCTGGGCCGGAATCATGATCGCGATCATCATGGTCAAGCCAGTGATCGCGATCGTCCTGGGTCTCGCGGGCGCGCTCTCCGCCGAGAACGGACCCAACTCCTTCTCCGCCGTCGTCTCCGGCCTCGCGATCATCCTGCTCGCCATCTTCGCCTCCGCGGTGATCTACCGTTTCGTCCCGGGTTTCGGCGACGAGATCGTCGCCTCCCGCAACAACCGCCTGCAGAACGGCGCCGAGAACGCCGCGGCCGCCGTCATCAGCTCGCCCGCCACCCTTGTTTCCCAGGGCATCAAGACCCATAGCAGCCGCGGCAACCAGGGCGGCGGCGACAGCAGCAACGGCAGCGCCCCACGCCCCGCCAACCCCATCAGCGGAGGCGTCGCCGCGCACAGCAGCCGCCCCTCCGGCGGGGGCACCGCGGGCGGCGGATCCGCCGCGCCCCCGCCCCGTAACAGCAGTCCCGGATCCGGCACCCCGCACAGCAACCGCAAGAGCACAGGAGGTGGAGGGCGTTGACGACCCAGTCCCAAGCGATCACGCCCCGCCGTACGTATCTCATCGGCCGTGCCCGGCCGAACGCGATCGTCGGCAAGAACCGCGAGACCGGCGAGATCGCGCTGATCATCGCCGGCGCGTTCCTCGGCATGATGAGCGGGCTGCTGGTCCCCGTCCTGTCCCTGCGGATCGTGCTCCTGATGGGCTTCCCGCTCCTCGCTCTCGCCGCTGTGTACGTCCCGTTCAGGCACCGCACCTTCTACAAGTGGTTCGAGATCAACCGCAGTTACAAGCGCACCCTGCGCAGCGGCACCCTCTACCGCTCCTCCGCCGCCGAGGCCGGTATCCGTCTCGACGGCCGTGAGATCGAGGTCGGCCCGCCCCCGGGCATCGGCAGGATCAACTGGCTCGCCGCGCCCTTCGGCCCGGACGAGATCGCCGTACTGCTGCATGCCGACCGCCGTACCGTCACCGCCGCCATCGAGATCGAGGGCCCCGGCGTCGGACTGCGCGACAGCGAGGACCAGGAGGCGCTCGTCGATCGCTTCGGCACGCTGCTGAAGCATGTGGCCAACGGCGACGGCTTTGTAACGCGCCTTCAGATGCTCGCCCGTACGCTCCCCGCCGACCCCGACGCGCACGCCAAGGACGTTGCCCAGCGCGGCGACCAGCAGACGCCGATGTGGCTGCGCGACTCGTACGACCAGCTGCAGTCGATGGTCTCCACCTCCAGCGAGCAGCACCGCGCGTACCTCGTCGCCTGCATGCACTACACCCGTGAACTGGCCGCCGAGGCCCACACCATGGCCCGTGCCGCCCGCCCGCAGTCCGGCCGCAAGCTCGACAAGGACGCGGGCCTCGCCGTCGTCATGGCCCGCGAGCTCACCGACATCTGTGCGCGCCTCGCCGAGGCGGACATCCGGGTCCGCCAGCCGCTCGGCCAGGGCCGTCTTGCCTCCCTCGTCCACTCGATGTACGACCCCGACCACCCCATCGACCACATCCAGGCGATGACGAAACGGAACGCCTGGCCGGCCGAGCTGGACGCCATGCAGCCGACGTATCTGCAGGCGAAGACCCGTGAGTCGTCCACCCGCGCGCCCTGGTGCCACTCCACCGCCTGGGTGAAGGAGTGGCCGATGACGCCGGTCGGCGTCAACTTCCTGGCGCCGCTGCTCGTCCACACGCCCGATGTGATCCGTACCGTCGCGGTCTGCATGGACCTGGAGCCGACCGAGGTCGCCATCGAGCGGATGCTCACCGAGAAGACGAACGACGAGGCGGACGCGAGCCGCGCCGCCAAGATGAACCGGACCGTCGACCCCCGCGACATCGCCGCGCACGGACGGCTCGACCAGCGGGGTGAAGATCTGGCGAGCGGTGCGGCAGGGGTCAACCTCGTCGGGTACATCACTGTGTCATCGCGTTCGCCCGAAGCCCTGGCCCGGGACAAGCGCACGATCAGGGCCTCGGCCGGCAAGTCCTATCTGAAGCTGGAGTGGTGCGATCGTGAGCACCACCGGGCTTTTGTGAACACCTTGCCGTTCGCGACCGGCATCCGACGCTGAACGAGAGGGCAGTCCGCCATGCGAGATCCGCTGTCCGTCTTCACGGATGCCTTCACCGCCTTCCTCTTCGGGAAGGTCGAGACGACCCGCCTGCCCGTCCGTACGTCGACGGGGCAGGCGCAGGCCGTCTACCTCCCCACCGCCGCGCCCGGCCTCGGCGACTCGGGCGTGATCATCGGCCGCGAGGTGTACAGCGGCAAGGGCTATATCTACGACCCCTTCCAGCTGTACGGCCAGCAGCTCCCGGCCCCCCACTGGCTGGTGCTCGGCGAGTCCGGCAACGGCAAGTCGGCGCTCGAGAAGACGTACGTACTACGGCAGTTGCGGTTCCGCGACCGCCAAGTGGTGGTGCTGGACGCCCAGGGCGAGGACGGGGTGGGCGAGTGGAACCTCGTCGCCCAGGAACTGGGCATCACACCCATCCGGCTGGACCCGATGACAGCGCTGGACGGCGGCATACGGCTCAATCCCCTCGACCCCGCGATCACGACGACGGGACAGCTGGCTCTGCTCCGTACGATCATCGAGGTCGCCATGGGGCACGGACTCGACGAGCGGTCGGGCTTCGCGCTGAAGGTGGCGCACGCGTTCGTCAACGAGGCGATCGTCGACCGGCAGCCGGTGCTGACCGACATCGTGGACCAGCTGCGGCACCCGGAGGAGGAGTCCGCCGAGTCGATGAACGTCGACCTGGACGACGTACGGGCATGGGGCCTGGATGTCGCCCTCGTCCTGGACCGACTGGTCGACGGTGACCTGCGCGGCATGTTCGACGGGCCGACGACGGTCGGGATCGATCTGGACGCACCGCTGATCGTCTTCGACCTCTCGCACATCGACCGGAACTCGATCGCGATGCCGATCCTGATGGCGATCGTGGGGGTGTGGCTGGAGCACACCTGGATCCGCCCGGACCGAAAGAAACGCATCTTCCTGGTGGAGGAGGCGTGGCACATCATCAACTCACCCTTTGTGGCCCAGCTCTTCCAGCGCCTGCTGAAGTTCGGCCGCCGACTGGGCCTGTCCTTCGTGGCCGTCGTCCACCATCTCTCGGACGTGGTCGACGGGGCTGCGGCGCGGGAGGCGGCGGCGATCCTGAAGATGGCGTCGACGAGGACGATCTACGCGCAGAAGGCGGACGAGGCACGGGCCACGGGCCGGGTGCTCGGCCTGCCGCGATGGGCGGTGGAAATCATTCCCACGCTCACTCCCGGAATCGCGGTCTGGGACGTCAACGGCAATGTCCAGGTGGTCAAACACCTGGTGACGGAGGCGGAGAGACCACTGGTCTTCACGGACCGGGCGATGACGGAATCCTCGGGGCCTGCGCTGCCCGAGGACGTGGCCGCCGCGGAGTGGGAGGCGGAGCAGCGCGCGGCCCTGATCGAACAGCATCAGCTGGACGAGTCCTCCGAGTCGACGGTGGCATGACATGCACGACCGCCGTCACTACCAGCACGCTCAGGAGCGGGACGAGCGCGGCATTCCCGACGGCCTGCTGGTGGGCCTGCTCGGCTTTCTGCTCGGGCTGAGCCTGCTGGTCTGGACGGCCACGGGGCTGGCGGGCATGATCACGCACGGCTCGTGGCCGACGGGTGTCACCTACGCCGGTACACCGCTGGCCATACGCGCGCTGGCGTCCAAGCCGCACGACCTCCAGGCCGCATGGCCGGACACTCCGCCGGCGGAGCTGTCGGGGTACGGGCTGTTCTGGGGCCTGGCCATAGGCGAGTTGATGGTGCTGGTGGTAGTGACGGTGTTCGTACTCGGCACGGTCGCCCGCTGGCACGTGGGCCGCGCGGGCCGCGTCTCCGACGCTCCCTCGCCCCGGACCGCCCCCGCCGCGAAGACGGAGGACTGGGACCCGGTGGGCTCCTCGACCGCGGGTTCCTCGACCGCGGGCGCGCACACGGGAAGCCCGGACCCGACGAAGCCGGCTGACGGCCGCCTCGGGCAGCCGCGGGATGTCGGCCAGGGAGCGAGCGGCCGGGACCCCCGCGCCGCCTCCGGCCCCGCCACTCCCTCGCCGGGAGCGCCCACAGGCCCGTACGCCGGGGCCACAAACCCCGACCCCCCTATGGAGCAAGGCGCGGGCGGATGGGCCGGCGCCCACGGCTCCGGCATTCCCACAGGCCCGTACGCCGCAGCCGCAAGCCAAGACGCGCACACGTACCCGGGAACCGGGCACCAGCCCGGCGAGCCCAGCCACCCATCAGCCGCAGCCCCGGGCGACGGCGCAGCGGCGAGCCCGCACCCGGCCCATCCCTCGGCGAGCCGGGGCGCTGCCACGAGCCCGCACATCCGGCCCGCAGGCGCCAACCCCCTTATGGGGCAAGGCGCGGGCGGATGGGATCCCCACACCGCCCTGCCCGCACCCCGCACCCCCCGTATCCTCTACGGCGACCCCGCCACCCGCCGGCCCGTCACCGTTCAGGCCGTCCTCGACGCCGAAGGGCCGGCGCTCGTCGTCACCTCCGATCCCACCGTGTGGGCCGAGACCAAGGGCGCGCGAGCCAAGCTCGGCCCTGTCCTCGTCTACGACCCCGGTCATCTCTGCGACACCCCGGCCCGCCTCCACTGGTCGCCCACCGCGCTCTGCGAGGACGCCGCCACCGCCGCCGCCCGCGCCGTCGCCCTCCTCGCGCCCATAAGGCCCCGCGCCCTCCTCGACGCCGCCATGGCCGACACCGCGGAGACACTCCTGCGCTGCTGGCTGCATGCCGCCGCGGTGGACGGACGCCCGTTCAAGCAGCTCCACCGCTGGGCACAGGGCGGGAGCGCCCAAGACGCCGTACGTATTCTCCGTACGCATCCCAAGGCCACCGCCGGACTCGCCGGGCTGCTCGAGTCCGCGCTGACCGGGCATCCCGAACGCCGGGAGATCGCCCAGCAGTTGGTGGTGCGCGCCCTCTCCGTGCTCTCCTCGATCCACATCCGTGAGGCTTGCACCCCGAACCGAACCGATTCCCTCACCTTGGAATCATTCATAAACGAAGGGGGAACCCTTTATGTGGTGGGTGAACCGATCGAGGACCCCAGAACCCACCCCGGCGCAATGCCTCTGCTCACCGCACTCGCCTCAGACGTGGTCGAGCACGGCCGCCGCATGGCCGCACGGTCATCCGACGGCCGGCTCGACCCACCAATGACGCTCGTCCTGGACGACGTCGCGGCCGTGGCTCCCCTTCCCAGCCTTCCGGAGCTGCTGGCAACCGGTCAGGACCAGGGACTGCCTACCCTGGTCCTGCTCCGTTCCGCCGAACAGGCGCGCGCCCGCTGGCCCGAGCCGCTCACCCAGTAAGCCGAGCAGCCGACGGCGGGAGCTGACGCTTGACCTCGAGCTCCACGTCCCGTGCCGTGGAATCCCCCGGCACGGGTACGGAGTCCCCGCTCGCCACAAACCCGATGCGCCGGTAGAACGCCTCGGCACGCGCATTGCGCTCGTCCACATACAGCCGCACCCGCTCCACAGGCGGCCCCGCCAGCGACCAGGACCACTCCAGAGCCGCCTCGAACAGCGCCTCCGCAAGCCCCGCACCACGCACCTCCGGCCGTACGAACACCCCGACCACATGCGTCTGGTCGGTCTTTGCCGCCTCCCCGAACCGCACCTCTCCGGCCGGCCGCTCGACGAGGACCGTGAGTGTGCCGACCCACCGCCCGTCCGCCAGCTCAGCGATGAACTGGCGCGCGACGACCCCCTCCGCCGCCGCGGAGGTTCGGTCCTGCCAGAAGCCTTCGGGCCGCTCCAGGGCCTGCTCGTACGTCTCCAGAAAAGCGAGGGGCGCGACCGGGTCCTGCAGAGCGGCGAGCCGGATCTCCCTGGCCTTCGCCCACTCCTCGGCGCCCACCGCACGGATGACATAGTCGATCTGATCCATCTGCCGATACTGACCGGGCCCGGGCAATTGAGCAAGCAATGGGTCCTGAACGCAGAAAAGCCCCGCACCATAAAGGTGCGGGGCTTTCCCACAATGATTGTTCGGCGGCGTCCTACTCTCCCACAGGGTCCCCCCTGCAGTACCATCGGCGCTGAAAGGCTTAGCTTCCGGGTTCGGAATGTAACCGGGC
>NZ_JBHWWF010000058.1:0-33049 GCF_042736455.1 Streptomyces sp. NPDC060064
CCGTACGACTCGTACGGTCCGGGGCAGCCCCATTTTCCGGTCGTCCGGCTGCCGTTCAGCAGAACTTCGGCTTCTGCCAGGAGCATTCGAGGTCGGCCGCCGGCTCGGTGCTGCGCGCGGCCTTCGGCGGTACGGCGGTGATGGTGCCGTGTGCCGTGTCGGACGAGGCGAGCGTGACGACGATCGCGTCCTCGATGCTCTTCACCGAAGAGGCCAGGTAGTTGTTGAGGACGACGCTGTAGACCAGCTCACGCCCGCCCGCATCGGTGACGTAACCGGAGAGAGCTGACGCACCCGTCAAGGACCCTGTCTTGCCACGGGCGTTGAGGGCCGCCGGCGTTGCGCACATCCGGGAGCGGAGGGTGCCGCCCATGGCGCGGTCCCGGTTGCAGGCCACCGGCAGGGACGCGTACCAGTCGGCGTACCAGGAGGCGTCCCGTACGGACAGCAGAAGCGTTTCGAGTTGCTCGGCCGGGAAGAGGTTCATCCGGGTCAGGCCCGAGCCGTCGAGCTGGCGGACGGTGGAGGTCTTCACGCCCTGCTTCTGCAAGTAGCCGCTGATGGCCGCCAGTCCGGCGTCCCAGGTGCCGCGGCCCGATGTCTCGTAGCCGATCGTCTTGGTCAGCGTCTCGGCGTGCATGTTGTTGGAGAGCTTCATGAACGGGAGCATCAGCTCTTTGAGCGGCATGGAGTTGTGCGAGGCGAGAGGCTTGGCGCGGGGCGGGGTGGGGCGGCCCAGGCGGGGGCTGCCGGTGACGCGTACGCCGTGCCGGCCGAGCGCGTCGGAGAAGACGGCGGCGGCATAGCCGGTCGGCTCCCAGACGGTCACCCACTCCTTGGTGGCGCTCGCGCCGACGGGGATGTTCCCGCTGACGGTGATGGTGTTGGTCCCGTGCTCCCGCTCGACGGTGAGGGTGTCGCTCTGCCCGGAGGGGACGGTGGTTCCACGGATGTCGAGGTGTATGTAGTCGGTGGGCGGGGTGAGCTTCACACGCGGCTTGTCACCGGCCTTGGTCCCGGGAGTGGCCTCGACGACGACCGTGCCGGAGTCGTAGTCGGTGTCGGGCGCGACGGTGAGCGGCGAGATCTGCGCGGAGTAGTACGAGGATTCGTCGTCGGCGGCCCAGGAACGGCCCAGGCGCTGGGTGTCGAAGCGGGTGTCGTCGGCGACGAGGCGGCCGGTCACGCGTGTGATGCCCGAAGCGGCGAGATCGGCGGCGAGCTGGTCGTAGTCCTTGGCGAGGGTGGTGGGGTCGCCGCCGCCGCGCAGATAGAGGTCGCCGCGGAGGACGGAACCGTGGCGGCTGCCGGTGGACAGGACGTCGGTACGGAAGCGGTGGTCGGGGCCGAGCAGCGCCATGGCGGCGGTGGAGGTGGCGAGTTTGGTGTTGGAGGCGGGCATCAGACGGTCGGTGCCGTCCCGTTGGTAGAGCCGCTCCCCGGTGGCGGCGTCGGCGATCACCACGCTCGCGGCTCCGCCGTCCATACGGGCGTCCATGAGGATTCTGTCGATGGCGCCCTTGAGTCCGGTGTCGGAGGGGCCCGCCCCGGCGGGCGCGCTCCAGGTGAGTGTGCAGACGAGCCCGATGACGGCGGCCCAGATCCAGCCGTGGCGCTTCAGGCGCCGGTCAGTGCGAATCACGGGTCTACTCATGGCACAGGAGCATCCCGGAGGGCTGTGCGGGCGGGAAGGACGCAGATCGGCCGTGTGAGTCCGGCTTACAGGTGCCGATTTCGGGGCGAATAGGGCATATGTGACCTGGGTGTTGGTGTGTCGTGGGCAACATCCCCGGGCCCCGGTCGGCTCCGGGCTCGTGACAAGGCACACACGCCCATCCGGCTCTACTAGCCGGAATAGGAGTACTGCTCGACCCCTGTCGGGGGCCTTCGGTCCGGGGTGCGGCGGGGCCTTTGGGTCGGGGGTGGGGGAATGGTGCTCATTCAGGCCTGACGTCGGTCCCCCCTGGGCCCCTGTATGGGGTTAAACCTCTTCCTCCGGGGATATTTCGACTGCTCTACGGCGGGGTTCCCGATCCATCCCGGAAGGTGTCAAGAGTCTGATTTGCGACGCTATGGCTACGACGCAATGTCGTAGATGGGGGGTTTGAGCGGAAGTGGACGTATCGGCTACCAAGGGATGGCCAGCCCGGTGCGAGTGCGCCGGGTCCGTTCATGCCCGGAGGTTCACCCCGTATGTCGAAGCGCGTCGTCAACCACCGTCTCCGCCCGTCCGTGCTCCGTACCCGTGGTGCCGTCGTGGCCGCCGGAATCGGCGCCGTGATGGTCGTCGGAGCCGGTGCGGGTGTCGCCTCCGCCGATGCGGGCAAGACGGCAGTCGCGAATCCCGCCACTGCCGTGGCCGCCCAGGCCAACACGCAGGTGAAGGCCGTGAAGGCCGCCGCGGTGAAGGCCGGCAAGGCCAAGCCCGCCAAGAAGGCCGTCGCCTGGGTCAAGCCCGTCACCGGTTACACGCTGTCCGCGAGCTTCAACCAGGGCGGCGCCATGTGGTCGCACAAGCACTCCGGCCAGGACTTCGCCGTCCCCGTCGGCACCCAGGTCAAGGCCGCCCACGGCGGTGTCGTCGTAAAGGCCGGCCCGAACGGCGGCGGCGACGGTTCCGCGTACGGCAACGCCATAGTGATCGAGCACGCCAACGGCCAGTACTCGCAGTACGCCCACCTGTCGAAGATCGACGTCGGCGTCGGCCAGACGGTGAAGACGGGCCAGGACATCGCCCGGTCCGGCAACACCGGCAACTCGTCCGGCCCGCACCTGCACTTCGAGATCCGTACGACCCCGAACTACGGCTCCGCGGTCAACCCGGTGGCCTTCCTGCGTGCTGCGGGCGTCACCGTCTGACGCACCGCACCTGTAGTACCCGGCGTCAGCCTGTGACGCCGTGAGCCTGGCTCACCAGATCGATGGCGACCTCGAGGACGGCCTTGCGCTTGGCCTCCGGGTCGCCTTCGACGTCCTTGAGCACGAACATTCCGGCGTGCATCGTGAAGAGCGCGCTGATGCAGCGGACCTGGTCGGACAGGGCCGCCTCCGGGTCCTTGATGAGCTCGAGCATCGCCATCATGCGGTCCTTGAAGGTCTCGCCGATGCTCAGATCGCGCATCGTCGCCTGGTTCTCCTGCATGAAGCGGAAGAGCGGGGCCGCGCCGACGAGGGCCTCGCTGTAGCGACGCAGGATCTCCTGCTTCGTCTCCAGGGTGTGCGGCTGCGTCTGCGCCCACTCGATCAGCTCGTCCATCGGCCTGGTGAGGTCCTGGAAGAGGCTGATCAGGATGTCTTCCTTGGTCTTGAAGTGGTAGTACAGGGCCGCCTTGGTGACCTCGAGGGTCTCGGCGATCTCGCGCAGCGACGTCTTCTCGTAGCCCTGCTCGGCGAAGAGCTCCAGGGCCACGTCCTGGATGCGCTGGCGGGTGTTGCCTCTGGCCATGGGCACTCCTGAGAAAACTTACTTGACGCCCGGCTAGTTACGGGGCTACCTTCCCCAGTGTAGTCAACTAGCCGGGCGGCAAGTAAGTGTCGGGGAGTGGGAACGATGGCCGGTAGAGCGAACGTCGAGAAACAGCAGGGCGCTGAGTCACAGCCGCAGCCGCGCAGTGTGCGGGTCGTGATCCTCGCGCTCATGATCGCGATGCTGCTGGCCATGCTCGACAACATGATCGTCGGAACCGCGATGCCGACCATTGTCGGCGATCTCGGCGGGCTCGAGCATCTGTCCTGGGTGGTGACTGCGTACACCCTGGCCACTGCCGCCTCCACCCCGATCTGGGGGAAGCTCGGCGACATGTACGGGCGGAAGGGCATCTTCCTCACCTCCATAGTGATCTTCCTGATCGGCTCGGTACTGAGCGGCATGGCCCAGGACATGGGGCAGCTGATCGGCTTCCGCGCCGTCCAGGGACTGGGCGCGGGCGGCCTGATGGTCGGCGTTATGGCGATCATCGGAGATCTCGTACCGCCGCGGGAGCGCGGCAAGTACCAGGGCATGATGGCCGCCGTGATGGCCATCGCCATGATCGGCGGACCGCTGGTCGGCGGAACCATCACCGACCACCTCGGCTGGCGCTGGAGCTTCTACATCAACCTGCCGCTGGGCGCCGTCGCGCTCGCGATGGTCACTGCCGTGCTCCACCTGCCGAAGAAGCGGACCGACGCGCGGATCGACTATCTGGGCGCCGGGCTGCTGACCGTGGGCATCACCTCGATCGTGCTGGTCACGACCTGGGGCGGCACGGAGTACGACTGGGATTCGGCCGTGATCATGGAGCTGATCGCGATCGGCGTGGCCGCGCTCACCGGCTTTGTCTTCTCCCAGACGAAGGTCGCCGAGCCGATCATTCCGCTGCACATCTTCCGCAGTCGCAACTTCACTCTCATGTCGGTGATCGGCTTCCTGGCCGGCTTCGTGATGTTCGGCGCGGTGCTCTTCCTGCCGCTGTTCCAGCAGTCCGTACAGGGTGCTTCGGCGACCAACTCCGGGCTGCTCCTGCTGCCCATGCTGCTCTCGATGCTCGTTGTCTCGATGATCGCGGGCCGGGTCACCACCAGCACCGGCAAGTACCGGATCTTCCCGATCATCGGCGCCGGGCTGATGATGTCGGGCCTGTTCCTGCTCTCCACCATGGACACCGAGACCTCGCGGCTGAGCTCCGGGATCTACATGGCGGTGCTCGGCGCCGGCATGGGCTTCCTGATGCAGATCACCATGCTGGTCGCGCAGAACAGCGTCGAGCTGAAGGACATGGGCGTCGCCTCCTCCGGAGCCACCCTCTTCCGTACGCTCGGCAGCTCCTTCGGCGTCGCCATCATGGGCGCGCTCTTCACCGGCCGGGTCCAGGACGAGATGGCGGCCCGGGGCGGATCGCAGATCACGGCGCGCTCCGCGCAGCTGGACGCCGCGAGCCTGGCGAAGCTGCCGGACCAGGTGCGTGAGGCGTACGAGTCAGCGGTGGCGTCCGGCACTCACGCGGCCTTCCTGCTGGGGGCGGCGGTCGCGGTGATCGGCTTCGTCGCGGCCTTCTTCGTCAAGGAGGTGCCGCTGCGCGGCGCGGGACCGGCGCCCGTGGAGGACGCTTCCGGCGCCGCCAAGGACAAGGTGGCGGAGTCCGTCTGATCGGCACGGTCCGACCCGCACCGCACTGACCCCTCGCGGTTCGACCCTCGGTCCGACTCTCGCGATTCGTACCGCTTCCCCGGCCGACGGCCCCCGGTGTGCACACCCGCTGTGCACACCGGGGGCCGTTGTCAGTGGTGCGTGCCAGCATCGGGTGTGTGGAGAGCACCACTGCGGCGTCGGCGCGCCTCGCCCGTCTGCGGCAGCTGCGCCTCGCCAAGGACGCCATGGACCGCGACTGGGCCGAGCCGCTCGACCTGGACGCGGTGGCCGCCCATGCCGGTTACTCGCGCTACCACTTCGTACGCACCTTCAAAGCGGTGTACGGGCGGACGCCCGGCCAGTACCTGTCGCGCAGACGGATAGAGCGGGCCGAGGAGCTGCTGCGTTCGGCGAATCTGTCCGTCACCGAGATCTGCACGCTGGTCGGGTTCAGCAGCCTCGGCACCTTCTCGACCCGGTTCAAGAAGCAGACCGGGCTGACCCCGAGCGAGTACCGCGCCAGGCATGTGGGACAAGGAGCCGCGCTCATACCGGGGTGCTACGCCCTGCTGTGGGCGGGCGGCTTTCCCGGGAAGCAGCCCGGCGAGGAGAGCCGGGGCAAGCAGCGCAATTCTGAAGAAGCCCGCTGACCGGGCCGCTGCCTACGGTGACAGGGCACGCAGGGCACACCGCACTCCGAGGAGCACCTCATGATCAAGGGTCTTGCCATTTCCACCGTCTGGGTCCTGGACCAGGACCGGGCGAAGGAGTTCTACACCGAGAAGCTCGGTCTCGAGGTCCGCACCGACATGACCCTCGGGGACGGCGGGATGCGCTGGTTGACTGTCGGCGCCAAGGACCAGCCGGATGTGCAGCTGACGCTGATGGTGCCGGGCGCGCCGGCGATGGACCCGGAGGCGGCCGAGGCGATGAAGACGCTCATCAGCAAGGGGGTCATGGGCGCCGGGGTGCTGGCCACCGACGACGTCCACGGGGACTACGAGAAGCTCAAGGCGCGCGGCGTGGAGTTCCTCCAGCCGCCGCGGGAGCGTCCGTACGGCACGGAGGCGATCCTGCGTGACGACTCGGGCAACTGGTACTCCTTCACCCAGCAGCGCGAGGGCGGGCTCGACCTCGACAAGGACTGGTCCTGCTAGTCCGGCAGTGGTCTGGTCCCCGGCAGTGGTCTGGTCCCCGGGCGGGGCCTGGTCCAGTAGCGGCCTAGTCCGGCAGCTGCATCATCGGGAAGCTGCCGGTGTTGGTCGGGGCGTGCTCGGGCAGCCAGAGCACCGCGATCGCACCGCCGGACTGGCCCAGCGGCGTCTCGGTGCCTTCCGGTGCGGCGTTGCGGAAGGTCAGCCGGGCGCCGAGGACGCGGGCCTGGCCCGCCGCGATCGTCAGACCCAGGCCGTGGCCGGTGCCCGCGCGGTCGCTGGCGCCCGTACGGAAGCGGCTCGGGCCCTCGCGCAGCAGCTCCTCGGGGAAGCCGCGGCCGTGGTCCCGGACCCGCACCACGCGGCCCTCGACCGTGACCTCGATCGGCGCCCCGCCGTACTTGGCGGCGTTGGCCAGCAGATTGAAAAGGATCCGCTCGAGCCGCCGCGGATCGGTGCTGACCCACGACTCGTGCACAACCCGGACCATCACATCGGGGTTCAGCAGCGCGATCCGGCGGCTGACGAACTCCCCGAGCGCGATCTCCTGAAGCTCGGCCCGCTCCGACGCGCTGTCGAGCCTGGCCACCTCCAGTACGTCCTCGACGAGCGTGCGCATGGCCTGCGCCCGGTCCCGTACGAGCTCACTGGGACGGCCCGGCGGCAGCAGCTCGGCCGCCGTGAGCAGCCCCGTCACCGGAGTGCGCAGCTCGTGCGCGATATCCGCGGTGACGCGGCGCTCCGCCTCGATGCGCTCGTTCAGCGCGTCGGTCAGCGCGTCGACGGCGCGGGCGAGGTCGTCGGTCTCGTCGCGTACGACACCACTGATGGCGTGCCTGACCCGTACGTCCGTATTGCCCTGCGCGACATTGCGGGCGGCTGCGGCGGCCTTGCGCAGTCGGCGCGAGAGCTGTCCGCCGATCAGCACGCCGAGCGCGCAGCCGCCGAACACCACCGAGACCGAGCCGATGATCAGCGCCCGGTCGAGGTCCTTCATCACGGTGGCGCTGCGGCCGGCGAGCTGGCTGTGCAGGGAGAGGACGTCGCCGTTGGCCAGCGGCACGGCCGCCCAGATGTCGGGCGTGCCGCCGTGGTTCTCCGCCACATAGCTGCCGCGCCGCTTCTCGCGCATCAGCTTCTGCAGGTCCCTGGGCAGCGAGGGGTCGTTGATCTTGGCGTTGAAGCGCGAGCGCGGGTCCTTGTTCTTGGACGTCTCGTACCAGCGCTGCGCGAGGAGCACCCGGTCCATCTGGACATCGCGCGCGTTGGACAGCATCGAGACCCGCGCGGCGTTGTGCACGACAAGGCTCAGCGCCAGGGCGATCAGCGCGCCGACGGCCGCGATCGCGATGCTGATCTTCCAGCGGACGCCGGTGCGCAGTACGAGCCGCTTCATGCCTTGAGCTTGTATCCGAAGCCGCGGACCGTTTCGATCCGGTCCTGCCCGATCTTGGTGCGCAGCCGCTGGACATGGACGTCCACGACCCGGGTGTCACCGCCCCAGCCGTAGTCCCAGACCCGCTCCAGCAGCTTGTCGCGCGAGAGCACGGTGCCCGGCGTGGAGGAGAACTCCAGCAGCAGCCGCATCTCGGTCGGCGTCAGGGCCACCGGCTCACCGGCCTTGCGCACCTCCATGCCCTCCGTGTCGATCTCCAGGTCACCGAAGGACAGCGCGCCCTGCTCCTGCTGCCCGGCGGGGTCGGACTCGCCGCCCGCCGGTCCGCCCGCGTGCCCGAAGCGGCGCAGAACCGCGCGGATACGGGCCACCAGCACAGCGCCGTCGAAGGGCTTCGTCACGTAGTCGTCGGCGCCGGCCTCCAGGCCGAGCACCACGTCGATTGAGTCGGCACGCGCCGACAGCATGATCACGGGCACGGTCGACTCGTCCCGGATACGGCGGCACAGGCTCACCCCGTCCAGACCCGGCACCATCACATCGAGCAGCGCTATGTCCGGCCGGTTCGCGCGGAATGCCTCCAGGCCGAGCAGCCCGTTGGGCATCGCGGTCACCACGAAGCCGTCACGCTCCAGCGCGAGCTGGGTCGCCTCACGGATGACGTCGTCGTCCTCGACGAACAGGACATGGGTCTCGGCCATCCTGCTGGTGCCTCAGTTCTCGCTCGTTGGGGCTGCGTCCGGTGCGGCCGGCTCGCCCGCACCGACTGCTTTGCTGAAATCGTTGCGTACCCAGTACTGCTGGGTGAACTTGCCGCCCGACCAGCGCCAGGTGGTCACTTCCTCGCCGGACGGCCCGGTCACGGAGTCACCCTTGGTGTACACCTGCTTGGTCACCACCAGGTCGCCCCGGTCGATCGCGGAGTACACCGCCGGTTCCTCGGCGGCAAAGACATTCTCGTACTTGTCGCCGTTCTCGCGGTACACGTACGTGCCCATGCCGACCGCATCACCGCACGTCAGCACATTGACGACGACATCGGGCGAGGTCCCGCCGGTGAGGTTCCCGTACGAGGTGTCCACAGGGTACGAGTTCCGGCCGCACGGTTTGAGATCGGCCTTGACCCGCTCGCTGACCTTCGGGTCGCTCAAGATCAGCTTCACCGCATTGACGCTCTGGGACTTCCGCGCGGTGCTGCTGGAGGGCGTGACCGGGGAGGGGGTGGCCTTGTCCGCCGTATCGGCATGGGCCGAGCCCTCGTCCTGCACTCCGGCGCCCCCTGTGGAGCAGGCGACGGTGAACAGGCCGACGGCGGCGAGCCCGGCCACCGCCGCGCCGCTCGCCGCTCGTGTCCTGATGCCGCCTCCGCCTGTCAGGCCGCGCACCGCTCCTGCCCCCGTTCGTCACGCTCACGCCGTCCTTCGGCACACTCAAGGGCACGGGCATCCAGATCCCGGCTCTCCAGCTCCTGGCGGAGCCGGGCGAGTGCCCGGTGCAGCGTGCTCTTCACCGTACCGGCCGACATACCGAGTGCGGCAGCAGTCTCTTCCGTGCTCATCTGCTCCCAGTGTCGCAGCACCACGACACTGCGCTGCTTGGGCGCCAGCACCTTCAGAATGTCCATCAGCAGGGCGCGGTCCGCGCGCTGCTCACTTCCGTCCTCGACACTCGCGTCGGGCAGCTGCTCGGTCGGGACCTCCTCGAGCTTGCGGGCGCGCCACCACTCCGTACGCGTATTGATCATCACGCGGCGCAGGTACGCGTCGGCGAGCGACTTGTCCGCGATGCCGTCCCAGCGGCCGTACGTACGGACCAGAGCGGTCTGCAGCAGGTCCTGCGCGTCGATCGGGTCGGGGACGAGACGCCGGGCGCTGCGCAGCAGCGCCTCCTGCCGAGTGCGTACGTACTCTTCGAATTCGAGCACCTCGCCGTGCGCCATTCCAACCGCCTCCGTCCCCGTGACAAGCATTGCCCTTGCCCTACGTCCCAAGAAGCTACGGAGGACTTGTCACGGCACTGTGCGGAGCAGCCGTCGGCGGGCGCACGGCCGTCCATCGGTTGTGTAACAGCGGATGTTTCAGGTGTGGTTCGGGTGGGAAACGGCATCGGGGCCGGATGCGGACCGGGTGCGGCCCGGCGTGGGTTCAGCCGAGAGGGAGGCGGTAGACACCGTCCTCCAGGGGCTCGACGAGGCCGTCGGCGACCAGTCCGTCCAGCGCCCGCGCCCGCTGCACCGGCTCGTGCCAGACCGCGTCCAGCGCCGCCTGGTCGACCGGCGCCACCGCCTCACGCAGTACGGCGAGGAGCTTGCCGCGCACCTGACGGTCGGTGCCCGCGTACGTCTGGCCGCGGCGCGCCGGACCTTCGTACGCGGGTTTCCCGGCCAGCCGCCAGGCGCACCGTCCGGCGATCGGGCAGCGCGCGCAGTCCTCGTTCTTCGCGGTGCACACCAGCGCGCCCAGCTCCATGGAGGCCGCCGCCCAGCGGGCCGCGGTCGCCTCCTCCTCCGGGAGCAGCGCGCGGGCCAGCTTGCGCTCGGCCGCTGTCGTCGCGGTCGGCGGGTACTGGATGCCGGTCGCGGCGCGGGCGAAGACCCGCCGGACATTGGTGTCGAGGACGGCATGCCGCTGCCCGTACGCGAAGGAGGCCACCGCGGCCGCCGTGTACTCACCGATGCCGGGCAGCGAGAGCAACTGCCCGTGGTCGCTGGGTACATCGCCGCCGTGCCGCTCCGTTATCGCCTGCGCGGCCCCGTGCAGCCGCAGCGCGCGCCGCGGATAGCCGAGCCGGCCCCAGGCGCGGACGGCCTCGCCGGGCGCCTCGGCCGCGAGATCGGCGGGGCGCGGCCAGCGGGCCAGCCACTGCTCGTACACCGGGAGCACCCGGCTGACCGGGGTCTGCTGGAGCATGAACTCGCTGACCATCACACCCCAGGCGCCGGCCTCGGGGCGGCGCCAGGGGAGATCGCGGGCGTGCTTGTCGAACCAGGCGATGACGGGGGCGTGGAGGGAAGCCGCGTCAGACACGGCGATGGCGGGGTCTGTGGTGGTGTCAGTCATGGCACTCCGATCCTGGCACGTCATGGCGATCGGACGGTGCATACGCTCCGGGAGGCCGCTGCCTGTCGGCGCCGCGGCCGGTCCGGCGAACCGGACCGCGAAGCCCGCACGGACCTGCGTTCCATGGTCACGGACCGTACCTGTCGCGCGCGGACGGTCACCCATAGCGATCGACCGGAGCACAGCTTGACGAAAGTTGGGGGCGCGGGCCGCTCCGCCCGTGATGATGATCCGTGGAACTTGCCAAGTCGGGCGGCGGGTGGGGCGGGAGTTGCCCCGGATCTCTCGTAGAGTTTGGGCCGTGGGATCTCTGCGCAATCCGATCGGGCCGCTCCCCTCCTCCATCTACTGGCGACGGAGGGCAGTCGCGGCGTCTTTGATCGCGCTCCTCGCGCTGCTGATCGCCTGGGCCCTCAGTTCCGGTGGCGGCAAGGGGAACGAGCACGACGACAGCGCCAATGGCTCGACTCCCGCGCCCTCCATCACGCCCGGGCCCGCCCAGTCCGGGCCCGCGATCAGTGAACAGCCGGGCGGGCGCGACGAGTCGGGCGACACCGGTGGCGACACCGGCAGTGGCGCGACCGGCGGTACGGACGCGGGCTCGAGCGCCGACCCGGGCAAGAACGGCGACACCGGAACGGGCGGCGCCTCCAGCGGCGGCACGGGTGGTCAGCAGGTCCCCGCAGGCTCGAGCCTCCCCGACTGCGCTCCCGGCGCGCTGAAGTTCACGCTGCGCAGCCTCAAAGTCTCGTACGAGTCGGGGGTGAAGCCCACGTTCCAGCTGGTCGCCGCCAACTCGTCGGCGACGACCTGCAAGGCGGACTTCGGGCCCAAGGCGGCGGTGCTGAAAGTCGCCGACGACAAGGACGACGAGGTGTGGTCCTCCAAGGACTGCCCGCGCACGGCGGGGAGTCTGCTGCTGAGGGTCCCGGCGGGCGCGAGCATCACGCACACCGTGGAGTGGGACCGCAGGCGGAGCGCGCCGCAGTGCGCCACGCCGCCCGCGGGGGCTGTCCCGCCCGGTACGTACCTGCTGGAGGCGGAGATCCCGGGCGTGACGGTGCTGCCGGCGTCGTTCCGCCTGGAGAAGGACTGAGCAGGGGCCGGTCCCCGTCCTCAATCACCGGACGGGCCGGACGTACCGCTCGCTGGACGTACCCCTCGCTGGACGTACCCCTCGCTAGACGTACCGCTCGAGGATCGAGGACTCGGCGAGCCGTGAAAGCCCCTCGCGCACGCTGCGGGCCCGCGCCTCGCCCACGCCGTCGACCGTCTGCAGATCGTCGACGCTGGCCGCGAGAAGCTTCTGCAGTCCGCCGAAGTGCTCGACGAGCCGCTCGATGATCGCGCCGGGCAGTCGCGGCACCTTCGCCAGCAGCCGGTAACCCCGGGGCGAGACCGCGGAGTCGAGCGTTTCGGGTGCGCCGCTGTATCCCAACGCCCGTGCGACTATGGGCAGTTCGAGCAGCTCGGCGTGGGTGAGCTCGTTCAGCTCGGTGAGCGCCTCGTCGACCGTGCGGGACCGCTTCGCGGTCGGCTCCGGCACATAGTCACGGACGACCAGCTCACGCTCAGGCTCCACGCCCGCGATCAACTCGTCGAGCTGCAGGGAGAGAAGTCGGCCGTCGGTGCCCAACTCCACCACGTACTCGGCGATCTCGGTGGCGATCCGGCGCACCATCTCCAGACGCTGCGCCACCGCCCCCACGTCCCGGACCGTCACCAGGTCCTCGATCTCGAGGGCGGAGAGCGTGCCCGCCACCTCGTCGAGTCGGAGCTTGTACCGCTCCAGGGTCGCGAGGGCCTGATTGGCGCGGGAGAGGATCGCGGCCGACTCCTCGAGTACGCGGCGCTCCCCGTCCACGTACAGCGCGATCAGCCGCATCGACTGCGATACGGAGACGACCGGGAAGCCGCACTGCCGCGATACCCGGTCCGCGGTGCGGTGGCGGGTGCCGGTCTCCTCGGTGGGGATGGACGCGTCCGGAACCAGCTGCACACCGGCCCGGTGGATCTTGCCGATGTCCTTGTCGAGGATGAGCGCGCCGTCGAGCTTGCACAGCTCGCGCAGCCGCGTTGCGGTGAACTCCACGTCCAGCACAAATCCGCCGGTACACATCGACTCGACCGTTTTGTCCATACCGAGGACGATCAGGCCGCCGGTGTTGCCGCGGAGGATCCGCTCCAGGCCGTCGCGCAGGGCGGTGCCGGGCGCGACCGCGCTCAGGGCGGCGCGGATCAGAGCTTCGTTGCCGGAGCCTCCGCCGGACTTTCCGGGTGCTGCTGCCCGGTCGTTGGCTGCCACTGCACTCCTCCGGCTCGTACGGATGGGCGAGACCAGGGCAAAGTCTACCGGCGCGTGTCGGCCTCCCGTGGGGCCTCCGGCCGCTCTCTCCTCGGAGCGACGTCTGAAGCCCCGCCGGAGGCCTTCTGCCGCCCGCGCGGGAGCACTCTCAGCGCATCCCCCATATCGGCTACTTCCGTGACCTTCATACCGGTCGGGACCTTGCCGGGATCGGACGGTACAAGCGCGTGCGTGAAGCCGAGCCGGTAGGCCTCGGCGAGCCGGCGCTGGACGCCCGTGACCCGTCTGACCTCGCCCGCAAGGCCCACTTCGCCGATCGCGACGAGGTTCTTGGGCAGTGGAGTGTCGCTGGCGGCCGAGGCCAGCGCGAGCGCGATCGCCAGGTCCGCGGCGGGTTCGGAGAGCTTCACGCCGCCGACGGTCGCGCTGTAGATGTCGCGCTTGCCGAGCGCGGTGATCCGGCCGCGCTGCTCGAGGACCGCGAGCATCATCGACACCCGTGAGGTCTCCAGGCCGGAGGTGGTGCGCCGGGGCGAAGGGACCTGAGAGTCGACGGTCAGCGCCTGCACCTCGGCGACGAGCGGGCGGCGGCCTTCCAGGGTGACCGTCAGACAGGTGCCGGGGACCGCCTCGGCACGGCGGGTGAGGAAGAGGCCCGACGGGTCGGCGAGGCCGGTGATGCCTTCGTCGTGCAGCTCGAAGCAGCCGACCTCGTCCGTCGCGCCGTAGCGGTTCTTGACACCCCGTACGAGACGAAGGCGGGCGTGCCGGTCGCCCTCGAAGGACAGCACGACGTCCACCAGATGCTCGAGCAGCCGCGGTCCGGCGATCGCACCGTCCTTGGTGACATGGCCGACCAGCAGTGTGGACATCCCGCGCTCCTTGGAGGCGCGGATCAGGGCGCCGGCGACCTCGCGGACCTGCGCCATGCCGCCCGGCGCACCGTCGATCTCCGGCGATGCGACGGTCTGTACGGAGTCGAGGATCAGCAGGGACGGCTTGACCGCGTCCAAGTGGCCGAGGACCGCGGAGAGATCGGTCTCGGCGGCGAGGTAGAGGTGGTCGTGCAGGGCGTTGATCCGGTCGGCGCGGAGGCGGACCTGGCTCGCGGACTCCTCGCCCGTGACGTACAGCGTCCGGTGGTCGTCGCTCGCGGCCTTGGCGGCGACGTCGAGCAGCAGTGTGGACTTGCCGACGCCCGGCTCGCCCGCGAGCAGCACGACCGCGCCGGGCACCAGACCGCCGCCGAGGACCCGGTCGAGCTCGTCCACGCCGGTGGAGCGGGCGGTCGCCTGCCGGCCGTCGACCTGGCCGATGGGGACGGCGGCGGTGGAGACGCGGCCGGCCGCGGTCGTACGGACAGCGGGCGCGCCGTACTCCTCGACTGTGCCCCAGGCCTGGCACTCGGGGCAGCGGCCGAGCCACTTGGCGGTCGTCCAGCCGCAGTCGGTGCAGCGGTAGGACGGCCGGTCCTTCGCGGATTTCGTACGGGCAGCCATGCGGAAACCGTAGCGGGGACCACTGACAACGCGGTCGCCGCGGTCTCTGCTCGTGACGGGGCGTCGCCATCCGGCGAACGCCGGTGGTCCACTAGGGATGGAATTAACGATTCCTGTCCCCCTTCGGGCGAACTGTTCACCCGTAAGGATTAAAAGTGTTCAAGAGGTATGAACGGGATCCGGTCGCGCGCCTACGGTCACGACGTGACGAGCAGCAGGCTGGAACCACCCACGCACACCACCGGCGCACATCGGGCGCACCGGCGCGCGCCCCGTTCGTCGGCGCAGCGCCCGCCCGCGCGCTACGAGCCGTATCTCGACGGCCTGTTCACCTACTGCCTCTCCGTGCTCTGCGACCACGACGCGGCGACGGGGCTCCTCGGCGACGTACTCGCCATCGCCGAGCGGCAGTACGGGCGCTGCCCGGCCGGCGAGGCCGAGCGGAAGGCATGGCTGTACGCGCTCGCGCGGTGGGCCTGTCTGCGCCGGCTGACCGAGCAGCGGCGCATGCGGCAGGGGACGCACACCGGACGCCCCGCGCGGCCCGCCGTCCCCGAGGAGGCCGGGCCGCGGGTCTCCGAGGAGGCCGCGGAGCGCCGCCGCAGTGAACTGTCGCTGCTGGCCTGGCCGGAGGCGGCGGGTACCACCCCGGAACAGCGCGAGGCCCTCGAACTGGCCGTACGGCACGGCCTCGGCGTGCGCCAGGTCGCCGCGGTTCTCGGCCTGGACGCTCTGGCGGCGCGCGAGCTGCTGGCCGCCGCGGCCTGTGAGGTGGAGCGCACCCGTGCCGCGCTCGCCGTGGTCGAGACCGGCAACTGCCCGGCCGTCGCCCGGCTCACCGACGACCACCGGGTGCTGCTCTCCGCCGCACTCCGCCAGGAACTGGTCCGGCACGTCGACGACTGCCCGCGCTGCCGCCGCGTTGCCGAGCGCGCCGGCGCGGGTGGGCTGTGGCCGGGGTCGGCCGTCACCCCGGCCGTGCTGCCGCTGGTCGCGGCGCCGCGGGCCGCCGCGTACGTCGCGATGCTGCACGTACCGCGCGCCCGTACGGGTGCGCCGCGCTTCGGCTCAGACGGCTTCCCGCTGGACCCGAAGGACCACGCGGCCCGGCGGGACCGGCTGCGGGCGCGGGCGGTGACCACCACGGTCGTGGCGACGGTCGTGGCGGCGCCGGTGCTCGCCCTGTGGGCGGCGTACCGGGGCGCGCCGCTGACGGGGGAGGGGCACGACGGGGTGTCGGTCACCGCAAGCGAGGCGGACCGGAGGGGTGGGCTCGACGGCGGTCCGTACGACCACTACGAGAACGCGGGCAACGCGCGTGCGGAAGCGGACACGAGGTTCACGGCGGGCAGCCGCTCGGACGTCTCGGTCGAGGTCATCAGCGCGGGCACGCCCGCGCCACCGACCCGACCCGGCGCGGCGGGCCCGGGCCGCCTCACGGTCGAGGCGCAGCCGTCCGGCGACACCACACGGATCACGCTCACGGCGTCCGGCGGCACCCCGGTGACGTGGTCGGCCTGGACGGACGCGCAGTGGCTGTACATGAGCCGCTCCTCGGGCACGCTGAGCCCGGGCGAGTCGATCACGATCTACGTCACCGTGGACCACGCACGGGAGCCGGCGGGGTCGTGGAGCGCGCGGGTGGGGGTTGACCCGTCTGGAGCGGTGGTGGAGATCGACGGCTGGGGCGCGCCGTCGCCGCCGTCTCACCCGTCGCCGCCTCCGTCGGACCCGACCCCGCCGCCTTCGACCCCGACCCCGACTCCGACCCCTTCGGACCCGACGCCGGCCCCCACCTCGCCGGACCCGTCCCCCACGGAGTCGGACTCCGCATCCGCGCCTCCGCCCTCGGGCTGAGCCCTGCTCCGTTGCTCGGTCATGGGGTTGAGGTGGGCCGGGGGCGTTGGTGGTTGCTGTCCGGTGGGTGGTTTCCTCAGTTGCTCGGTCATGTGGTGAGCGTGGGCCGGGGGCGTTGTCGGTTGCTGTTCGGTGGGTGCTTTCCTCCGGCGAGCCGCTGTACCCCCGCGGGCGGGCGATCTTGTCTCGTCGGGGTGGGGAGGTGCCGTGCAGGGTCGTCCCCACAGGGGATTGGCGGCAAAACCGGGGTCACGCACCAAGAGCCTGTACGCCGCCGACCCCGAGGAGTCGAGCCCGGAGGGGCACCGGAGCCCGCGCCGAAACAAGACCGGACGACCCCGGGCTCGGGCAACAGGACCCCGCACCCCGCCGGAGGCAACCCGCACCCCGGGCCCGGGACACAAGAACCCGTTACCTCTTCGGGTCCGCCGGGTGCGGCGCCACCAGTGGGAGCTGCGATGACAAGCGTGCCTCGCACAGCTGTGCCAGCACGTCGTACGCCTCCTTGCCCATCAGCTCCGTCAGCTCCGGGCGGTAGGTCACATACACCGGCTCCCCCGCCCCATGCGCCGAGGTCGCCGACGTGCACCACCAGTGCAGGTCGTGGCCGCCCGCGCCCCACCCCCGCCGGTCGTACTCACCGATCGAGACCTGCAGCACCTTCGTGTCGTCGGGGCGCTCGATCCAGTCGTACGTACGCCGCACCGGCAGCTGCCAGCACACGTCCGGCTTCGTCTCCAGCGGCTCCTTGCCCTCGTTCAGCGCCAGGATGTGCAGGGAGCAGCCCGCCCCGCCCGCGAACCCCGGACGGTTCTGGAAGATGCAGGAGCCCTCCCAGCGGCGCGTCTGGCGTTCGCCGTCGTTCTCGTCGGTCTGGACCCAGCCCGACTCCGTACCCACGTCGTGGAACTGCCACAGCTCCGGAGTGAGGCGGGCAACATGCTCGGCGACCCGTTTCTCGTCGTCCTCGTCCGAGAAATGCGCGCCCAGCGTGCAGCAGCCGTCGTCCGCGCGGCCCGCCTCGATGCCCTGGCAGCCGCTGCCGAAAATGCAGCTCCAGCGCGAGGTCAGCCAGGTCAGATCGCAGCGGAAGACCTGTTCGTCGTCGGTGGGGTCGGGAAACTCGACCCACGCGCGCGCGAAATCCAGACCCTTCTCGTCGCGCTTGAGCTTCTGCGGGGGCTTGGCTTTGCCCGGTTTCGCCTTTTTCGTCTTTGGCACAGCACCAGGGTATGCGTGCGACGGCAGTAGCGTTCGGTCCATGAGACTCGGAGTCCTCGACGTCGGTTCGAACACAGTGCACCTGCTGGTGGTGGATGCGCACCCCGGTGCCCGACCGCTGCCCGCCCATTCGCACAAGGCGGAGCTACGCCTCGCCGAACTTCTCAACAGGGACGGGACGATCGGACCCAAGGGGGTCGCCCGGCTGATCGAGACGATCGGGCGGGCGGTGCAGGCCGCCGAGGACCAGGGCTGCGAGCAGGTGCTGCCGTTCGCGACCTCGGCGGTACGGGACGCCGGCAACGCCGACGAGGTGCTGGCCAGGGTCAAGGCCGAGACCGGCGTGGATCTGGCCGTGCTGACCGGCGAGGAGGAGGCTCGGCTCACCTTCCTCGCCGCCCGCCGCTGGTTCGGCTGGTCCGCCGGCAGGCTGCAGGTCCTGGACATCGGCGGCGGTTCGCTGGAGATCGCGTACGGGATCGACGAGGAGCCGGACGCCGCGGTGTCGCTGCCGCTCGGCGCGGGCCGGCTGACCGCGGCAATGCTGCCCGGCGACCCGCCCGACCCCCAGGACGTGAAGGCGCTGCGCCGCCATGTGCGGACCGAAATCGCCCGTTGGGTCGGCGAGTTCCGCCGGTTCGGGAAGCCGGACCATGTCGTGGCGACGTCCAAGACCTTCAGGCAGCTGGCCCGTATCGCGGGCGCCGCGCGCTCCACCGAGGGCCTGTACGTGCAGCGGGAACTGAGTCGTAAGTCACTGCAGGAGTGGGTCCCCAAACTCGCCGCCATGACAGTCGAGCAGCGTGCCGCGCTCCCCGGCGTCTCGGAGGGCCGCGCCCGCCAGCTGCTGGCAGGGGCGCTGGTCGCGGAGGGTGCGATGGATCTGTTCGACGTCGAGACGCTCGAGATCTGCCCCTGGGCGCTGCGTGAGGGCGTGATTCTGCGTCGCCTGGACCACCTCCCGCCTCCCCTGGACCAGCTCCCGCCCCGCCTGGACCAGCTCCCGAGCCGCTAGCGCGGGCCCGTACCCTGTCTCCCGTGGCAGAACCAGTGGTGCGTATCCCGGATGCGAAAGTTGTCCTGTCGACGGCTTCCGTCTACCCGGAGTCCACGGCGACGGCCTTCGAGATTGCCGCGCGCCTGGGCTACGACGGTGTCGAGGTCATGGTCTGGACCGATCCCGTCAGCCAGGACATCGAGGCCCTGCGCCGGCTCTCCGACTACCACCAGGTGCCGATCCACGCCGTTCATGCGCCCTGTCTGCTGATCACCCAGCGGGTCTGGTCCACCGACCCCTGGGTGAAGCTCCAGCGCGCGCAGGCGGCCGCCGAGAAGCTGGGCGCGTCGACGGTCGTCGTGCACCCGCCGTTCCGCTGGCAGCGGCAGTACGCGCGTGACTTCGTGAGCGGGATCTGGCGGATGGCGAACGAGACGGACGTCCGATTCGCCGTCGAGAACATGTACCCGTGGCGCTACCGGGACCGCGAGATGCTCGCGTACGCCCCCGACTGGGACGTCACGAAGGAGGACTACCGCCACTTCACGATCGACCTTTCGCACACGGCGACGTCCCGCACCGAAACCATGGCCATGGTCGACCGGATGGGCGACCGCCTCGGCCATGTCCATCTCGCCGACGGCAAGGGGTCCGCGAAGGACGAGCACCTGGTCCCGGGCCGCGGCAACCAGCCCTGTGCCGAGCTGCTCGAGCACCTCGCCGGTACCGGCTTCGACGGCCATGTCGTCATCGAGGTCAACACCAGGCGCGCGATGTCCGCCGCCGAACGCGAAGCCGATCTGGCGGAGGCGCTCGCCTTCACCCGGCTGCATCTCGCCTCGGCCGCGTCGGGGATCAGCCGATCATGACGGGCGCTGCGGCTCCGCGGCGGCGCGGGCGCCCGGCCCGTACGGAGTCGGACGAGGGCCCCGGCGCCCGGGAGCGGATCCTCGAGGCGGCCCGTACGGAGTTCGCCGAGCGTGGCTACGACAAGACGACCGTCCGCGGTATCGCCAAGGCGGCGGGCGTCGACCCGGCCCTCGTCCACCACTACTTCGGTACGAAGGACGAGGTCTTCGCGGCCGCCATCGAGGTCTCCTTCGAGCCGGCGCTGGTCATCCCGGCGATCCTGGGACAGGGCACCGACGGCATCGGCGAGCGGCTCGCCCGCTACTTCATCGGCGTGTGGGAGAACCCGGCGACCCGGGGCCCGCTGCTGGCGATCGTCCGTTCCGCGCTCACCCACGAGGCGGCGGCCAAGGTGCTGCGCGGCTTCGTGCTGCGGCGGCTGCTCGAACGGCTGGCGGGGGACCTGGACGTACCGGATCCGAAGTTCCGGGCGGAGCTGGCGGCCTCGCACATGATCGGCATCGCGATCCTGCGGTATGTGATCAAGGTGGAGCCGCTGGCCTCGGCGGACCCGGAGGAGATCGTGGCGATGGTGGCCCCGACGCTCCAGCGGTACCTGACCGAAGCGTGAGCCGGGCGTCCCGTATAACGGACGCGCTGTCCAGATCTTGGAGTGGCGGCGTACGCTCGAATGAGTTCTACCCCTATTGAGGAGCGAGCGACGATGCCCGAGCTGAGGTCCCGCACTGTCACCCACGGCCGCAATATGGCGGGCGCCCGCGCCCTTATGCGGGCGTCGGGCGTAGCGAGCGCGGACATCGGCAAGCCGATCATCGCGGTCGCCAACTCCTTCACCGAGTTCGTGCCCGGACACACCCACCTCGCACCGGTCGGCCGGATCGTCTCGGACGCGATCCTGGCGGCGGGCGCGGTGCCGCGCGAGTTCAACACGATCGCGGTCGACGACGGCATCGCGATGGGCCATGCCGGAATGCTGTACTCGCTGCCGTCCCGCGACCTGATCGCCGACTCCGTCGAGTACATGGTCGAGGCGCACTGCGCGGACGCGCTGATCTGCATCTCCAACTGCGACAAGATCACGCCGGGCATGCTGATGGCCGCGCTGCGCCTCAACATCCCGGTCGTCTTCGTCTCCGGCGGCCCGATGGAGGCCGGCCAGGCCACGCTCGTCGACGGCACGGTCCGCAAGCTCGACCTGATCAACGCCATCGTGGACGCGGTCAACGAGAACGTCTCGGACGAGGATGTCCTTCGTATCGAGGAGAACGCCTGCCCGACCTGCGGCTCCTGTTCCGGCATGTTCACCGCCAACTCGATGAACTGCCTGACCGAGGCCATGGGCCTCTCGCTGCCGGGCAACGGCTCGGTGCTGGCCACGCACACCGCCCGCAAGGCGCTGTACGAGAACGCAGGCCGCACCGTCGTCGAGATCACCAAGCGCTACTACGAGCAGGACGACGAGTCCGTCCTGCCGCGCAATATCGCCACCCGCGCCGCCTTCGACAACGCCATGGCACTCGACATCGCCATGGGTGGCTCGACCAACACGATCCTGCACCTGCTTGCCGCCGCGCAGGAGGCCGGGCTCGACTACGACCTCAAGGACATCGACGCGGTCTCGCGCCGCGTCCCGTGTCTGGCGAAGGTCGCCCCGAACGTCGCCCCCGGCGGCACGTACTACATGGAGGATGTGCACCGCGCCGGTGGCATCCCCGCCATCCTCGGTGAGCTCTACCGCGCCGGGATGCTCGATGAGGACGTGCACAGCGTCCACTCGCCCAGCATCAAGGACTGGCTGGAAACGTGGGACGTCCGGGGTGGCTCGCCGTCCGAGACGGCCGTCGAGCTGTGGCACGCGGCGCCGGGCTGTGTGCGGTCCGCGACCGCCTTCTCGCAGTCCGAGCGCTGGGAGAGCCTGGACACGGACGCGGCCGGCGGCTGCATCCGCGACGCGGCGCACGCGTACTCCAAGGACGGCGGACTGGCCGTCCTCAAGGGGAATCTGGCGGTCGACGGCTGTGTCGTGAAGACGGCCGGTGTCGACGAGTCGATCTGGACCTTCGAGGGTCCGGCCGTCGTCTGCGAATCGCAGGAAGAGGCGGTCGACAAGATCCTCCGCAAGGAGATCAAGGAGGGCGATGTCGTCGTCATCCGCTACGAGGGCCCCAGGGGCGGCCCCGGTATGCAGGAGATGCTCTATCCGACGTCCTTCCTGAAGGGCCGAGGGCTCGGCAAGGCCTGCGCGCTGGTGACGGACGGCCGCTTCTCCGGCGGTACGTCGGGCCTGTCGATCGGTCATGCCTCGCCGGAGGCGGCCTCGGGCGGGACCATCGCGCTCGTCGAGGACGGCGACCGCATCCGTATCGACATCCCGAACCGTTCGATCGACCTCCTTGTCTCCGAGGCCGAGCTGGCCACCCGCCGCGAGGCGCTGGACGGCGTGTACGCCCCCAAATCGCGTGAGCGCAAGGTGTCGGCGGCGCTGCGGGCGTACGCGGCGATGGCGACGAGCGCGGACAAGGGCGCGGTCCGGGACGTGTCCCGACTCGGCTGACTACGGCTCAACTGTCGGCCTCACGAACAGTGGTGCTTGTCCAGTGGTGCCCGTCGCCCGAAGGGGCGGCGGGCAGCTGTCTTTCGACCTGGCTCACCATTTCGCCGGGTCCCGCGCATCGAGCGCGAAGACCGAGCCGTCCGGGGCGCCGGCAACGACCCTGCCGTCGGTGGCGACAGGAGTGGGCAGTACGGACGCGAAGGTGTAACGCCCGTCGTCCATACGGGGCTTCGACTGGCCGAGCAGCATGCCGCGGGTGGCGTCCACGGCCAGCAGCCGGCCGTCCTGGGCCGTCACATAGACCGCGCGTCCGCCGGCCGCGGGGCGCGAGAGGTGGGTGACAGAGGTCTCCAGCCGCCAGAGCTGAGCGGCCTTCGTGCCGGTGGTGGCACGGGTGTCGACGGCGAGGAGGGAGCCTCCGGAGCCGGACAGATAGACGGTGTCACCGGCCACCGCAGCCTGGGCCTGGTCGACGGGTGCGGACAGTGGAATGCGGCGGACGGTACGGGACTTGCCGGCCGTGTCGAGCCGTACGACGGCGTCCGTGAAGCCGTCGATGTTGGCGGAGAGCAGATACAGGGCGCCGCCCGCGAGCTGCACCGGGCTCAGCGACCCCTTGACGCGCTTCTCCCAGAGCAGGTCGCCACTGGTCAGGTCGACCGCGCTGACCAGCGTGGACGCCCCGTTCGTGGCGGGTGTCGCGGCGAGGGCCGGTCCGTCGTCGCCGGGGGAGGAGACCCACTGGGTGCCGCGTCCGCCGCGCTGGCGGGTCCAGCGCTCCTTGCCCGTCGTGGCGTCGACGGCCCGCACGAGTCCGCCGTCCGTCACCAGCAGCACCACATCGGCGGCGTGCCGGACGGTCGAGTACGGCGAGATGTCCAGGTCCCAGCGCACCTCGCCCGACTTCGGGTCGAGCGCCTCAAGACGGCCCCCGCCGGGCGTCACGACCTGCAGCAGCCCTCCGGAGAGCAGGGGTGTCATGCCCGCGTCGGTCTGCGTCGCGCTGCCGCCCGCCTTCGCCTCCCAGAGCATCCTGCCGTCGTTCGGGCTCAGCCGGGCGGCCTTGATCCCGGGCGCCGTGCAGTACAGCGCCGGGCCCGCGGAAGCGCAGACCGGAGTCCTGTTCTCCGCGTCCCCGCCGCGCAGCGGGACGCTCCAGGGGTGGAAGCGCTGCTCCGCGCGCGGTGAGGCGGGCGCGGATCCCGCGCTGTCGCCGTCCGCCACCGCGCGTACGGTCACGATTCCGGCCGTGACCAGTACCGCGAGCGCGGCGGCCACCCACCGGATCTTCTTGCCGCGCCAGGCCCGGGGGGCGGTCCGGATTACGGCCGCGAGGCCACGCGGCGCGCTTTCCCGGGGGTCCGGCGTCCGCTGCGCAGGTATGTAGGCCTGGGTGTCGTACGAGGCCGACGGCGAGGAGGCACGCAGCGCGATCATCAGCTCGTACGGAGTCGGCCGGTCCGCCGGGTCCTTCGCGAGGCAGCGCCGGAACAGCGGTACGAGATCCTCCGGCACACCTGCCAAGTCCGGTTCGTTGTGGACCACTTGGTACGCCACGATGTACGGGCTGTCCGAGTCGAAGGGCCCGCGTCCGGTTGCCGCGTGGACCAGCACGGCGCCCATCGCGAACACATCGGCGGCCGGTCCTACCTCGCGCGGACGCTGGAACTGCTCGGGCGCCATGAACGGCGGCGTACCGATCAGCTTGCCCGTCTCCGTACGCAGATCACTGTCCGCCGGACGGGAGATCCCGAAGTCGATGACCTTGGGCCCGTCGGGCGCCAGCAGCACATTGCTCGGCTTGAGATCGCGGTGCACCACGCCGGCACGGTGGATGTCGCGCAGCGCCTCGGCCAGTCCCGCGCCGGCCTTGCGCAGCTCCGCCGCATCCAGCGGCCCGTTCCGCTTCACGCGCTCCGCGAGCGTCGGGCCCTCGATGAACAGCGTGGCCATCCAGGGCCGTTCGGCCTCGGGGTCGGCATCGACGACGGGCGCGGTGAAGGCCCCGCTGACCCGGCGGGCAGCCGTGACCTCCTGCTGGAAACGGGCTCTGAACTCAGGATCCGAAGCATGGTCGGCATGGATGACCTTGACTGCCAGGCGCAACCCCGAGGCGGATGTGGCCAGATGGACGACCCCCATGCCGCCTGTGCCCAGGCATGCCTCGAGCCGGTACTGCCCGGCATATTCCGGATGCTCCGCTTCCGGGAACTGCCCGGTGCTGCGCAGCGGTGGCATCTCCCACCCCCGTGTCGTTCGTGCGCAAGCGCGACGCACGGAGCCTAGTCGATGATGCGTGCGATGCAGGGGGCGCTTGCTAGCCTGCGCGGCGTACAGAGAGCACGTTTCAACGGGGGAGAGTCGGATGGCTGTTGAAGAAGTACAGAACGGGGTCAAGGGCGTCGAGGTCGCGGCGGCAGCCGGGGCCGCCGCGGACGAGTCGCTGGGGGCGAAGCGCTATCCGGTCGCACCGGGGTGCCAGCTGAACGTCCGCAGCGGCCCCGGCACCAACTACCGGCTCATCAAGGTGCTCCCGCTCGGAGCCCGGGTGCCGATCAACTGCCAGAAGCCGGGCGAGTCGGTGAGCGGTCCGTACGGCACCACCAACATCTGGGACAACATCGCCAACGGGCAGTTCGTCTCGGATGCCTATGTGCAGACCGGCAGCGACGGCTATGTCACCATCCGCTGCTCCTGACGGGACGGCGGCCTCGCCCGGGGATAATCGACCCCGTGAGCGAGCAGAGCGACCAGAGCGAGAACAGCGGTAGCCACACCGGCAGCGGCGGTGGCGGTGGCGTTATCGGCACCGGCCCGCAGCCCGAGCCCATCCGTTTCTTCGGCACGACCTGGGCCGGCCGCGACGGGGGCTACGGGCTGCGCCGCGTCGGCGTTGCCGTCGGTTCGCTCACCGCCGCCGTCGCCGGCTGTCTGGTCCTGCGCCTCGGCTACCAGGGCCTGGAGATCGCCGACGTCGGCGGCTTCGTCAAGATGCTGGTCATCGTCATGTTCGCGATCTGCAGCGCCGTCGCCTTCCGCAAGACCTGGGAGAGCTTCACGCGGCGCCCCACCGGCACCGCCACCGAGGATGCGCTGCGCAGCCTCAAGGCGATCGGCTTCGTCGGCGCGCTCCTCGCGTACTTCTTCCGCTCCCTCGCCGAGGCGCCGGGCGAGAAGCTGCGACGCGAGGAGTACGAGACGGCCCGCAGCCAGTACGAGAAGCGCCGCGGTAAGCGCACCGGCAACCCTGCCGCCCGTAAGGGAAAGGGCGCCAAGGCCAAGCGTAAGTAGGTGCGTCCCGGTGAGGATGGGCGCATGACGGATCGCCCGCTGCGCGCACTCTCCTTCGACTCGGCCGCCGCTCAGTACGACGCCGCCCGCCCCGGTTACCCGCCCGCGCTCTTCGACACGGTCGAGGAGCTGACCGGCCGTCCGCTCAAGGGCTCCCGTGTGATCGACGTCGGCGCGGGCACCGGTATAGCAACGCGGCTGCTGCGTGACCGCGGCGCCCGGGTCACCGCCGTGGAGCCGGGTCCCGGCATGGCCGACCAGCTGCGCCGCGGCCTCCCTGACATCCCGCTCGTCCGGGGCCTCGGTGACGCGCTGCCGCTGGCCGACGGCTGCGCCGACCTCATCACGTACGCGCAGTCCTGGCACTGGACCGACCCGGCCCGTTCCGCTCCCGAGGCTCTGCGGGTGCTGCGGCCGGGCGGCGCGCTCGCCCTGTGGTGGAACGTTTCGGACCCCGACGTCTCCTGGATCGCCGCACAGGACGAGCGCATCCGTCGCCAGGCACACGGCGCGGCTCATGGCGCAGCCGGCCGCCGCCGGCGCCTGCCGGACGGACTGGACTCCGTGACACGCCGGGTGCGCTGGAGCCGGCAGGTCTCGCTCGACACCCATCTCGACAACCTCGGCAGCCACTCCCTCTTCCTGGTGCTGGGCAAGGAGGCCACAGCCGCCTTCCTCGCCCGGGAGCGCGCCGAGCTGCTCGCGGTCTTCCCGGACGGTGTCGTCGAGGAGGCGTACGCCGTCGACCTGACGGTCACCTTCCGCGCGCCCGGGACATCCACCCTGTAGAGCCGTATCGCTTCCTGCCGCCGGCGGCCTGCCGTCCGCCGCGATCCCGCTGATCCCGGGCGCGGGCTGAGCGCCGGCCGCTCAGGCCCGCTTACGGGAGAACCGCCCGGCCAGCCCCACGACACCGACCACCAGCGCCCCCAGCCACAGCCCGTCCCACAGGCTGCCGAACAGCCCCCGCGCGGTCAGCGCCTGCTGTACCACCACATCGGTGGCGACCATCAGGGCGCCGGGCACGGCCGCGACCCGCCACGGGTGGGCCGCGGCCCAGCGCCGTATCCGGCGGTCGTCACCGGCGCCCGCGCCCGGCCGGTCGCCGAGCACCGCGCCCGCGCCGCCGACCATGAAGAACAGCATCAGCGCGACCGACAACGCACCGGCCAGCACGCCGAGTCCGATTCCGTCGCCGATCGTGCCGAGTACGAGGGTGACGCTGCCGCCCAGCGCACCGACTGCCGCGGCGGCGCGCCATGGCCCGAGCGTCGCCGCGGCGACGGCGAGCCGCCGCCTCTCGGCCTTCGAGATCTCACTGTTGTGGCTCATATGTCCACGGTCCGTCGC
The DNA here is from genome assembly GCF_042736455.1 of Streptomyces sp. NPDC060064. Lineage (NCBI taxonomy): Bacteria > Bacillati > Actinomycetota > Actinomycetes > Kitasatosporales > Streptomycetaceae > Streptomyces > Streptomyces sp. NPDC060064. The sequence continues at coordinate 26,664 of NZ_JBHWWF010000058.1, forward strand.
TCATCCCCGGGAACGCCATGGGGGATGCCCCTGACGCACCCCCCATCTCTTGACGCGGCAGAGCTCCAGGAGCATTATTCATCACATGATGAATTCTCTCGGGGTTGCCGTCCTGGCCCGCGGCCTCACTGTCGTACGAGGAGACCGCACCGTCCTGCGCGGCATCGACTTCACCGTCCCGCCCGGCCGGATCACCGGCCTGCTCGGACCGTCCGGCTGTGGCAAGTCGACCCTGATGCGCGCAATCGTCGGCACCCAGGCCAAGGTCACCGGGACCCTCGAAATCCTCGGCAAACCGGCGGGCGATGCCGCACTCCGCTCCCGCATCGGCTACGTCACCCAGGACCCGTCCGTCTATGACGACCTGACGGTCCGCCAGAACCTCGACTACTTCGCCGCCGTGCTGCAGCCAGGCCGTCGCCACCGCGACGCCCGGCGCGAACACGTCGCCCGCGCCATCGCCGACGTCGACCTCACCTCGCACGCAGACGCACTCGCCGGCCGGCTCTCCGGCGGCCAGCGCACCCGCGTCTCCCTCGCCGTCGCCCTGCTCGGCACACCCGAACTCCTCGTCCTCGACGAACCGACCGTCGGCCTCGATCCCGTTCTGCGCCGCGATCTGTGGGACCTCTTCCATCGCCTCGCCGACGAACGCGGCGCGGCGATCCTTGTCTCCTCCCACGTCATGGACGAGGCCGAGCGCTGCCACCGCCTGCTCCTGATGCGGGAAGGCGAGATCCTCGCCGAGGACAGCCCGGACTTGCTGCGCTCCCGCACCCGCTCCGCAACGGTCGAGGGAGCCTTCCTCCACCTGGTCGACGAGGCCAACGCTCGTCAGGCCAACGCTCGTCAGGCCAAGACCCGTCAGGCCGGCGCCGATGAGGCCGACGCACTTCAGGAGAACGCCCGATGAGCACCGCACGCACCCTCGCCACCGCCACCCGCGTCCTGCGCCAGCTGCGCCACGACCCGCGCTCCATCGCACTGATGATCTTCGTGCCGTGCGTGATGCTCTTCCTGCTGCGCTATGTGTTCGACGGCAGCCCGCGGACCTTCGACTCCATCGGCGCCTCGCTGCTCGGCATCTTCCCGCTGATCACGATGTTCCTGGTGGCATCCATCGCGACCCTGCGCGAACGCACCTCGGGCACTCTGGAACGACTGCTCGCCATGCCGCTCGGCAAAGGCGACCTGATCGGCGGCTACGCCCTGGCATTCGGCCTCGTCGCCGTCGTCCAGTCCCTCCTCGCCACCGGCCTCGCGCTCTGGGCGCTGGGCCTGGACGTCATCGGCTCGCCCTGGCTCCTGCTGCTCGTCGCACTTCTCGACGCCCTGCTCGGTACGGCGCTCGGCCTCTTCGTCTCGGCCTTCGCGGCCTCCGAGTTCCAGGCCGTCCAGTTCATGCCGGCCGTGATCTTCCCGCAGCTGCTGCTCTGCGGCCTGTTCATTCAGCGCGAGAAGATGCAGCCCGTCCTGGAAGGCATCTCGAACGTCCTGCCCATGTCGTACGCCGTCGACGCCATGACCCAGGTCCTCGGCCACCCGGACGCCACCGCAGACTTCACCCGCGACGTCCTGATCGTCGCGGCCTGCGCGGTCCTGGTCCTGACGCTGGGCGCGGCGACGCTCCGCCGCCGTACCGCCTAGTTCAGGGCGATGACGTCCCCGACCGCGAGCTGGTCGTAGAGCCACTTGGCATCCAGGGAACCCACTCCGATCATGCTTTTGGAGAAGTTCTTGTCCGAAAGGGACTGGGTGACGAACAAGGCGGTGCCATCAGGCCTGGACAGCTCCACCACCCAGCTCGCGTTGAGCACGTAGTCGCCCATGCCGATCGTCTCCGCGGGCACCTTGCGCTTCGGGGACTTGTCCACAACTGTCAGCCGGCCCGGGGCGACCTTGCCCAGGAACACGACCATCGAACGGGGCTGCACGCCGTCCTTGGTGACCGTCAGCGTCCCCGTGCGGCGCTCGATGGTGGCTGCCGGCGCCCGCACCGACACGGACGGGCTCGGCGGCACCGCCGCAGGCGACCGCCGTGCTTCGTCCGCCCTCATCAGCTGCGGCACCCCGACCGCGACACCGGCGATCAGCGCAACGGCCGCCGCCGTCGCCCCGACCACCCGCCGACGACGTCCACGCGCCTCGCCGCGCCGCCGGATCTGACCACCCGACAGCGACGGCTGCGCCTCCGCACCGGCAGCGAGGACACGCAGCGCGGAGTCGAGTCCGTCTTGCTCGCGACCGGTCTCAGACATGGCTGCCCTCCCTCTCGTCCTCGTCGGCAGACTCCCCGGGAGACAACAACCTGGCAAGGGCGGCCCGACCGCGCGACAGCCTCGCCTTGACCGTACCGGCCGGTGAACCTGTCTCCACGGCGATCTGCTCAATGCTCAGATCGCAGAGATGATGCAGCACCACCGCCTGCCGCTGCGCCTCGGGCAGCTTCCGCAACGCCTCCACGAGCACGGTGTGTTCGGGCCCAGGCCCCGGCGTACGGTCCGCCGGCGGATGGTGCCGCACCAGCTCCAGCCACCGCCGCGCCCGCCGCCAGCGACTGACCGCGAGGCGCATCGCGACCGTACGGATCCACGCCTCGGGAGCCGACTCCGCCAGAAATGAGGCACGCCGGTCCCAGGCCCGAACGAACGCCTCCTGGACCACGTCCTGCGCCTCGCCGTGATCGCCCGTCAACGCGTACAGCTGCCCCACAAGCCGGGGGAAGGCGCTCGCGTAGAAGGCGTCGAATTCCTCCTCCGTCACGAGCGGTAGGACAGCCCCGGCGCCTCGCCGGTTCCACGGAAAACCATCCCCGCCCCAGGTGCAACCTGCCTCCCTTCCCATGCGTACAGAAGCCGGACCAACACAGCTGACCATCAGCTGACCCAGGGGGGAACTCAATGCCACGACACATCAGGGCCGCCGTACTCGGCCTGATCTGCGCACTGTCGATCACCGGCTGCTCGGGCGCGGGCGGGACACCGGACGCTGTCGCGGCGCCACCGCGCCGGCCCGCCGCCCACTCCACACCTGAAGCACCACGGCCCACGGCCACCCCACCGTCCGCCGCCACCCTCGGCCACCTGGCCGACGCCACCATCAATATCACCGACGGCCAGCCCGTCGGCGTCGGCCTGCCGATATCGGTGACCTTCAAGCACCCGATACCCAAGTCCCAGCGCGCCGACGTGGAACGCCAACTCACGGTCACCGCCAACCCTGGAGTCACCGGCGCCTGGGCCTGGATCAAGGACCGCAATCTCCACGACGGCCAGCGCGTCGACTTCCGCCCCAGGACCTACTGGAAGCCGGGCACCCGGGTCACCGTCAAGGCCGGCGACTCGCTCTCCCGCTCCCTCACCATCTCCCGCTCCCTGGTGGCCACGGTCGACGTCCGCGCCCACCGGATGACCGTGGTCAAGGACGGCGCCACCCAGACCATCCCCATCACCGCGGGCCGTCCAGGCCTGGATACCTGGAACGGCACGATGGTCGTCTCGGACAAGCAGCGCTGCGTATTCATGGACTCCCGAACCGTGAACCTCGGCGACGCCTATGCCGGCTACTACAGCTACGCCGTCCACCTCACGACTTCGGGCACCTACCTCCACGAGAACCCGAAGGCCAACATCTACGCCGGGCGCAGCAACGTCACCCACGGCTGCATCGGCCTCCCCTCCGACGGCACCGCCCGCCGCTTCTACGAGCAGATCATCCCGGGCGACGTCATACGCGTCACCAACTCCAAGGACCAGGTCGCCTCCGGCAACGGCTACGGCGACTGGAACCTCTCCTGGTCCGAATGGCGCTCCCGCAGCGCCCTCTAGTCCCGGCGGCTCCGGCCATTCCCGGCGGCTCTTGTCAGTCCCGACGGCTCCCGTCAGGGCCCTGGCGTCCGAGGGCGCGGACCGGTGCTCACCCGTACCGCCCCTCGGACAGCCCGGCACAGCCACGCCCCCGGTGCGAGGATGACGGCACGTATCCCCACCGGCGAGGTGAACAGAGCCATGACCCAGACAGTCGCAGTCCTCGGCACGGGCAAGATCGGCGAAGCCCTGCTCAGCGGCATGATCCGCGCCGGCTGGCGCCCCGCCGATCTACTGGTCACCACCCGCCGCGCCGACCGCGCCGAAGAGCTCCGCACCCGCTACGGCGTCGAGCCCGTCAACAACGCCGAAGCCGCCAAGCGCGCCGACACCCTCATCCTGGCCGTCAAGCCCCAGGACATGGGCAAGCTCCTCGACGAACTTGCCCCGCACATCTCCGCCGACCGCCTGGTCATCAGCGCCGCGGCCGGCATCACCACCTCCTTCATCGAGGAGCGTCTGACCGCAGGCACCCCCGTGGTCCGTGTCATGCCCAACACCCCCGTCCTCGTCGACGAGGGCATGTCCGTGATCTCCGCCGGCAGCCACGCCACCAGCGAACACCTCGTCCATGCCGAGGAGATCTTCGGCGGCGTCGGCAAGACCCTCCGCGTCCCCGAGTCCCAGCAGGACGCGGCCACCGCCCTGTCCGGCTCGGGTCCGGCGTACTTCTACTTCCTCGTCGAGGCCATGACCGATGCCGGCATCCTCCTCGGCCTCCCCCGCGCCCAGGCCCACGACCTGATCGTCCAGGCCGCCATCGGCGCCGCCGTGATGCTCCGCGACAGCGGCGAACACCCCGTCAAGCTCCGTGAAGCAGTCACCTCCCCCGCAGGCACCACGATCAGCGCCATCCGTGAACTCGAGAACCACGGTGTACGTGCCGCCCTCATCGCCGCCCTCGAAGCGGCTCGCGACCGCAGCCGTGAGCTCGCCTCGGGCAACGGCTGAGATCGCCGCTACTCCGCCGCCGTGGCGCCACGGCGGCGGGAGCAGCCGCACCCCCTGTCTCCCGTCTGCGGCTACGCGGGCAGCAGCCCGATCGCCCGATAGGCGGCATCGACCCTCGGTCGCGCCATCCCCCTGGCCAGCTCGGCCCCCTTCCTCAGTACGTCATCGACGTGTCCCGGATCCGCCGCCAGCTCGGCATGCCGCTCCCTGACCGGCCTGAGCAACTCCACCACCGCCTCGGCCGTGTCCTTCTTCAACGCTCCGTACGACTCATATACACCGGCCAACTCGTTCGGGTTCCCACCTTCGCAAGACGCCAGAATTTCGAGCAGATTCGCGATCCCCGGCCTGCTCTCACGGTCGTACTCGACCTCGCGCCCGCTGTCCGTGACCGCTCGCATGATCTTCTTGCGCACCATGTCCGCGTCATCGAGCAGATGGACGATCCCGGTCCCGGACTCGTGAGACTTCCCCATCTTCGAGGTGGGGTTCTGCAGATCCATGACGCGCGCCGCCACTGGCGGATGCGTTGCCTTCGGCACCGTGAACGTATGCCCGTACCTCTGGTTGAACCGCACGGCCAGATCGCGGGTCAGCTCCACATGCTGGGCCTGGTCGTCACCCACCGGCACCTCATCGGCCCCGTACGCCAGGATGTCCGCCGCCATCAGCACCGGATACGTCAGCAGCGACACCCGCACACTCTGTCCGGTGGCCCGTGCCTGCGCGCCCTTCTCCTTGTACTGGATCATGCGCCGCAGCTCGCCGTCCGTCGCCGTGCACTCCAGCAGATAGGAGAGCCGCGCGTGCTCGTCCACATGACTCTGTACGAATACGGTGCACCGCTCCGGATCCAGGCCCGCCGCCAGCATGAGCGTCGCGGCCTGCCGACTGAGTCTGCGCACCCGCGCCGGATCGTGCTCCATGGTCAGCGCATGGAGGTCGACCACACTGAACAGCGCGTCCGACTGATGCTGATCGACCTCGACCCACCTGCGCAGGGCCCCGAGGTAGTTGCCCAGGGTCAGATGCCCTGTCGGCTTGATACCGCTGAAGATCCGCGTCATCCCGCTCTCCGATCCTGATGGGAGCCGCCGCGCCGAGCGGCCGGACTCCCGGAGGGGAGTAACGAGAACGGCCGCCGAAGCGGCGGCCGTTGAGTGCATGCGCAAGTGCCGGCCGCCGTCAGGCGGCCCACCACTGAAGGAAGCACGTACGCGTTGTCATGCGCTCGAGAGTACGCCGCCGGGCCCGAGGTTGACAGCACATACGGGCATCCGTAGTGTTCTCCGAGTTGTCCGACGTGAGCACCGACTTCGGCCGGTCCCCGGACAGCCATTCCGCAAGACCCACTACAAGCGAGCGACACTCCGTCGCCCGACTTTCTGTGCGCTTTTGTGAAATGAGGAATCCGCGTTCGAATGGGCGCAACCCCGATTAGCGTCGGGGGGCAGGATTCCGCTAAAGTCTCACTCGTCGGAACGGCCCAACAGCCGGAAAGACAAATCCCGCTGACTGGGAGTCAGGCCCGAAAGGATCTGATAGAGTCGGAACCGCCGGAAAGCCGAA